>NZ_CP022221.1:5057471-5363511 GCF_004114935.1 Bradyrhizobium zhanjiangense
AACGTGAGCGTGTCATGACCCGCTGGTATTGGCCGCATCATGAGTTACTCACTTCGGCCATTGACAAGGTGCTCCGCCGTGAAGACCGTTGCCTCATTATCGATTGCCACAGTTTCGCTGATCGTCCGCTACCGCACGAGCCTGACCAGGACCCGCAGAGACCTGAAATCTGCATTGGCACGGATTCTCTCCACACCGCGCATGGACTGGCTGGAGCAGTTGCAGACGCTGCAGGGAAGCTCGGGTTCACCGTTGCTGTTGACAGACCATTTGCGGGCGCGCTCATTCCGGCGAAACACTACGGTGCCGACACGAGGGTCCAATCGATAATGATAGAGGTGAACCGGCGGGTCTACATGAATGAGCTTACCGGCGATCGTCTCGTCAGCTTTGAGAAGTGCAGGGAAGCGGTTGGCACTCTTGTGTCGACTGCGGCGACTTTCTTCCTTTCTGCATAGCCATAGAGCGCACTCGACACTGGCGCGGGGACGAATGCATTGCTGCGAAACGGCGGTGAAGATCTGGCTGGCTTGTCGGGCTAGTAAGATGCTTCGGAATCGCGCCGGACAGCGGGATCGGCGACTTCCGGTGCAAAGTGCTATGTTCGCTGGTGATCAGGTCGGGTGATGGCCTGATTGGCAATCAGGCCTGCGCCGCCGATCCGCTCAGCTCTAACCATTTCATCACCTGTTGCGGCGAAATCGGGTGAAGGTGGATGAACGGCGCATTTGATCCCAGCGCATTCTCGACGGCCGAGATCACGCAGGCCGCGGCTGGAATTGTGCCGCCCTCGCCGGCGCCTTTGACGCCGATCGGGTTGCGCGGAGACGGTGTCTCCATGTGATGGATCTCAATCGGCGGCATCTCGGAGGCCAAAGGTAGCAGGTAATCGGCGTAAGTGGTCGTCAGAGGCTGACCGGCTTCGTCATAGATCATCCGTTCAAACAGCGCGTTGCCTATCCCGTGCACCACCCCGCCACGAATTTGGCCGTCGACAATCAGCGGATTGATCAACTTGCCGCAGTCGTGAACCACAACGTAGCGAACAACCCGCACATCACCGGTCTCAGGGTCGATCTCGACCTCGCAGGCGTTAGCGCCATAGGCAAATGTCAGGGCGGTGGAGTTGAAATAGGCAGTCGCAGCAAGGTCGGGTTCCATGGCGCCGGGCAGGCTCATTCCGACATTCCCGGCCAGCGTTCGTGAGATTTCCGACAGGCTGACATTCAATCCCGGGACCCCTTTGACGCGTACAGCGCCGCCTTCGAGTTCAAGATCCTGCTCTCCGACTTCCAGCTTGTGGGAGGCAAAGGCGATGGCCTTGGCTCGCACCTTCTGTGACGCCAGTTCAACCGAAGAGCCGGCTGTTACTGCGATCCGGCTTGCAATGGTGGACATGCCCAGCGGGAATTTCGACGTGTCGGCGGTCTCGACCCTGACGTCATTCAGGTCGACGCCGAGCGCGTCGGCGGCGATCTGCGCAAGCGCCGTGCGGTGACCTTGGCCCTGGCTTGATGCACCGGTGCTGACAACGACCTTTCCCGCCGGCGTGACCCGAACCGAAGCTCCTTCAAACGGACCGAGGCCGGTATCCTCGACGCAGGATGCGATACCAAGACCAAGCAGCTTGCCGCGCTTCGCGGCTGCCGCGCGGCGGGCTTGGAAGCCGGAAGCGTCGATTTTATGGAGTACGAGATCCAGAGCGGCGATGTAGTCGCCGCTGTCATAGGAGATCGGTGAGCCATCACGCGCCTTCATGCCAGTAGAGTAAGGCATCTGGTCGGCGCGAACGAAGCTGCGCCGGCGCACTTCCTGTCGGTCGATGCCGAGGTGGCGCGCGATACGGTCGGCGAGGCGTTCAAGCAAAAACGCGGCGTTTGGACGGCATGCGCCACGTACCGGTGACGTCGGCACCAAGTTGGTTAACACGACGTCAATTGTAAGGTCGAGCGCCTCAAGCGCGTATGGGCCCGGAAAGCTGGCGAGGGCTGTTGCCGGCAGAATGAGGCCGTAGGGCGCGTAGGCGCCGTTGTCGTGAACGCAATGGCCCCGGATCGCGCGCATGCGCCCGTCATGGTCGAAGGCGACATCGAGCGTCCAGACCTGTCCGCGCTGCTGCGTCGTGGCGACGAAGTGCTCCTGGCGGTCCTCGATCCATTTGACCGGCCGCGCGGTCTTGAGCGCGGCGAGCGCAACAGCGAACTCCTCCGGATAGACATTGGCCTTGGGGCCGAAGCCGCCGCCAACATCCGGCGTCATGATGTGGATCTGGCTCTCATCGCGGTTGAGATAGGTCGCAAGGTGTCGCCGCACCATGTAGGGCGATTGCGAGGACGTAGAGAGCGTCAGCACGTCTGAATGCGGATCGACGCTGGCAACCACGCCGCGGCATTCCATAGAATGGCAGCCGCCGCGATGAATATCGAAGCGTTCGGTGAGGACATGGTCGGCCTTCGCAAACACCGCGCCGCAATCGGAGAAGCCGGCCTTCATGGTGGCCGCGATGTTGCTCGGCCGCTTGCTGTCGGCTCTGGGCGCTCCCGCCTTCGAGGCAAGGACGGCGTCGGCAACGGCCGGCAATTCCTCGATGTCGAGCGACACGGCGGCCGCGGCATCTTCTGCCCTTGCCCGGTCGTCGGCCAGCACGATCGCGATGGCTTCGCCGACGTGACGCACTTCCTCGACAGCCAACGGGTGATAAGTAATCGGTGTCGGCAGGAGCGGGTGCGGGGCCATCGGCGGCATCTGGCCCTGCGCAATACCTGCGAAATCCGCCATCGTGTAAATCGCCACGACGCCCGGCATGCCGCTCGCTTCGCCCGTGTCGACGCTCCGGATGCGGCCGTGGGCCACACTCGCCCGGACGAACGCGGCATGCAGCATGCCCGGGAATTCCGAGTCGTCGACATAGCGTCCGCGTCCTGTCAGCAGGCGGGGATCCTCGACGCGGGTGACCGCAGCTCCGAAATAACGCGCGCTCATGGGCGGCTACCCTTTGCTGCGGCGGCTGTCAGGGCCGCTTCGACGATTCCCTGGTAGCCGGTACAGCGGCACGTGTTGCCGGAGATCGCTATCCTGACGTCCTGTTGGGTCGGAGAGGGCGTGACGCGCAGAAAAGCTTCGAGCGTCATCAGCATACCCGGCGTACAGAACCCGCATTGCAATCCGTGATGATCGGCAAAAGCCTGCTGCAGCGGGGAGAGTTGGCCGCCCGTGGCAAGGCCCTCGACCGTTTCGACCGTGCAGCCGTCGATCTGGACGGCCAGCATCAGGCACGATCGCACCGGTGCACCATCGACGATGACGGTGCAGGCGCCGCAGACGCCATGTTCGCATCCGACATGTGTTCCGGTGAGCCCCAGGCCGTGACGCAGGAAGTCGGCCAAGTGCGTCCTTGTCTCGGCGCTGGCCTCGCGCCGCTCGCCGTTGAGCGTGAAGGTCAGGTGTCGTTCGCTCATGAGCGCTGTTCCAGGCTGGTGCAGGCCTCGCGCAAGGCGCGGCCGAGCAGGGTGCCGGCGAGATGGCGGCGATAGTCCGCCGTCACCTGAACGTCTTCCATCGGATCGAGCGCGCGTGCCGCGTCAAGGATCGGCGCGAGCGCGATCTCGCTGGCGATCTGGCCGACGAGAGCCGCTTCAGCTTCGTAAAGACGCCGTGGAGCCTCCTCGACACCGAACACCAGCAGCGCCGCTCGCGCGATCCGACTGCCACCGTCGGCCTCGAGCAGTGCAGCCGCACCGGAGATCGCAAAGTCACCGTGGCGGCGCGCGTATTCGGCGAAGCCGTAGCCGTGGCCTTTGGCCCAAGGTCTGAATCGCACGGCCTCAAGAAATTCCTGATCGTCGAGCGATGATTGCAACATGCCCTGAAACCAATCGGCGGCCGCGATCACACGGCGACCCTTTGGTCCGATCGCGACGAATTCAGCATCGAGAGCGGTGCAGATCGCCGGCTGCTCGGCAGATGGATCGAGATGGCAGCAGCTACCCCCGATGGTTCCGCGTGATCGGGTCTGGATGTGGCCGACATGCTCGAGCGCACGAGTAAGCAACGGCAGGCGATCACGGATGATCGGCGAGGAGAGAATATCGGCCTGACGCGTCATGGCGCCGATTTCGATTCCATCGGCCGTTTCGCGAATACCCGCCAGCTCCGGAATGCGGTTGATGTCGATCAGGTGATCGGGCGCGATCACGCGCAGGTTCAGCATCGGCATCAGCGACTGACCGCCGGCCAGGATCTTGGCGTTGTCGAGGCTGGTCAGCAGTGCGCCGAGCTCCTCGCGCGTTTGGGGACGGTGATACTGGAACGACGGCGGTTTCATGATCAGGTCAATTCGAGGAAACCCGAGATCGTCTTGATGAAGGCCTCGGGCGCCTGCGCCATCGGCGCATGACCACAGCCGGGGATTTCGATCAGCTCGGCCTTTGGGAGCGCGCGGGCCAGGGCGCGCGCCATCTCGGGCGGCGTTGCGGCGTCGAGCTCGCCGACCACAACCAGCGTCGGATTGCGAATGGTCGCAATGCCGGACGTCAGATCCAGTGCGGCGAGCGCGAGACACGCCTCGGCGAAGAATTCCGGATTGGTCTTGAGCAGGGCATTGCGCCGCTCGGTGAAGACTTCCGGGTGCGCCGCGATGTAGTCTTCGGGAAACAGCCGCTTCATCGCCACATCGATGATGGCCCCCATGCCGGCCTGGCGAACGCGTTCGGCCATGGCATAGAACGACTGCTTGCCCTCAGGCGAGAAGGTTAGTCCGGTGTCGGCCAGCACGAGGCGATCGAACTTGCCGCCGTGGCGGATCGCTAGGGTGCTCGCGACAAAGCCGCCGAAGCCATTGCCAAGGACGTCGGCACCCGTGCCGAGATCCAAGGCATCGAACAGCCCCGAAATTCGGTCCGCGATTCCCTCGATCGTTGCCCCGGCGGGTGACGAGCCGCCGAAGCCGGGCAGATCGGGCACGATCACCCGCCGGGTTCGCGCCAGCATCGGCACGATCCGGTCGAAGATGGTGCGATCGGCAAGGAGCGAGTGCAGGAGCACAACGGTCTTCCCTGCTCCGGATTCCGCGATGTCGAGAACGCCATCGCGCACGGAAATCGACGACCTCATGCTTGACCTTTCAATATACACCAAGGAGTTGCTGGATCCGCGCACCATCGGCGCGAAGCGCTTCCGCCCCGCCCGTATGCGCGACATAACCTGTATTCAGGACCACGATGTCGTCGGCGATCTCAAGGGCAAGCTTGATGTTCTGCTCGACCAGAACGATCGAGAGGCCGCTGTCGCGAAGACGCCTCAGAACGGTCGCGACCTCCGTGACGATCTGCGGCGCCAGACCCTCCGACGGTTCGTCGAACAGGATCAGCCGCGGATTGGTCATCAAGGCACGGGAGATCGCGAGCATCTGTTGTTCGCCGCCGGACAGGGAGCCGGCGAGCTGCTGCTTCCGCTCCGCCAGCCGTGGGAAAGCTTCGTAGACATCGTTCAGCGTCCAGTCCGATCGATGACCCGCGCGGCTGCGGCGCGCGGCGACGGTGAGATTTTCGACGACGGTGAGTGAGGGGAATATTCTCCGGCCCTGCGGAACGAGACCGATGCCGCTCAGCGAGATCGCCTCCGGCGACAGGCCGGCGATCGATTGGCCGAACAGCTCAAGGCGCGCAGTCCTGGCGCGGACCAGGCCGACGATGGCGCTGATGCAGGTGGTCTTGCCGGCGCCGTTGCGGCCGAGCAGGCCAAGAACCTGCCCTTGTTTCACCGTGAAGGACACATCATGCAAGACGTGGCTGTCGCCGTAGAATGCGTTGAGCCCGCCGATCACCAGCGCGTCAGTGCCCAAGATACACCTCCCGCGTCTTCGGATCGGCGACCACCTCGGCGCGATTTCCTTCCACGACGATCTGGCCGTGCTGCATCACCGTGATGACATCGGCAAATGCGAGCGCGACGTCCATGTCATGCTCGATCATGATGATCGTCACGTCACGCGGAATCGTTTGCAGCAGGCGCTCGACGTCCCGGCGCTCATCCGCCGAGAGGCCTGCCAGCGGCTCGTCCAGTAGCAACAGTTTCGGCTTCTGGGCGAGCGCCATTGCGATCTCGAGCCGGCGCTTCTCGCCGTAGCTGGTATCCGCCACCGTTCTCTCGGCAAGATGCTCCAGGCCGACGAGGGCCAGGATCGCCCGCGCCTCGCCCCAAAGTGCCTTGTGCTTCCTGATGTCCGATAGCGGATTGAAGCGAAGCTTGAGCAGGCCCAGCAGCGAAATGACGACGTTGTGAACCAGCGTGTTCTTGGGAAAGAGCGTGATGATCTGGTAGGTGCGCGCCATCCCGAGATGGGTGCGCTGGTCCGCGGTCTTTCCGGTGACGTTCTCGCCGAAGATTCGGATTTCGCCACGCGATGCCGGAAAATCGCCGGCGATGAGATTGAAGAGGGTCGTCTTGCCGGCACCGTTCGGTCCGAGCAGCAGCCGCCTTTCGCCGACCGGCACGCGCATCGAGACTTCACGCACGGCGGGCAGGCCGCCGAAGAAACGATGAAGTCCTTTCACCTCCAAAGCGGGCGCGGTCATGTCGGCCGCTCCTCGGTCACGGGCAGGGCAGACCTGGCGGACGAGGCCGGCTGCATCTTCATCGCCGCGCGCAGCCGGCGCAGGCCGGGCACGATGCCCTCCGGCATGAACAGCACGATCGCCACGAAGACGACGCCAAGCAGCATCAGCCAGCGCGTGATGTAGGCGCTGACGACGTTCTTGAGGATGACGACGAGGGCTGCGCCCACCACCGGACCAAACAGGGTGCCGGTCCCGCCGGCCACGACCATCAGCAGCGTTTCGGCGGACGTCGTCAAATGGAGCGCCTGCGGACTGACGAACTGGTGGTAGTAGGCGTAGAGCATGCCGGCAATCGCGCCCCAGAATCCGGCGAAGACAAAGCTCAGCCACTGGACCATCCACACATTGTAGCCGAGCGCGCGCATGCGCCGCGGCTGATCGCGTGCGCCTTGCAAGCTTTGTCCGAGCCCCGACTGGACGAAGCGCGAGATCAACCACGCCGCCAACACCAGAAAGATCAGGGTGAAATAGAAGAACGCGGTGGGATTCATCAGGTCGATCCCGAACGGCCGTGGCCGGACCGGGCCGCCAAGCCCATTGTCACCGCCGGTGAGGCTCGCCCATCGATAGGCGATGCCCCACAGGATCTGGCCGAGCGCCAGCGTGATCATGAGTAAGCCCAGTCCGGACGCCCGAAGCGCAAGGTAGCCGAACAGCATGGCGAGGAGTGTCGTCGTCGCAATCGCAATCAGCGCGCTGGCGAGCGACCCCAGCCCGGCATGCGTGCTGAGGTAGATCGTGAGATACGCAGCGACGCCGAGATAGGATGCGTGGCCGAGCGAAATCATTCCGCCGAACCCGACCAGCAAGTTGAGGCTCATCGCCAGGATGGCGGCAATCACGACTTGTGTCGCGATATTGATGTAGTAGTCCGATGTCACGAGCCACGGCATCGCCAGAAGCGCGGCGATGGCGAGCAGGGCGAGGACCGCCTGTGGACGCGAAGCGGGGTTCAAATGGCTTGCCTCCCGAACAGACCGGTGGGACGCAACGTCAGGACCAGCACCATCGGCAGGAACAGGATCATGTAGGCGAGGTCGGGAAAGAGCGCCTGGCCGTAGCTGTAGATGAAGCCGATGATCAGGCTGCCGACAAACGCGCCGAGCAGGCTGCCGACCCCGCCAAGGATCACGACAACGAGGGCTAACGGCAACATATCCGTGTCGAGGCCAGGATAGACCGAGAGGATAGGGCCCGCCAGCACGCCGCCGGCGCCGGCAAGCGCCGAGCCAAGACAGAACACCACCGGGAACAGGACCGATGTCCGGATGCCTATGGCGCGCGCCATGTTGAGATCGTCGACCCCGGCGCGGATCATCGCACCAAGCCGGGTGCGCTCGAGCAGGAACCACAACGCGGCCGCCAGCGCGAATGCGATGCCGATGACAAAGAGACGATAGATGGGAAAGGCAAGTTGATGGACCCGGAACGCGCCGGCCAGTTCACGCGGCATCGGCACCGGGCGGGGATCGCCTGTCCAGATCCAGACGCACGCGTCAGCGATGATGAACGCGATCCCGAGCGTCACCAGCACCTGTGCGAGTGGTTGTCCGGTCAAGCGACGCAGAATGAGCCGCTCGATGACGGCGCCGAGCGCGCCAATCGCGATGCCGCCGATCAGAATGGCGGTCCAGAAGCTGGCACCGGCGGCCATGGCCGAAATCCCGACATAGGCCCCCAGCATGAAGTAGGCACCGTGAGACAGGTTCACGATGCGCATGAGACCGAAGATCAGCGAAAATCCGGACGCAAGAATGAAGAGGAGAGACCCGAAGGCCAGGCCGTTCAAACCTTGAATGACCCAGAAATTCATTCGGGAATCTCTCTTCGCTCCGGCGAATGATCTGACGCTGCGTGAAACGAACCTACTTGGCCGGCGTCCAGTCACGCGAATAGACCGGGCTCTTCAGAAACTCATCGGGCCCATAGGTCCAGAACTGGCTGACCGCCGGATAGGTCTTGATGACGGTGTTCTGCAACTTGCCGTCCTTCTTCTCCACCTTCCGTATCGTGATGTCGAGAATCGGCTGACCGTATTGGTCGAGCTTGACCTGCCCGTAAGGACTTTCAGGCATATTGACGCTTCGCAGGGCCTTCATGAAGGCCGCCTTGTCGGAAATATCGCCCTTCACCTGTTCGAGCGCGTTGTTGAGGAATTCGCACGCCATGTAGGCGCCCACCGTGTAGTAGCCGGGGTCGGCGTTGTAGGCCTTGCGCACGGCCTCGACGAACTTCTTGTTGGCGGGAGTGTCGATCGCCGCGCTGTACCAGCCGGCGGAGATCACGCCGAGCGCTTCGTCCCCCATCCGTTTGAGGATGCCTTCATCGACCGTCGTCATCGCGCCGAGGACGGGCTTCTGCATCCCGTAGTTCTTGTATTCGCCGAGAAACTTGATGCCGTTGCCGCCCGCGAACCCGGCAAAGACCGCATCCGCAGTGGGATCGATCTGGGTGATGTAGGTTCCGTACTCGGCGGCATTCAGCGGCGACCAGAGCTTCTGGATGACCTTGCCGCCGTTCTGTTCGAACGTGCGCTGAAATCCTGCGGAGAGTTCGTGGCCGAATGCAAAATCGTCGGCGATGATCACGATGCGCTTGTACTTCAATTCCTTGGCGGCATATTCGCCGAGCGCATGATGGGCCTGCGCCGAGGTGCCGACCGCGCGCACGAACCATGGATTGGGCTTTCGCTGCGTGAGGTCTTCCGCAGCCGCCGATGGAGAAATGATCGGAGTCTTGGTCTGGCGGATATAGTCATCGATGGCCAGGGCCTCGAACGCCGCCAGCGGACCGATCAGAATCTGCGCGCCATCGCGCTCGACCAGCTCCTGCGCCTTGGTCTTGGTCACGGCCGGTTGACCGGCTGTGTCGGCGGTGATGATCTGGATCTTTCGGCCGGCCATCTCGCCCTTATGCGCATCGACGCACAGCTGGAGTCCTTCCTCCATCTGCCG
Source organism: Bradyrhizobium zhanjiangense (assembly GCF_004114935.1). NCBI lineage: Bacteria > Pseudomonadati > Pseudomonadota > Alphaproteobacteria > Hyphomicrobiales > Nitrobacteraceae > Bradyrhizobium > Bradyrhizobium zhanjiangense. The sequence goes on from NZ_CP022221.1 coordinate 5,067,043, forward strand.
GCCGCCCGCGGCCAGCGCGCCTGACCTGACGGTCATGAACCCGACCTTGAGCGGCTCTGCCGCTTCGGCAGCGCTCACCAAGGCCCAACCGATCAGGAACGTGGTCGAAAAGAGGGCGCCGATCCGCCGCATGTTGCACCTCCCGGAAACAGATATTGATACATCTGATGTTGTTATTGTTTGCCTTCTGAGATGTCACGAGAGCCCGGGATGAGTCAAGAAGATCGTCAAAATGGCCATAATGCCCGCAAAATTGATGGTGTGGTCGAGCATCTCAGGGTATCTTGCGTGTCGAGAGGCGTTATTTGGGGCAGTATTGTGATATCTCACAAGCGGCCCCGACGGAGCATTTTCGGGCGCAATGCAAAGCAAACGGATTTACGGGCTGCTGCGGCAGCAAATTCTGACCTGCCAGTTGCCGCCAGGCCGTGAGCTGCGCGAGCAGGAGCTCGCCCAGGAATTCGATGTCAGCAAGTCCCCGGTGCGCGAGGCGCTTCAGCAGCTGGTCAGCGAGGGTCTCATCATCGTCATCCCGCGCCAGGGTTACCGCGTTGCACCGGTGTCGCTGCGGGATGCGAACGAGGTTTTCACCTTCCGCCTGGCGATGGAGCTCGCCTGCCTTGCCGAGGCGGTGAAGAACGCGTCCGAGGACGAACTCAAATCGCTCGATCGGTTTCGCGAGTTCGACGGTGACTATGAGCGCGAGTTCATCGCGTACAACCGGGATTTCCATTGCACGCTTGCACGTTGCTCGGGCAATGCGCGCATGGCGCGAACCACGTGCGATTTGATCGAAGAGACCGAACGTCTGGTGCGGATGAGCGTCGCGGCGGTGCGCGGGCCGAATGCGCACAAATTCGTCGAAGAGCACAACGCCATCATTACGGCGCTGCAGGCGCGTGATTCGCGCCGTGCGGTCAGCCTGCTACGGGCGCATGTGGGGGCCGCGGTCAAGCGCTTCAGCACGGCGCTCGAATGGACGGTAATGCAGGCGTAGCACCAATCTCACTGGCCACAACGGATTCCCCATGATCGATCGCAAGAATCGCTACGGCCTGACGGCTGCACGTATCCAGGACGCGGATGGGCGCGCGCGCCGGCCTTCGTCGCCAACCATCGATATCCATGCCCACATCGTCGTTCCGGAGGCGGCCCAGGTTGCGCGGCCGCATCTTGATATCAGCAGAATTCCGCTGGCCCATTTCGCGGATGCGGCGAGCAAGGAGATCAACGCCGGACAGGAGGAGGACCTCAGGAAGGTCATGACGACGATCGATCGGCGGCTGTCCGATCTCGACCGGATGGGGATCGACATCCAGGTCGTCGCGCCCGCACCGGGACAGTGCTACTACTCCCTAAATCCCACAATCGCGGAATCGGCGCATCGGATCGCAAATGACGGCGTCGCCGAATTCTGCTCGCGCAAGCCTGACCGCTTTCTCGGGCTGGGCGGGGTCACGCTGCAGCAGCCCGAGCTCGCGGTGCGCGAGCTCGACTACGTCATGTCGGAGCTGAAGCTGAAAGGCGTTCAGATCCTGACCAATGTCGACGGCAGGGAATTGTCGGACCCGGAGTATCGGCCGTTCTTTGCGCGGGCCGAGCAACTCGGCGCCCTGATCATGCTGCATCCGAATGGCTTCACCCATGGTGAGCGGTTCACGCATTTTTATTTCAACAACGTCATAGGCAATCCGCTGGACACGACTCTTGCGCTGCATAACCTGATTTTCAGCGGTGCGCTGGCGCGCTTCCCTGATCTGAAACTGCTCGCGGTGCATGGCGGCGGGTATCTGCCGGCCTATTCCGGCCGGATCGATCATGCATGGGGCGCGCGACAGGATTCTCGCGGCGATCTGCCTCTGCCGCCGACGACGTATCTTCGTCAGGTCTATCTTGATACGGTCGTGTTCACCTATCACCAACTCGCTTACCTGCTCGAGGTATTTGGACCGGATCGGATCTTGATGGGTACGGACTATCCGTTCGATATGGCGGAGTTCAACCCGATCGGCCACATCGCCGGGGTCAACGGCATGGATGAAGCGACGCTGGCGCAGCTTGCAGGCGGAAACGCCATCCGCTTGCTGGATCTCGAATCTGTAGTGCAGGGCGCGAGCTAACGAGATCGCCGCGGAGAAGCTGATCTTGGGGCACCAATAAACTCGAGGGCGTTCCGACTGACTTAAGCGGCAGAGGCACCAATCGCCTTTGCCGCCGTCGCCCGCACTGGTGTTCGTCGGTGTGCATATTGATGCATGGCCTCGCTATAGTCGCTGAAGCGAGATCCTCTCTATGCTCGACGGCCGCGAGAGCGATCACTATTGGACTGGGAGTCGAGCACGCGTGGTGCGATCCTATGGCGCCGACAAATCTCGCGGCGCATTAAGGGAGACGTGTACGTCCGCTGCAGCGCAAAACAACGTTGGGCGATAGAGATTCCAACGGTGCAAAGCACCAAATGGAATATCCGCATGGATGCGGGTTTGATGTCAAAAAAGGACGAGGGAGGGATCATATGATAAAGTCAGTCCTTGCGTTGTTGGCTGCACTAATTTGCGCTGGACCTGCCTCTGCCCAGCAGGCGACTATTGTCAAAAGTGACATGCAGATCGACGGACTTGATCCGGGCATCAAGATCTTCGTTCGCGAAAAAATTGCGCAAGGCAACACCCGGTTTGCCAATGACAACATCGTGCTTTTTCTGCATGGCGCGACCGGCCCGTCCACCTGCGACTTCGATCTCCAGTACAAGGACTACTCTTGGGCCGATTGGCTCGTGAAGCGGGGCTACGTCGTCTACATGGGCGACTATCGAAACTACGGCGGTTCGACCCGCGAGGCTGCGATGGACGAGCCGCCCGCCAAAAACCAACCCCTCACGCGCTCATTTCTTGCACTGCGCGACATCGAAGCAATGGTCAACCATATCAAGCGTACCCGAAACGTGCAGAAGGTAACCCTGATTGGCTGGTCGTGGGGGGCCATGATGGCGGGCTATTATGCTTCCCTCCACTCCGAGAATGTGGAGAAGCTGGTGATGTACGCGCCGCTCTATAACTTCAACGATCACACGAATCTTGGTCCAGGTAGCGGATTGCAGAATAAGCGCAAGCCGACGGAGTTCAATTTCGCACTAGGTGCATATCGCGTGGCCTCTGAAGCGGCCAACACCGCGCGCTGGAACGGCGAAATTCCGGCCGAAAACAAGGACGAGTACCGCGATCCAGCCTTACCTGCTGCATTCTGGAGCGAGTGTTTGGCGACCGACCCGACCAGCAACAGCCGAACGCCGCCAAGCCTGCGGGCACCAAATGGCGTGCTGGAAGATTCGTTTTAACAGGCGACGGGCAGGCCGCTGTGGAATGCTGCCAATATATACGCGCCCACCCTGGTGATCGGCGGCGATTTCGATACGTGGTCGTTTCAGCAGGACCGAGAAGGTCTGATGCGCGAGCTCGTTCACGCTCCGATGAAGCGCAATGTTTTGATCAAGGACGCCACGCATTTTGTTCTCTTTGAGAAGAATCGCGAGCAATTTTTCGGGGAAATTCTGAAATTCATGAAGGAATGACTTAGGTGCGTCTGGCTGCGGTCCGGGCGTCTAGGAGTTTGACAACGTAATCGTATCCGGGAGGGACATATGTCGCGCTTTGCCATATTGGCGGGAATTGCCCTGCTCGTTGTCACAACGGCTACGGGAGCTCACACGCCGAGCCAACCACCGCATCAACTGTTCAGCGAAGGCGACCTCAAGTTGGAAAGCGGGGAGGTCATAAAGGATTTTTCAATCTCCTACGTCACTCACGGAACGCTAAACGCCAGGAAGTCGAACGCGATCCTGGTTGTTACGGCGATTAGCGGTAATCATCATCGCATTGATTTCATGATCGGACCGGGCAAGGCCTGAATCCCGACAAGTATTTCATCATTGCGACCGATGCCATTTCCAATGGACTGACGACGTCACCGAGCAATTCAACGGCGCAGCCGCGGATGTCGTTTCCAAAATTCACGATCCGGGACATGGTGGAATCGCAATACCGCTTATTGAAGGAGAAATTCGCAATCGACCACGTGGTCGCCGTCGTTGGACCGTCCATGGGGGGCATGCAGGTTCTGCAGTGGGGTGTCAGTCACCCCGAGATGATGGACAGTCTCATCGCCATGGTGCCGCTTGCCAAAACGCCGGCATGGACCGTTGCAGTCTTAGAGACTACCCGGAAAGCCATCATGCTTGATCCGGCATGGAATGGCGGAAACTACGCCGCGATTCCTGAAAAGGGAGTAAGGCTGTGGCGGGACATTCTCAATCTGCTCGCCGCGCGCACGCCTGACATGTACCAAGCGCAATTCAAAAATGGGACGGATGTTCTGCCATGGATGGTTCAGCAGGAAGACGCGGTGATGAAGGCATTCGACGCGAATGACTGGATCTACCAAACTTGGGCTTACGAAAGGCATGATGTTGGCACGACGCCAGGCTTTAATGGTGACACCGAGAAAGCGCTCGGCTCTATAAAGGCAAAGACCCTAATTCTCACTGGCACGAAGGACTTGCTTAATCCTGAATTCGAGCCACAGTCGGCCGCGCATGCCATCAAAGGTGCGCGTATCATTACGATTTCGCCTGGTACAATAACCGGACATGCCTCGGCCGGCGGCGGATTTCCGGCCGATGTGGAGTTTCTTAACCGCGAGGCTGGGACATTTCTCGATTCTGTAACAGATCACCGCAACAAGCCGCAGTGACACGGGACGATACCTTCCATTGACCTGGCTGCTTCGAGCTCTCCAAGCCTGTTTGCTCAGTCTCGCTAAGTATACGGCCCTCCGTAAGCTGTTCGGCAATCATCTGCGCCCTCGGCCCGGTACGCTATCCCCCAGCAGTGAACAGGCCATGAGCCGGCAGTTTCGTCCTCGACCGTGAAGTGGAAGTCCTTCAGGCGGTTCGCCTCGAGCAGTCTCAGCAGGGCGGGTATACCGTCGGGATTTGACCGTCAGCTTTGAGAATTTGTGCTTGCAAATCAACGCGGAAGTATCGTCCTAAATGATTGAGTGGGAGTAGGGCATTCGGCTGGTAATGCGCGGTTTAGCGTAGCTTCGGCGTTGTCGGTCTCACTCTGGTAGCCTCGACTTAACTCGAACGAGCTCGGCGCTCCAGCGCGTTTTGGCTGGCGGAGTATCTCGTCGAACCACAGCGTGCAGAAGAGCTGGAGCTGCTAGAGCCGAGGCGTTGATTTGAGGCCGCCCGCGATTGGCATTGCGCTTACCGCCGCCGATTGTCCTGAAACCGGTCACCTAGTCTAGACCTCTTCGAGAGCGAACGTTGACGCCGATTGATCTGGATTTGTATTGTGGATTTTATGGGTTTCATGATATCAATGATGGCGCGTCATGAACCTAAGATCTGTCGATCTCAATCTTCTGGTCGCCCTGAACGCTCTTCTTACAGACCTTCATGTAACCCGGGCTGCCGACAGGATTGGCCTCAGTCAACCCGCAATGAGCAATGCGCTCTCCAGGCTGCGTCACATCTTCAAGGACGAGCTTCTGGTCCGGACGGCCAACGGCATGCAAGCCACGCCGCGTGCGATCGAACTGGCGGAGCCGGTGAAGCGGCTTCTGCGGCAGGTAGAGCGCCTTCTGGATAGCGAATCCGCTTTCGATCCGACCACCACCACACGGAGCTTTTCCGTGAGGTTGTCCGATCTTCTCAGCCGTCTTCTTCTTCCCTCCGTCGGCAAAACGTTGGAGACGACGGCACCTTTCGCGCAGCTCGACGTCGTGCACTATTCACCGACGCAAACGGTGGAGGCCCTGGAGAAGGACGAAATCGACCTTGCGATCTCGATGGGTCTCGCCCATTCGAATTCGATCAAGTCGGTCGTCCTGATGAAGGATCGGATGGTGTGCGTGATGCGCGAAGGTCACCCTTTGGCGCAGCGCCCCCTTACAATGGAGACGTTTCTGCAGGCGGCGCATCTCAAGGTCTCGATGTCGCCGACAGACCTCCGTTTCGTCGATGACGTGCTTGCCCGGCAAGGGCTGACGCGCCGGGTCGCGGTCAACGTTCCCCATTGGCTGCTGGTCCCGCATGTGCTGCGGGATTCCGATCTGCTGTCGGTCATGCCACGGCGCCTAGCCTTCGCGATGGTCTCGGAAGATCTTGCGATCAGAGATTTGCCGTTCGCGTCCGATCCCTTCGAATGGTCGATGTATTGGCACCGAAGGCACGATGCCAGTCAGGACCTGAACTGGTTGCGTTCGATCTTCGTCGATGCCACGCGAAGCCTTCCCGACAGCGACTGAGAGAGGGCCGCTGACCGACCATCTATCGATAATCCGCAGCAACAGCAGGATTATTGGCCTGCCAAATAATGGAATAGCAGATTCCGATTAGACGCCGCCATCCCGATCGCCATCCTGCTCCCAAACAATTTCGGTCGATGTCTGTCGACCCTTGGGAGGGATGCATGCAAGAGATTTCAGACGTACAGGTGGCATCGGTCAACGCGGGCGCTCGTCTCGATCGGCTGCCGATTTGCGGTTTTCATTGGCGGATCCTTGCGCTGATTGGCGCGGGCATGTTCCTCGACGCCTTCGACATCTACCTCGCCGGCGGCGTTCTCGGAGCCGTGCTGAAGGAGGGTTGGTCGACACTCGAGCTCAACGCGGCGTTCGTCACCGCGACCTTCATCGGCATGACTGTGGGTGCCTGGTTCTCGGGCATTCTGGGCGATCGCTACGGTCGCCGCTTCTCCTATCAGGTCAATCTGGCCCTCTTCGGTCTTGCCTCTCTGGCGGCGGCGCTCGCTCCGTCCATGCAGGCGCTGATCGCCGCGCGCCTCGTCATCGGAATCGGGCTGGGCGCCGAGATCGTCGTCGGCTACGCGACGCTGACCGAGTTCGTCCCGGCATCGTCCCGCGGCCGGTGGATCGGCATCCTGGCCGTCATCACCAACTTCTCGCTGTTCGTCTCGTCGATGGTCGGCCTGTGGGTCATTCCGAGCCTCGGATGGCGCTACATGTTCGGCCTCGTCGGCGTGCTGGCTATGATCGTCTGGTTCCTCCGAAAGTCGATGCCCGAGTCGCCTCGGTGGTTGGCCGCTAACGGCCGCGGCGACGAAGCTGAGGCGATTCTCGCTCGCATCGAAGCGGAAGCTGCCAATAAGGTGCCGCTGCCGCCGGTTTCGACTGTGCAGCGTGTGGAAGACGAGGGCGGATCCGTCTGGCGCCTGTTCGCACCTCCTTACCTCGGTCGGACCTTGCTCGGCAGTCTCCTGCACATCGTCGTCGGCTTCAGCCTCTACGGCTTCATTGGCTGGTTGCCGACATTCATGGTGAAGGGTGGCCACAGCGTCGTGTCGTCGCTCGGCTACACGACTTTCATGTCGCTGGGCGGCCCGATCGGATCGCTGATCGGTTTGGCGCTGGCCGATGCGATAGGCCGTAGACCGTCGATCATCGGATCGTCGATCGCGGCGGCGACCTTCGGTCTTGCGTATCCGTTCATGCCGGACGGCGCTCCGCTCGTCGTGGTCGGCTTCCTTCTCGTCAGCGCGATTTACGTGATGTTGGCCACCGGCTTTGCCATGCACGTTCCGGAGCTCTTCCCGACCCGCTACAGGCTCCGTGGCACGGCCATCTGCGCGACCGCCGGGCGCGTGACGACAGCGTTGGTCCAATTCGTCGTCATCGCGATCTTCGCGTGGAAGGGGCTCGTCGGCGTGCTGGTGACGCTCGCGGGCATTCTTCTCTTCCAGGCCGTGGTCTTCATGATCTTCGGCTTCGAGACCAAGGGGCGCGCACTTGAGGAAGTCTCGGGCGCGCCGACCGGAACGGAAGCCTCGGCTTCGAGAGAGAAGGTCTTCGGCATCGGAGCCTAGTGGACGCGGACCACAAGTAGCAGTGGGCCCGGAGATCCCTTCGGGCTCACTGCCGTCCAGCCGTTTGCAGAAGTTGTGACTGAATCTGTAGAGCCGCGACGATAGTCACGACATTCACGTCGCGAATGTGCGCAGAAGAACAATCCATTTCGAAAATAGCGATGGATGCGGTCAAATCCGGATCATCCATTCAGCCGAAGAGCAAAGGGAAGAGGCAATGACCGACATCCAGAAACTGAAGGACACCATCAAGGTCTGCATGTTCGACCAGTACGGCACCGTCGTCGACATGCAGGGTGGCCTCGTCAAAATTGCGACGCCGTTCCTCAAGGAGAAGGGCTGGACGGGCAATCCGAACTCCTTCGTCACCTGGTGGCGCCGCACTCACTTCGAGAATTCAATGATCGACGCGCTGCTCCACCGCGAGCACACGCCGTATCGCGAGATCGGTCACCGCGCCGTCTCCCAGGTCATGGACCGGTCGGGCATCAAGCACACGAAGGACGAGGTGAAGTACCTGGTCGGCGAGATCGAGAAGCTCGAATGCTTCCCCGAGGTGCCGGCCGCGCTGGCGAAGCTGCAGAACAGGTACAAGCTGGTCGTGCTCTCCAACGGCGACCGCGACATGCTTGAGACGGCCAAGAAGTATCACAAGATCCCGTTCGACAACGTGATATCCGTCGCCGAGGCGAACTCCTTCAAGCCGCACGTCGCGACCTACACGAAGGCCGTCGAGATCCTCGGCCTCAAGATGGATCAGATCCTCTTCGTTGCCAACCACGCGTTCGACGTCATCGGCGCGAAATCGGCCGGCATGCGCACGGCGATGATCAACCGGCGTAACCGGCCGTTCGAAGAGACGCCGCACAAGCCCGACATCACGGTCGAGACGATGAAGGATCTGGCGGATGCGATCGTCTAGTACGGAGGCTCTCTCCGGCATCAAGGTTCTGGACCTCTGCCGCGTCGTCTCCGGCCCCTTCGCCACGATGCATCTCGGGGATCTCGGCGCGGATGTCGTGAAGGTCGAAGATCCCCGTGTCGGCGACGAAAGTCGCCGGTACGGTCCTCCGTTCGTCAACGGGGAGAGCTCGTACTTTTTGTCCGTCAACCGGAACAAGCGGAGCTGCGCGATCGATCTGAAGTCGCCGGCCGGCCGGGACGCGGTGATCGCGCTCGCCGAGGCCGCCGACGTTGTGATCGACAACTTCAGGCCCGGTACGCTCGACAAGTGGGGCCTGTCCTACGCCGCGATGAGCGCCGACAATTCAAAGCTCATCCACTGCAGTATCTCCGGGTTCGGCCGGACCGGGCCGGGCGCGAGCCGGCCGGGCTACGACCTGATCCTGCAAGGCGAGTCCGGCGTCATGGACATCACCGGAGACCTGGACGGCCCGCCCATGAAGGTCGGCACTTCCATCGCCGACCTTGTCACCGGCCTCTATGCATCGCAGGCGGTGCTCGCCGCGCTCATGAAGCGCGAGAGGAGTGGCGTCGGCGGACGGGTCGACGTCTCGATGCTGGATGCCATGGCGTCGCTGCTGACGTTCAACGCCGGCATGTACTTCGCATCGGGAGAAAGCCCGAAGCGTCGCGGCAACGTTCACCCGACCATCAGCCCGTACGAAACCTTCGAGGCGAGCGACGGCTGGTTCAACCTCGGCGTCGCGAACGACAAATTCTGGTCGCTGTTCTGCGCCGTCATCGGCCGCAAAGACGTCGAAGCCGATCCCCGCTTCGATAAGGCGCCGAAGAGGGCGGCGAACCGCGCCGAGCTGGGCGCGATTCTGCGCCCGATCTTCAAGGCCGAGCCGCGAGACCGTTGGCTCGAGGTCTTCGGCGGCGCCGGCATTCCGTGCGGTGCGATCAGGACGGTCGGCGAGGTCTGCGAAGCGCCGCAGCTCGTTCAGCGCGACATGGTCCAGACCGTGACGCACAGGATCGCCGGAGAGGTCAAGTTCGTCGCCCGCCCACTGCGTTTCGACGACAAGCCGCCCGCGCCGTCCACGCCGCCGCCGATCCTCGGCGAGCACACTGTCGAGGTGTTCGAGCACTGGCTCGGTTGGACGCAGAAGGAGGTGCTAGACTTCGCCTCCAAGGGAGCTTTCGGGGACGCTGCGCTGAAGCAGTCGGCCGAATAGGGAGCTGAATGGATGGACGAGGCGAAAGTTCGGGAACTGGTCGTGGCGGCGATAGGCGACGGCAGTCATGAATTCGGATCGTTCTTCCTGTCGCGTTTCTTCGGGATAACGGTCTTCTACGAAACCGACGCCTGCATCGTTTCCCTCGACGTGAGGCCCTACATGTTCAACCCGCAGGGATCGCTCCATGGCGGCGTGCTGGCGACGGCTCTCGACATCTCGATGGGACATCTGCTCAAGCATCAGTTGGGCGCCGGCGCGACGCTCGAGATTAAGGTCCAGTATTTTGCGCCGGTGCGAAGCGGCCTGGTCACCTGCCGTGCCAGCTTTCTTAAAAAGGGACGCAAGACCTTTTTCCTGCAGTCGTCCGCTCAGAACGGCTCCGGAGAGACGATCGCTCACGCGACCTCGACGTGGAAGCAGCTGTGAACGACGTCGTCTCTAGGTTACGGGAGCTGCTTGGCTCCGATTGCATCACCGACCCGGCGGCGGCGGACGGATACCTCTCGGATTGGCGCGGCGTGCTTCGCGGTAGCGCGGCGTGTGTGCTACGTCCCAGAACGACGAGCCTGCTCTCGCGCAGCGTCCGGATCTGTCAGGAGGCCGGCGTCAACGTCGTTCCTCAAGGCGGCAACACCGGGCTAGTGGGGGGCTCGACGCCGGACGAAACCGGTCTCCAGATTGTCGTCAGTACCGGCGCCATGAAAAAGATCCGGACCGTCGACCCAGTCGACATGTCCGTCACCGCGGAAGCAGGCGCAACGATCGCCGAACTTCAGACCGCGGCGGCGGAGGCGGACGCGCTGTTTCCCTTGTCCTTCGCGTCGGAAGGCACCGCCACGCTAGGTGGCGCGCTGGCGACGAACGCAGGCGGTATTTCTGCCGTACGGTATGGGAGCGCGAGAGATCTTCTGCTCGGGATGGAGGTCGTACTTCCCGACGGCCGGATCTGGAACGGCCTGCGCACGCTCCGGAAGCCGCCGCCTTTCTTGGCAACCTTCAGCCAGTCGACACTTTTCAAGATGCGTTTGACTTCGTCAGCGGCCTTGGTCGTGAGAGAGCGCTTCTCGATGAGGCCGTTCACGACGCCCTCGATCAGCGCGATCTTGGCGTCCTCGAACCCTTGAAACTGCCAGCCGCTGAACTTGAGACAAAGCACGTCGCCATCGTCGGGGAAGGCTTTTTCGACCATCTCCAGCACGCTGGATTTTCCGGCGCCCCAATCGCCGTGGACGCCGATCGTGACCGCGGAATCGACCGTCTCGTCGATCAGCCGGACGATGGTTTTCGCGATCGCCTCGTTGTTGAGGAAATCGACTTTGGTCTCCTGGTCGCTCAGATAGCCGAGCGGTGAACGTTTCGCCGTTGTCATGCAATCCTCCATTGCTCGGGTCCCTTTGCTGCGCGGGTCGCCTTGGTCATCGACAACATCGAGTGCCAAGAGCCCACCAACGAGCAGCGGGGTGTGGGCGCTTCTTCTTCTGCACAGGTGATTTGAGCCACTGCGCTGGCGGCCCTGGAGAAGTTGCGTTCGACTCGATCTCGGACCACAAGCGGGTATAGTAATGGTTGCAATTACTTGGTTCCAAATGCCTAAAATTCAGCGTATCGCCCACATATAGTACCTATAAAAGGGATTTCCGGCAGATATTGCGCCAAATCGCTACAACCATATGTAGAGGGCTCGCGAATCACCGCCGATCCCAAGCTCTACTCGAATTCTCGTTATATTTCAGGGTTTTGCATGAAGAAGCTCGCGATCTACCTCGACGGAACGTTCAATACACTCAACAACAACACGAACGTTTGGCGACTCAAATCGCTAACGGCAGAGACCCCCGACCAGCGCGTCTATTACTCACAGGGGGTCGGCACTATCCGCGGCGAGGTGGTCCGCGGAGGCATTGCCGGCTACGGCATCGACGACGAGATCATCCACGCCTACACGTGGCTGATAGAGAACTTCGACGACGGCGACGAGATCTTCATCTTCGGCTTCAGCCGGGGCGCCTATACGGCCAGGTCGCTGTCGGGACTAATCAGCAAGTGCGGAATTCTGCGGCTGGGCGCGCCGTTGTCCATCGAGCAGCTATACGCCCGGTACCGGCTGTACGTCGCCCCGACCATCAGGTCGCTGCTCGGAAAGACGCCGTCGGCAGACGCTTCAATCGAGGAGAGGTGGCTCACGAAGTATTCGCGGCCAACGAAGATCAAGTTCGTCGGGGTCTGGGACACGGTCGGGTCGATGGGCATCCCCGTCGGCAGCGCCGAAGCCAAGGTCCACAAGTACCGCTTCCTCGACACCCATCTGCGCCTCGACAACGAGTACGCGTTCCATGCGCTGGCGCTCGACGAGCACCGGGCAAACTTCAACGCGACGTTCTGGACGCGGACTGTGAAGACAGGAGAGGCGGGGGCACCCGAGCGCGCTATCGATCGCGTCGAACAGCGCTGGTTCGTCGGCTGCCACGCGAACGTCGGCGGCGGCTACGCGAGCGATCCGCTGTCCCAGCGCCCGCTGGTCTGGCTCATGAACAAGGCCGGCGGGCTCGGTCTCATTTATCGCGAAAACGTTGAGATCGACGTGACGGAAAAGGCGCCAGCGATCAACGATTCCTACAGCGAGTTCGGCAAGGGGTTCTACCACTTGTTCTCGAAGCGCTTCTTCCGCCCAGTTGGCATCCCGCCGGAGACGGGAACCGCGGCGACAACCGCTCGCATCAACGAGACCATCGACGGCTCGGTGTTCGACCGCTGGCGCAGCGACGCCACGTACCGTCCGGCAAATCTGATCGCGTGGGCTGAGGCGAAGAAGGTCGATCCCGCCAAGCTGGTCGGCGCCGTCATGGCGGCCGACCCAGGAGTCGCCGTAAGGTGACGCTGGCACCTCCTATCGCACGGTATGGCACCGTGCGATCCAGCGGACTTAGCTTCCCATACGTTTCGCCTGTGCACCTCCAACGACGAACGCCGGGGGCTCGGGGTCGAACGGCGGACATTGGCTGAGCGCGTCTACGGCGATCACGACCTGCGGCGCGGTGCGTCCTAGGGGCAGGACTCAAAATAGCCGAAAACAGACTCGGATTAGGAGAGAAGGTTCATCAACAACGACGCGCCGCGAAGACGGAGCATCTTTCGCATAAAGTTCATTACGCGAGGTTGGATTTCCCGGGACGGGCTGCTCGTGTTCGAACGAGGCCGCAATACTGAGAACAGGGCACGAACCGGGTTTGCCAACTCGCTATACAAAATTGTCAACTGCTAGGCTACTCGAACGAGCCGGCCGTGACTTAAGGGGCTGACAAGACTTCGGTTATTTGGTGAGCGCGCTGGGGCTCGAACCCAGGACCCCGTGATTAAAAGTCACGTGCTCTACCGGCTGAGCTACGCGCTCCCATGGCCGCTGATGGCTTGAATTCGGACGCCATCGTGTTCGGTCATTTCGAGAAGCATGTCTTGCCGCCACGCTCGACTTGCGTTGCGGGGAAAACCGGCTGTTTCCGGATCATGCTTCCGCGCTGTGTAGGGGGAGTGGCTGCGGAGGTCAATAGTGCGGGTGGCTGCCAAAGTTCATAGCAGGAGCGGGGATTCGCTCGCGCTATCCACCGCTTAGGCCAGGATTCTCAACCCAATTGGCGGCTCGTCATCCACGCCGAAGAGCGAGGATGGCCTGCCGCCCGTCACTTCGCCTCGCGCCGCACCTCGTTCGGCACCGGCTGCGGCGTACCGGGGGTCGGCAGCGCGACCGGTCGCAGGCCGATCAGCTCGGCGGAGCGGATCGCGCTGTCGCGCCAGAACTGGAACGAGTTGATGCGGCTGAGCTCGAGGATCGCGATCGCGACCGCGGCCAGGAACGGCAGGCTTTGCAACACCAGGACGCCGGCGAAGACGTAGATCTCGGTGATCTGCCGGAAGCTGTTGCTGGCGATCAGCACGCCGGCACCGATCACCAGCAGCGCGCCGATCACGGCCTCCCAGAACGCCTGGAACTCGATCGACATCCTGCTAAGGCCGCCCTTGGAGGTGCGGGCGAAGGCGATGTGCTCGGTGATGAGGCCCTGCGCGACCGCGCGCGACACCGTCCATTGCACGCTCATCGCCGCGATCATGGCGCCCAGCATCTGGCCGGGCTTGATCGCGACGCGGGCGCGATACATCGACAGGAAGTGCACCAGCGACACGATGAAGGCGCCGATGATCGGCAGCGTCAGGATCTTGTCGGGGATGGCGATGTCGGCGAAGGCGACGATCGGCACCCAGACGAGGTTGAGCAGCGCCACGACCACGCCGAGGCTTTCGGCGCCCAGCCAGTTCAGCCAGCCGAGGCCATATTCGCGCTTCTGGTCGGGCGTCAGCCGGCTCCGGCCGGGCAGGAATTGCCGCCAGTGCTTCTTCACGATCTGGAGGCCGCCATAGGCCCAGCGGTGACGCTGCTTCTTGAAGGCTTCGTAGGTGTCAGGGAGCAGGCCCTGGCCGTAGCGGTGGTTGGTGTAATGGGTGGTCCAGCCGAGCTCCTGGATCGCAAGGCCGAGATCGCTGTCCTCGCAGATCGTATCCGACGACCAGCCGCCGGCCATGTCCATTGCGGCGCGGCGGATCAGGCACATCGTGCCGTGCACGATCACAGCGTTGAGCTCGTTGCGCTGGACCATGCCGATGTCGAAGAAGCCGGCATATTCGCCGTTCATGATGTAGTGCATGATCGACAGGCCGCCATCGCGATGCTCCTGCGGCGCCTGCACCAGGCCGACGCGCGGATCGGCGAACGCCGGCACGAGGTCCTTCAGCCAGTCGGGATCGACGACATAATCGGCATCGAGGATGCCGATGATCTCGGCATCCGCCGCGGTGCGGTCCATCGCGATGCGCAGCGCGCCGGCCTTGAAGCCCTGCACCTTCTCGGCGTTGATGAACTTGAAGCGTTCACCGAGCGCGCGGCAATGGTCCTGGATCGGTTGCCAGAAGGCGGGATCCGGCGTGTTGTTGATGATGACCACGCATTCGTAGTTCGGATAGTTCAGCCGCGACAGCGCATCGAGCGTCTGCTTGAGCATCTCGACCGGCTCGAAATAAGCGGGGATGTGGATCGAGACCTTCGGGTAGTAATTCTCCGGCACGTTCTCGACCGGCTTGCCCTTCGTGATCAGCCGCTGCGGCGGCCGGCCGAAAGCGACCGCGGCGATCTCGTCGATGCGCGCCATCGCGATGAGTACGAGCGGAACGAGCAGGATCATGCCCAGCGTCAGCGCGAAGGCCGAGCCGAACAGGAAGTAGTGGCCGTTCCAATAGGCGAACACGGTCGCAGCCCAGGCGCCGACGCCGTTGGCGGTGACCGAGAGCAGGAATGCCTGCGCGGCGGTCGGCTGCGACAGCCGCATGATCGGCAATGACAGCAGGATGCCGACCAGCAGCGCGATGCCCATCAGCTTCCAATAGTCGGAATTCTCGACCGGGCCGGTCCAGGCGAATTTCGGCTCGCGATTGGCGTTGAGAATGCCCCAGTAAGGACCGACGCCGCCTTCGAAGAATTTCCAGGGCTGATCGATCGCCTCGACGATGTTGTATTCCATGCCGAGAGCTTCGGCGCGGCTGACGAAGTTGCGCAGGATCAGCGCCTGCTGGAATGGGCCCGGATCGGCGTTGCGCAAATTGTAGCCGGCACTCGGCCAGCCGAACTCGGCGATCACGATGCGCTTGCCGGGAAAGAGATTGCGCAGGAGGTTGTAGCGGTCGACGGCCTGGTCGACCGCCTGGTCCGATCGGAAGTTTTCCCAATAGGGCAGCACGTGCGCGGCGATGAAATCGACGCTGGAGGCAAGGTCCGGAAAATCGCGCCAGATGTTCCAGATCTCGCCCGTCGTGACGGGAACGCGGACCGATCCCTTGACCTTCTTGATCTTGTTGATGAGGTCTTCGACCTTCTGCTCGCCGCGGAAGATCACCTCGTTGCCGACCACGATGCCGATCACGTTGCTGTTCTTGCGGGCGAGCTCGATCGCCGCTTTGATCTCGCGCTCGTTGCGATCCTCGTCCTTGTCGATCCAGGCGCCGACCGTGACCTTGAGGCCGAACTCGGCGGCGATCGGCGGCACCAGTTCGTTGCCTTCCGTCGCGGAGTAGGACCGGATCGCTCGCGTGAGGGTCGAGAGCTTCTTCATGTCCGCGCGAATCTTGTCGGGGTCGACGTTGATGTCGACGACGTGTCCCGGTTCGAACGGCGTATAAGACAGACTCGGGAACAGGCCCTTGAAATCAGGCGCGGGTTCCTTGTCGCGCAGGATTCCCCAGAGGCCGGCGTGGAGCGCGGACACAAGCAACAGAACGGCGGCGACAACGCGCATCGCGGCTAAACCAAAAGGGGCTGAGGTGGCAGGGCAGCGGATCCGACCCCGAGATCCGACCGAGTCCGCGGCAAAGGGAGCATACCTCTGCCGCGCGGTTTCACAACTGTCATGGCCTCATGTCCTTATGAGGGCATGGCCTTTTCGAACGACGCGTGGCAGTGCCAACCGTGTCTATGGCCGATCGTTCCTGAACGACAGCTGAAACGATCGCGGCTATTTCTGGGGCGCGGGCGTTGGGCTTGGCGCAGGCGAGGGGCTGGCGGCCGGCTGGGGAGCTTGCGAAGTGCCCGAAGCCGGCGCTGCGGCTTGCGAGGCGCTCGCCTGCTGCGGCTGGGAGGCCGGGTTGATCCAGCAAGCGTGCACGCGGCTGTCCAGGGTCTCGGCGACCTTGGGGTCGATCTGCCCGCCGAAGCGGGTCAGGCAGCGGAAGGCGGCCTGGATGTGGCCGCCGGGGCAGCCGAAACGGTCGTAGAGGTCGAGATGGCGGAACGCGGTATCGAGATCATCCCGCCACATCAGCCGTACCACGCGCCGGCCGAGCCAGACGCATTCGGGATTGCCGGCGGGGCCGTTGATGACCTGGGCCGCTTCCGCGAATTCGTCGGTGCGGCGCTGGTTCTGGGCGGCGTCCTTGGCGGCGTCGGCGGGTTGGGCGGCGGCCTTGCTCTGGTCGGGGGCGGGCGAGCCGCTCTGGGCGTAGGCGCCGCCGAGACCGGCGAGAACGAGAAGGCAGGAGACTGCCAAGGTGGCGGCGAACTGCCGCAGGACCGCATTTCGTAACTCGAACACCCGTTGCCGCATGAATTCCCCAATATGTCCGCTGACCGTCCGCATCCCGACCTCGCGGACGCGCCGGTGATGGCGTCCAAATGGGTCTCCAATGCGGCGGAAAAGTCCTTGGGAGTCCATGACCTGTATTTGGAATTTTGTCCAGCAAAGTCACGATGCTAGGCCCCCGGTCGAACGGCCGCAGCCAAAATCCGCGGGGGGAGGAACTGATCCACACCCGGGCACCCCCTTGGCAGACGGCGTGCAAGCAGGTAATCGACGGGCCCTTCGCGGAGGACGGAACCGATTTCTCTTCGTACGCCACTGGCGCTTCTGCTCGTTTCACTGGGTGCGATTGCTGCCGTGTGGTGGTGGTTGGCGACGCCGATCACGCTCGCGCGCGCCCCGATCGATCCCGCCGAGAAGGTCCAATGCGTCTCCTACGCACCGTTCCGCGGCGAGCAGTCGCCGCTGGACGCGTGGACTCATATCGACGCCGACCAGATCGAGCAGGACCTGCGCCAGCTCAAGCAGATCACCGATTGCGTCCGCACCTATTCGATGGAGAACGGGCTCGACCAGGTGCCGGCGATCGCCGCCAAGGTCGGTGGGCTGAAAGTACTCCAGGGCATCTGGCTCTCCAGCAACCGCGCCAAGAATTTCGAGCAGGCCGCGCTCGCGGTTCGCCTCACCAAGGAATTCCCGTCCATCATCACCGCGTTGATCGTCGGCAACGAGGTGCTGCTCCGCGGCGAGATGACCACGGCCGACCTCGTCTCCATCATCCGCTCGGTCAAGGCGCAGGTCAGCGTGCCCGTCACCTATGCCGACGTCTGGGAGTACTGGCTGAAGAACCGCGAGGTCTATGACGCCATCGACTTCGTCACGATCCATATCCTGCCCTATTGGGAGGATTTCCCGGTGCGCGCGAAATTCGCAGCAAGCCATGTCGAGGCGATCCGCGAGCGCATGGCGGTGGCGTTTCCGGGCAAGGAGATCCTGATCGGCGAAACCGGCTGGCCGAGCGAGGGGCGCATGCGCGACGGCGCGCTGCCGTCGCGCACCAACCAGGCGCGCGTCGTCTCGGAAATCCTGAGCCTTGCGAAGGCGCAGAAGTTCCGCGTCAACCTGATCGAGTCCTATGACCAGCCGTGGAAGCGCAAGCTGGAAGGCACCGTCGGCGGCTATTGGGGTCTGTATGACTCGGTGCGCCGGAGCCTGAAATATCCGCCGGGCGAGCCGATCAGCAATTTCCCGTACTGGAAATGGTACATGGGCGCCGGCATGGTCCTCAGCGTGCTGGTGTTCGCGGTTGCCGGCCTCACGCTGCGCCGGCGGCCCTGGACGCCGCGCTTCTCGGCCTGGCTCGGCGTCGGCATCTCGGCGACGACGGCGGGCATCCTGCTCGGGATCGGCGCCGACAAGATGTATTACGAGAGCTACGGCATCGGTGGCTGGCTGCTCTGGGGCGCGCTGTTGCTCGCCGGCATTCTGTCGCCGATCTTCTGCGCGCAGGCGATGGTGATCGGCCGCAGCTTGCCGACCTTCCTCGATCTGCTCGGCCCGCGCGAGGGCCGGAAATGGTCGAAGCTCACCGCCGTGCTCGGCCTGACGCTGGCCGTGACGGCGGTGATCGCGGCGCAGACCGCGCTCGGTTTCGTGTTCGACCCGCGCTACAAGGATTTTCCTTACGCCGCGCTGACGATGGCAGTGGTGCCGTTCGCGCTCTTGATGTTGAACCGGCCGCAGATCGGCCAGCGTCCGATCGCGGAGGCGGTGTTCGCAGGCGTGCTGGCGCTGTCGGCCGTCTATGTGCTCTTCAACGAGGGCCGCGAGAATTGGCAGTCGCTGTGGACCTGCGCGATCTACCTTTTGTTTGCGCTCACGCTGTGGCGGGCGCGGGCCGAGCAAATCCAAGAATGAACAGGCCGATCGCAAGGCCCGACAGCACGACATTGTAGAGCACGATGCCGAGCCCGGCGGCGATGACGCCGACGGTGAGCAGCACGATCGACGGCCGCATCAGGTTCAGCGTCGCAACCACCAGCGCGACGATGCCGAACACCGAATTCTTGAACAGCACGGTCGAGACCGAGCGCGCCTTGCAGATCAGCGTCTGAAGTCCGGCATCGCAGGCGAGCGCGACTTGCGACAGCTCGATCGCGAGGTAGCGCAGATAGAGCGCATAGCCGACGGAAACGAAGCCGACGACGATCAGGAACTGCACCTGGTAGGGCGTGAGGCGGAAGGGCTTTTTTCTCATAGGGGCAATATGGTCGGGATGGCGCGGGCAGGCAACAGGCCAGGCGATGTTTCTGTTGGTTTGGCTCGCCCAGGCAGCCTTTGGGAACACGCGAGGGGCGGGCTGAGTTGTGAATGTTATGACGTCCAACGCATGTTGCCCTCAAGGAGTGAGCATGGACAAGCCAACTCAGGAGCAGCTGAACGAGCTCAAGAGGTTGAGCAAGGAGGCGCGGGTGGAGGATTGGTCGGAAATCGTCCAGTCCAGGGATGAAGCGGAGATGCGCATTCGGGATCTGAAGGAAAAGTCGCGCATCGAGTAAATCATTGCGTGCGCAAAGAGCCATCAAATTCGACCTTGCGTCTTCCGGCTCTGTTTCCAAATGCAGACCGGCGCCTGATCCTTTGATCAGGCGCCGGTTATCGAAGTTACAAAGGCGAGGCGCAGCCTCACTTCTTCTTGGTGCTCGAGCCCGTCGTGTTCTGCATCTTCTGTCCGGGCGCGCTTTCCGAGTGGCCCGGTCCCGCGGTGGTATTGGTCTGGTGACCGGGCGCGTATTCGGAAGCGCCGGGAGCTGTCGAAGGCTTCGTCGTGTTCTGCATCTGCTGACCGGGCGCGTTGCTCGAAGCGCCCGGCGATTTCGTCGTTTGCGCGAGCGCCGAGGATGCCGCCAGAACGACGGCCGTCGCGATGATCAATTTCTTCACGTGTACTTCTCCTTGGTCATGGACGCGGGCACGAGCGATGTCGCGCGTCGGCCGCTCCGGTTCAGGACCGGGATAACTTGGCGGTCGGTGGCTGGTTTCGGTGGCGGACCGAAATTTAAGTCCATCTCCGCGCGCAGGAACACGACGGCATTCACCGCGCGTTCAGGTGGAAGCAGATTCTGACCTACCGCCGGAAGAACGACGACAGCGTCGATCCCGCAGACGCTGATGCCGTCTCCGGCTTCGCCGGTGCCGGCTGGGCCGCGGGTGCAGGCGCGGGCTCCTCATGCTTTGACGAGCGCTTCGAGGAGTAGCTGCGGCGGCGCTGCGGCTTCTCGGGCTTGGCGCTGGGCGCGGGCGCGGCTTCGGCTTGCGGTACCGCGTCCTGGTTGTTCTCGGAGCTCTTCTCCTGAACCCTGTCCTGAGTCTTTTCTTGTCTCTTGTCTTGCGCCTTTTCTTGGCCGCCGCGCATCGACAGGCGCTGGCCATCGAACACGGTGGTCTCGCAATGGCGATCGTTCTCGGTGAGGCCGGCGCAGAGTTTTGCGGCGGCGGCGGCGTTGATCAGGGGACCGGCACCCAAGCGGAGCTGCATGCCGAGGCCGGTGGCGCCCTCCTTGATCATGATGATCGGCCGCAGTGCGCCGACTTCCGGATTGGATTTGGTCACGCCGCGCCAGAGTGCGCGCAGGCCGTCGATCGAGTTGGCGCCGCCGAGGTCGATTGCAAAGCGCGTCTGCTGGACTGCGATCGCGGGGGCTTCGGTCTCGGCTGCCTCCGGCGGCTTCGTTACTGCCGCGACGACCTCGGTTGGAGCTGCAGCCGGCTCGGCCTTCTTCTCGGCGGCCTTCTCAGCTGCCTCGGGCTGAATCAGTTTGGACGCGGCCGGATCCGGCGGCGCCATGATCGACTTGGACGGCACCAGCGGAATGGTCGGCGACTGCTGCACGAGCGAGGCGGCAGCCGCGGTCTGCGGCGGTGGGCTCGAGGGCTCCTTCACAGGCTCCT
The DNA here is from genome assembly GCF_004114935.1 of Bradyrhizobium zhanjiangense. NCBI lineage: Bacteria > Pseudomonadati > Pseudomonadota > Alphaproteobacteria > Hyphomicrobiales > Nitrobacteraceae > Bradyrhizobium > Bradyrhizobium zhanjiangense. The sequence continues at coordinate 5,088,139 of NZ_CP022221.1, forward strand.
TGTGAGTATCCTTCTGATTATCCTTGGCGGCTTCAGCGCGCGGCTTCTCGCTCGCCGGAGCTGGCGTCGAGGCGACCGGCGCGACGCTGGGAGCTGCGGTCGCTGGCGCGACATCCTGCGGCTTGGCGCCTTGCGGCGGCGCGGCGCTCTGCTTGGCGATGGCACCGGTGACGGAATCGAGGCCCTGCTCCAGCACCGTGACGCGCGAATAGAGCCGGTCGCGATCGCCGTTCAGCGTCTCGATGGCGGCGGCGAGCCGGCGAGCCTCGTTCTGGCTCTCCTTGGTCAGCATCTGGAGCCGGTCGGCCTGGCGCGCGAGATCGGCGGAGGCGACCTGGTCGCGCCGCCAGCTGAGCTGGGCCTGATTGGCCATCACGGCGATGACGACGGCCCCCACGGCCGCGACGCCCCACGAGCCCAGCCGCCACATCATGCGCCGGTCGAATGCGCTTTCCTCGGCCAAAAGTCCGGAGAACAGCCCGCCGGTCTCCTTGGTGCCGAAGGCATCCGCCAGTGGGTCGGAATCCTTTGCCATGAACGTTAAGTGCCCAGCCCTGTCCGGCTTCCCCGAATCAATCAGGGAACATTAACAGGAAATACGCCCCGCACTTGAATTCCGGGCGTTTGCGGGGGTAGCAAGGCGATGGCATCAGGGCGGCCTGCCGTCCGCCGCACCAATTGATTCGGCCGTATCTGACAGGATTTCGATGACCGCCCGTTCCAGCCTCACGATCGTGCTCGCCGCCGGCGAAGGCACGCGCATGCGATCGAGCCTGCCGAAAGTGCTGCATCCCGTCGCACATCAGACGCTGCTCGCCCATGTGCTCGCCGCCGCGCCAAAGGGAACCGGCACGTCGCTCGCAGTCGTGATCGGTCCCCATCATCAGGCGGTCGCGGAGGAAGCGAGGCGCAGCCGCCCCGATGCGCTCACCTTCGTGCAAGCCGAGCGGCTCGGCACCGCGCATGCGGCGCTGGCGGCGCGCGAGGCGATTGCACGGGGCGTCGACGATCTCTTGATCGCATTCGGCGACACGCCGCTGATCTCGGCCGAAACCTTCGCGCGGCTGCGCGAACCGCTCGCCAGGGGCGCCGCGATCGCCGGGCTCGGTTTTCGCGCCGCCGATCCTTCGGGCTATGGCCGCTTCATCGTCGAGGGTGACCGCCTGGCCGCGATCCGCGAAGAGGCCGATGCCAGTGAAGCGGAGCGCAAGATCGATCTGTGCAACGCCGGCCTGATGGCGATCGACGGTCGCCGCGCGCTCGAAATTCTCGGGCAGATCGGCAATGCCAATTCCAAGAGCGAATATTATCTGACGGACGCAGTCGGCATCGTCCGCGAAAAGGGATGGGAGTCGGTCGTGATCGAGACCAGTGAAGACGAAGTGCGTGGCATCAACACCAAGGCGCAACTCGCCGAAGCGGAAAGCGTGATGCAGGCGCGCTTACGCAAAGCGGCGATGGAGGCCGGCGTCACGCTGGTCGCGCCGGAGACGGTGTTCCTGTCCGCCGACACCGTGTTCGGCAAGGACGTGACCATCGAGCCGTTCGTGGTCATCGGCCCGGGCATCTCGATCGCCGACGGCGCGGTGATCCATTCCTTCTCGCACATCGTGCAGAGTTCGATTGGCAAGAACGCATCTGTCGGTCCGTTCTCGCGCATGAGGCCGGGCAGCTCGCTCGGCGAAGGTGCCAAGATCGGCAACTTCGTGGAGACCAAGGCCGCGACGCTCGAGGCGGGAGCGAAGGCCAATCATCTCGCCTACATCGGCGATGCGATCGTCGGCGCCAAGTCCAACATCGGTGCAGGCACCATCACCTGCAACTACGACGGCTTTGGGAAGCACAAGACGGTGATCGGGCAGGGTGCGTTCGTGGGCACCAACTCCTCGCTGGTCGCCCCCGTCAAAATCGGCAACGGCGCCTATATCGGCTCCGGCTCGGTGATCACCCGCGATGTGCCCGACGATGCGATGGCGCTGGAGCGCAACCAGCAGACCATCCGGGAAGGCGGTGCTGCGCGCTATCGCGAGATGAAGACGGGCGGCAAGACTCTCGAAAAGAAGCCGGAGAAGTGAGCGAGGCTATTCGTCCGCGAATTCGGAGAAGATCGCGCGGGTCAGGCGCCAGCCGCGCGGCTTGGCGCGCTTGGCCGGCTCGCCGTCGGGATGCTTGATGAAGAGGGGCTTGTTTTCCTTGCCCCGCAGGGGCGGCGGCCAATGCGCAAGGTGCGTGCCCGAGGTCTCGCTGGCGCGCAGATACATCGACGACAGGCCTTTGCGGTCGGATGAGCTTCTCATGGCCGTCTCTCCTGGGCGGGAATCGTTGGCCAAACATGTTGACAGTGAGTTAACGTGCGGGGTTAAAGGCCGGCCAAATCGACGCAGGCGAGGCTCGGTGTGATCTGGCGCTGTCTCAATCAGCAATAATTATTGAGTATCTGGTTCCGTAGGAGTTTCGCTAAAACCGACCGCGTCGTTTAGGCGATTTTTCGGCGATTTGGGGGATAGTGATCCGCATGTGCGGGATTGTCGGCATTCTCGGGCGCGAGCCGGTTGCAGAGCAATTGGTGGATTCGCTCAAACGTCTCGAATATCGCGGCTACGATTCCGCGGGCGTCGCCACACTCGAGGGCAAGCATCTGGAGCGCCGCCGCGCCGAGGGCAAGCTGAAGAACCTGGAGAAGCGGCTCGAGGCGGAGCCGTTGAAGGGCACCACCGGCATCGGTCACACCCGCTGGGCCACCCACGGCAAGCCGACCGTCAACAACGCCCATCCGCACGCGACCGAGCGCGTCGCCGTGGTCCACAACGGCATCATCGAGAATTTCCGCGAGCTGCGCGAGGAACTCGAGACGAAGGGCACGGTGTTCCACACCGAGACCGACACCGAGATCGTGGTGCACCTCGTCGACGATCTGCTCGCGCGCGGCAACAAGCCGGTCGAGGCCGTCAAGCTGACGCTGGCGCGCTTACGCGGCGCCTTCGCCCTCGGCTTCATCTTCGCCGGCGACGACGACCTCATGATCGGCGCCCGCAACGGCCCGCCGCTCGCGATCGGCTATGGCGACGGCGAGATGTATCTCGGCTCCGACGCCATCGCGCTCGGCCCCTTCACCGAGACGATCAGCTATCTCGAGGACGGCGACTGGGTCGTGCTCACCCGCAACAGCGCAACGATCTTCGACAAGGACGGCCACGCCGTCCAGCGCGACAAGATCAGGCACGCGGCCTCGACCTCGCTGGTCGACAAGGCCAACTACCGCCACTTCATGGCGAAGGAGATCCACGAGCAGCCGGAAGTCGTCGGTCACACGCTCGCGCGTTATGTCGATATGGCGACCGAGCGCGTCTCCCTGCCGGTCAAGCTGCCATTCGACTTCAGGACCATCCAGCGCATCAACATCACGGCCTGCGGCACGGCGAGCTATGCCGGCTTCGTTGCAAAGTACTGGTTCGAGCGTTTTGCGCGCGTGCCGGTCGAGGTCGACGTCGCCTCCGAATTCCGCTACCGCGAAGCGCCCCTGCGCAAGGGTGATCTCGCCATCTTCATCTCGCAGTCCGGCGAGACCGCAGACACGCTGGCGGCGCTGCGCTATGCCAAGGCCGGGGGCGTGCACACGGTCGCCGTCGTCAACGTGGCGACCTCGACGATCGCGCGCGAAAGCGAGACCGTGCTGCAAACGCTGGCGGGACCCGAGATCGGTGTCGCCTCGACCAAGGCCTTCACCTGCCAGCTGATGGTGCTCGCAAATCTTGCAATTGCGGCCGGCAAGGCCCGCGGCGAATTGTCAGACGAGGATGAGACCAGGCTCGTCCATGGCCTCGTCGAGATCCCGCGCTTGATGTCGGATGCGCTCACCACCGAGGTTGAGATCGAGCGTCTGGCGCGCGAGATCGCAAAGTCGCGCGACGTGCTCTATCTTGGCCGCGGCACCAGTTTTCCACTGGCGCTCGAAGGCGCGCTGAAGCTGAAGGAGATATCCTACATCCACGCCGAAGGGTACGCTGCCGGCGAGCTGAAGCACGGACCCATCGCGCTGATCGACGAGACCATGCCCGTCGTCGTCATTGCGCCCTACGACCGGGTGTTCGAAAAGACCGTCTCGAACATGCAGGAGGTCGCCGCCCGCGGCGGCAAAATCATTCTGATGACCGATGCCAAGGGCGCGGAGGAGGCGACGGTCGATTCTCTCGTCACCATCGTGATGCCCGACATGGCGGGGGCGTTCACGCCGATGGTCTATGCCGTTCCTGTGCAGCTGCTCGCCTATCACACGGCCGTGGTGATGGGCACCGACGTGGACCAGCCGCGCAACCTCGCGAAATCGGTGACCGTGGAATAGGCACAAGGGATATCGGTTGGTCGCAGCCTTCCAAAACCTGCTAGAAGACCCTAGCTTGTGTGCTGCGACCGATCTGGAACCCGAATGACCCCCCGCGACGACGCGCCTGCGCCTCTTGATCCCGTCCCGGAACCGCATACCGGCCTAATGGGCCGTTTTCGCAATTATTTCCTGACCGGCCTCGTCGTGACGGGGCCGATCGCGATCACGCTTTATCTGGTCTGGTGGTTCGTCACCTGGGTCGACGGCGTGGTGCGACCGTTCGTGCCGCTGGCCTATCGACCCGAAACCTATCTTCCCTATGGTGTTCCCGGCTGGGGACTGATTGTCGCATTCTTCACGCTGACGCTGGTCGGCTTCCTCGCGGCCAACCTGATCGGCCGGACGCTGGTCGACGTCGGCGAGACCTTTCTCGGCCGGATTCCGGCGGTGCGCGCGATCTATCGCGGCCTCAAGCAGGTGTTCGAGACACTGTTCTCGGGCAAGGGTTCGAGCTTCCGGAAAGTGGGCCTGGTCGAGTTTCCGTCGCCCGGCATGTGGTCGATCGTGCTGATCTCGCAATCGCCGAACGAGGACATTGCGCGCAACCTGCCGGGACAGGAGGAGCACGTCTCGGTGTTCCTGCCGTGCTCGCCGAACCCGACCACCGGCTTCTTCTTCTATGTCCCGAAGAGCAAGATCATCGAGGTCGACCTCAGCGCCGAGGATGCCGCGACATTGATCATGTCGGCCGGCGTGGTGCAGCCGGGCTCGGCGCCAGATCCGAAGAGGGCCGCCGCGCTCGCGGGCGTGGCGAACGCCGCACGCATCGCCAACGCGTCTGCGCTCCAACCCCAGCAGCCTGCGAAAGTGGAGTAGGGCCATTCCCGCGCGGGATGGCCGCGTTCACGCAGGCGTTCGCGTCCTCTGCTAGTCTCCGGTCGAATTGAGCGTCTCGTTCGGAATTCGACCTGGAGTGCATGATGTCCAAAACCATTGCGATCCTCGCGCCCGGTGCCATGGGCAGCGCCGTGGCTCGCCGCCTCAGCGAGAATGGCGCACGGGTGCTGACGTCACTGAAGGGGCGGAGCGAGGCGACGCTGAAACGGGCGGCGGACGCCGGCATGATCGGCGCCGAGGACGACGCGCTCGCCGAAGCCGACATCATCCTCTCGATCGTGCCGCCGGGCGAAGCCGTGGCGCTGGCTGAACGGCTGGCCGCGCTGATCGTCCGACGCGAGAAGAAGCCGGTCGTGGTCGACTGCAACGCCGTCAGTGTCGACACCGTGCAAAGGATCGAGGAGATCATCGGCTCGGCGCAGGCGCCTTTCGTCGATGCCGGCATCATCGGCTTTCCGCCGCAGCGTGGTGGCAAGAGCCCGGCCTTCTACATGTCCGGCGAGCACGCCAAGGACGTCGCCGTGCTGAAAGAGCTGGGCCTCGACGTGCGGATCGTCGAAGGCCCGGTCGGCGCAGCCTCTGCACTCAAGATGTCCTACGCCGGCATCGTCAAGGGCCTCGCCGGCATCGGCTCGGCCATGGTGGTCGCGGCCACGAAAGCGGGCGCGGCCGACGCGCTGCGCGACGAGCTCGCGCTCAGCCAGCCTGCAATTCTGGCGCGCCTCGAAGTGGCGCTGCCGGACATGATCCCGAAGGCGTATCGCTGGGTCGCCGAGATGCGGGAGATTTCGGGATTCTTGGGTCCGGATCATCCGGCCAGCCAGATCTATGAAGGCTTTGCGAAGTGGTTCGAGCATCTCGCCGAGGATGCCAAGGGGAAGGCGATGGATGCCGCGCTGATGAAGGCGTTCGCGGCGAATGTCCCGAAGAAGGACTAAAATCTACCTGCATGCCCGATCTGTCGAATGTCTTGCGCCAAGACCTTGGGCTAAGACAGTGGTTGCGTCTCCGAGAACATATCGACAATCTTGTTGGTCATGCCGTCCACGATCAGCACCTGATCCTTCATCTTGACGTACATATAATCGCGCAGCTCTGGCAATTGCGTGAGCACCTGTGCTGGCAGTCCTTGAGCCTTTACGCCTTTTGGAAGTGTTGCGCCAACGGCAGGGGTAAAGTCCTTGGCTGGCTGGGTGGTCTTCAGCCGGAATTGGATATCGTTATGCTCGGTCAGCACGGTCTTGCGGATCTGCTCGCGCTTCGCGTTGGTGAGGCTGAGTTTCGGCAGGGACGGATGTTGCGATATCGTTGTGCCGTCGCTCAATTCAACCGCACCTTGCCCACCCGGTTGCGCGAGCGATATTGCGGGCGCGCCGAGTAAGATCGCGAGCGCGGCGATGGTGGTGGGAGCCCTCATGGTCTGCTCCTTCCTGTCTGCGCCGCCCTTGAGCGATTAACGGGCCGATCGTGCGTTCCGTTCCGCGGCGGGGCCCGACGAGCGCGCCTTTGCCTGTCCTACGGGTAATCATGCCCCGGGATCAGGCTACGGCAAGAGTTCCGTGCGTGCGCTCAAGGCAGGCAATGACGGGAATGTACCATCTTGCCCGAGCATCGCTTTCCCGGAGGCATTGCGCCGGCGACGGATCAGCGTGGATGACCCCATATGCGCCAATGGGTAGGCTGAATGTCGGCGTGCGTTTTGCCCGATCGATCGACCCAATTGGATCCATCCTTGTGACAGGGAAAGGGAAGCGAGTGGACGATACCATCAAAGTCCAGCGCGCAGATTTCGAGATCCCCGTCTAAGGGAGCCGTCGAAGTGGACTGCCATTCGGTGGAGATGAACTGCATGATCTACCTCCAGCAGGGATGTGGGGACAGTTCCAATATACCTTTAGCACGAGTGATCCGTCCCTGAATGTGAGCCAGTTCGCAATGAAACAAGGAAAACCTTACCCTTCATTGGGGCAATTGCATTGTCCTTGCCTCGGGCGCACGAGAACGCTTCAGCCCGCACCGATCAACGGGATCGCTTCGTCCCGTTCGTACAGATAGAGCAGGCACCGCAGCGCTTCGCCGCGCTCGCCCTTCAGCTTCGGATCGTCCTTTAGGATGCGCAGCGCCTCGTCGCGGGCCTGGGCGATGAGCTGGCCGTGCACCTCCGGGCGCGCGATGCGGTAGCCAGGCAGGCCGCTCTGGCGCACGCCCAACACATCGCCTTCGCCGCGCAGCTTCAGGTCCTCCTCGGCGATGCGGAAGCCGTCGGTGGTCTCACGGATCACTTTCAGCCGTGCCTTCGACATCTCCCCAAGCGGCTCGCCATAGAGCAGAATGCAGGTCGAGGCTTCCGAGCCACGTCCGATGCGGCCGCGCAGCTGGTGCAGCTGGGCGAGGCCAAAGCGCTCGGCATTCTCGATCACCATGATGGTCGCGGCCGGCACGTCGACGCCGACCTCGACCACGGTGGTCGCTACGAGCAGGCCAATCTCGTGGGCGGCGAACTGGCCCATCACACGGTCCTTTTCCGTGCCTTTCATCTGGCCGTGCACGAGGCCGACACGCTCGCCGAAGTGCTTTTGCAGGCTCTCGAACCGTTTGGTCGCATTGGTCAGATGCTCGGTGCCTTCGGCCTCGGATTCTTCGACCAGTGGGCAGATCCAGTAGACCAGCTTACCCGATTGCAGCGCGCGGCCGACACCGTCCATGACCTCGCTGATGCGGCTCATCGGCACAGCGCGGGTGTCGATCGGCTGGCGGCCGGCAGGCTTTTCGCGCAGCTCGGAGATGTCCATGTCGCCGAAATAGGTGAGCACCAGCGTGCGCGGGATCGGCGTTGCGCTGAGCACCAGGACATCGACGGATTCGCCCTTCGACGTCAGCGCGAGGCGCTCGCGCACGCCAAAACGGTGCTGCTCGTCGACGATGGCAAGCGCGAGATCATGGAAGATCACGTCATCCTGGATCAGCGCATGGGTGCCGACGAGCAGGTCGATCTCGCCGGCTTCAAGCTGCGCCAACAGCTCGCGCCGCTCCTTGCCCTTTTCGCGGCCGGTGAGGATCGCGACCCGCATGCCGGCGCGCTCGGCGAGCGGGGCGATGGTCTTGATGTGCTGGCGCGCCAGGATTTCGGTCGGAGCCATCAGCGCGGCCTGCTTGCCGACTTCGGCAACCGCCGCGGCAGCGAGCAGCGCCACCACCGTCTTGCCGGAGCCGACGTCGCCCTGGAGCAGGCGCAGCATGCGCACGGGCTGTTTCAGGTCCTCGGCGATGGCCGCGGCAGCGCTGCGTTGCGAGGGCGTCAGCGCATAGGGCAGGGCGTCGATGATCTTGTTGCGCAGGTGTCCGTCGCCGGCATTGCGCACGCCGGCGGGGCGGCGCAATTGCGCGCGGATCAGGGCGAGCGCGAGCTGACCGGCCAAGAGTTCATCGAAAGCGAGGCGCGACCAGAACGGCTGGTCCGGCAGGATGTCCGTGAGCTCGATCGGCTGATGCACGCGATTGAGCGCATCGGCAATTGGCGGGAAGTGGCAGCGACGCATCACCTCCGGGCTGATCCATTCGGGCAAGGCCGGCAGCTTTTGCAGCGCCTGCGCGATCGCACGGCGCAGCGAGCCGAGCGCGAGGCCCTCGGTCAGCGGATAGACCGGATCGATGCCGGAGAGCTTTGCAATCGCCTCCTCGTCAAGCACGCGATCGGGATGCACGATCTGCGGGATGCCGTCATACATCTGCAGCGTGCCGGAGACGTAACGCTTCGCGCCCATCGGCAACAGCTTCTCGACATAGCCGGGCTTGGCGCGGAAGAACGTCAGCACGACGTCCCCGGTGTCATCGCTGGCATAGACGAGATATGGCGCGCGCGCGTTGCGCGGCGGGGGCGGACGATGGCGATCGACGGTGACCTCCAGTGTCACGATGGTTCCCTGGACGGCGTCGCGGATTTTTGGCCGGGCCCGGCGGTCGATGACCTGGCTCGGCAGATGCAGCAGCAGGTCGACCAGCCGCGGCGTCTCGTTGCGGCTGAGCAGGTATTGCAACAGCTTGTCCTGCTTCGGACCGACGCCGGACAGGCTGGTCACGGGAGCAAACAGCGGATTGAGCAGGCTGGGGCGCATTCGTGGAATCTAAGATCGTTCCTCGCCGTCATGCCCGGCTTTATGCCTGGCATCCACGTCTTTTTTTCGGAGCCCGACTGACGATGACGCACCGGATGGGCGAACTGTCACAACAAAGGGCTGACACGGCCGGTCCGAGTGGCTATATCCACCCCGCCCGGCACGTCCGGGCTTTCTGCGTTTGACTGGATTTGAGACATGACGGGAACGACACGATCGAGCAGCGGGCTGGACGACCGCCGCAAGCGGCTTCTGTTCCGCTGCTGGCACCGCGGCACGCGCGAGATGGACCTGATCCTCGGCCACTTTGCGGATGCCGAGATCGGCAATTTGTCCGAGCCTGAATTGATCGAGCTCGAGCGCCTGCTCGAGGTCAACGATCCCGATCTCTATGCCGCCATCACCGGCGACAAGGTGCTCCCGGCCGACGTCACCGGCGCGCTGTTTGCCCGCATCAAGGCGTATCCGATCGCGGACCGCGACGCATGAAGCAGGGTATGAAATCACCGGCCGAGCTGCTGACGCCCGGGCGCGCCTTGACGCTCGCCAATGTCGCCGAGGGCGCCGAAGGCCTCGTCGTCTCCGATCTCGCCCGGGCCATCGCGGCGCGGCCGAAGAAGCCGGCGGTCAGTCTTGCGGTGGTCTGCCGCGATGGTCCGCGGATGCAGCAGCTCGAACGCGCGCTGCAATTCTTCGCGCCCGATCTACCGGTGTTGATCTTCCCGGCCTGGGACTGCCAGCCCTATGACCGCGTCTCGCCGCATGGCGGCATTTTGGCGCAACGCCTGACGACGTTGGCACGGCTTGCGTCCCTGACGGGCAGCGACAAGCCGCTGATCGTGCTGACCACGGTGAATGCCGTGGTTCAGCGCGTGCCTGCGCGCGAGCTCGTCGCGGCGCAGGCGCTGTCGGTTGCCCCGGGCAACGTGGTGCCGATGGACACCATCGTCGCCTGGCTGGAGCATAACGGCTACAACCGCTCCTCGACCGTGCGCGAGCCCGGCGAATACGCCGTGCGCGGCGGCATCCTGGACCTGTTTCCGGCCGGTCTCGACCAGCCCGTTCGCTTCGACTTCTTCGGCGACAGCCTGGAGTCGATCCGCTCCTTCGACGCCGAGACCCAGCGCACGCTGCTCGACATGCGTGCGCTCGACCTCGTTCCGATCTCGGAATTTCAGCTCGTCACCGACACCATCCGCCGTTTCCGCATGGGCTATGTCGCCGAATTCGGCGCGCCCGAGCGCGACGACGCGCTGTACGAGGCTGTCAGCGAAGGCCGACGTCATCCTGGCATGGAGCACTGGCTGCCGCTGTTCCAGGACCGGATGGACACGCTGTTCGACTATCTGCAAGGGGCAGCCGTCGCGATCGAGCCGCAGGCCGAGGACGCCGTGCGCGAGCGCTTCAAGCAGATCCTCGACTATTACGAGGCCCGGCGCGAGGCGATGGAGCATCCCGGCGGCGGTGCCATCTACAAGCCGTTGCCGCCTGACAGGCTTTATTTGACCGAGGAGGAATGGGGCAGGCGCCTCGGTGATATCCCGCTGGCGCGGTTGACGCAGTTCTCCGTGCCGGCCGATGGCACGAGTGTCATCGATGCCGGTGCGCGCAAGGGCCGTGACTTCGCGCCGGAGCGCAACGACACCACCGTCAACGTGTTCGAATCCGTGGTCGCGCATGTGATGGCACTGCAGGCCCAGCGCAAGAAGGTCGTGATCGCGCTCTGGACCGAAGGCTCGCGCGACCGCATGACTTCGATGCTGCGCGACCACAAGCTGGCCCACACCACCAGCGTCAACAGCTGGCGGACGGTGCAGGCGACGCCGCGCAACGAGACCATGCTCGCCGTGCTCGGCCTCGAAAGCGGCTTCGAGACCGACGAGATCGCACTGATCAGCGAGCAGGACATCCTCGGCGACCGCCTGGTGCGGCCGCGCAAGGCGAGCCGCAAGCTCGATAATTTCATCTCGGAGGTGACGAGCCTCACTGCCGGCGACATCGTCGTCCACGTCGACCACGGCATCGGCCGCTTCATCGGCCTGCAGACCCTCGATGTCGCCGGTGCGCCGCATGACTGCCTCGAACTGCATTATGCGGCCGAGACGAAGCTGTTCCTCCCGGTCGAAAACATCGAGCTGTTATCCCGCTACGGCTCCGACCAGACCACGGTCGAACTCGATCGCCTGGGCGGCGGCGGTTGGCAGACCCGCAAGGCGAAACTCAAGAACCGCATCCGCGAGATCGCGGGCGAATTGATCAAGATCGCTGCCGCGCGCCATCTGCACGAGGCGCCAAAGCTGCCGGTGCAACCGGGCCTCTACGACGAGTTCTGTGCGCGCTTCCCCTATGACGAGACCGAGGACCAACTGGGTGCGATCGAATCCACCCTGAAGGACCTCGAGCTTGGCCGTCCGATGGACCGGTTGATCTGCGGCGATGTCGGCTTCGGTAAGACCGAGGTGGCGTTGCGCGCGGCCTTTGCCGTCGCGCTCGAAGGCAAGCAGGTCGCCGTCGTGGTGCCGACCACGCTGCTCGCGCGCCAGCACGCAAGGACCTTCACCGAGCGTTTCAAGGGCTTTCCGGTCAACGTGGCGCAGGCCTCGCGCCTAGTCGCGACCAAGGAGCTCAACCTGGTCAAGAAGGGCATCGCCGACGGTTCGGTCGACATCGTCGTCGGCACCCACGCGCTGCTCGGCAAGGCGATCAAGTTCCGCGAGCTCGGCCTCGTCATCGTCGATGAGGAGCAGCATTTTGGCGTCACGCACAAGGAGCGGCTGAAGGCGTTGCGCTCCGAGGTGCACGTGCTGACGCTGTCGGCAACCCCGATCCCGCGCACGCTCCAGCTTGCGCTCACCGGCGTGCGCGAACTCTCGATCATTGCCTCGCCCCCGGTCGACCGCCTCGCGGTCCGCACCTTCGTTGCCCCGCACGATCCGCTGATGATCCGCGAGGCGCTGCTGCGCGAGCGCTATCGCGGCGGCCAGGCGTTCTACGTGGTGCCACGCATCGACGATCTCGCCGAGGTCAAGGATTTCCTCGACAAGAACGTGCCGGAGATGAAGGTCGCGGTTGCGCACGGCCAGATGCCGCCCGCCGTGATCGAGGACATCATGACGGCGTTCTACGACGGCAAGTTCGACATCCTGCTGTCGACCACGATCGTGGAATCCGGCCTCGACATTCCCAACGCCAACACGCTGATCGTGCATCGCGCCGACATGTTTGGCCTCGCCCAGCTCTATCAGCTCCGCGGCCGCGTCGGCCGCTCCAAGCTGCGGGCGTACGCGCTGTTCACGCTGCCGGCGCAGCAGAAGATCACGGCGCAGGCCGAGCGCCGGCTCACCGTGCTGCAGTCGCTGGAGACGCTCGGCGCGGGCTTCCAGCTTGCCTCTCACGACCTCGACATCCGCGGCGCCGGCAATCTGCTCGGCGAGGAGCAGTCCGGCCACATCAAGGAGGTCGGCTTCGAGCTCTATCAATCGATGCTGGAGGAGGCGATCGTCAACCTCAAGGCCGGCGTCTCGGAGCCTGCCGCCGACCGCTGGTCGCCATCGATCACGATCGGCATGCCCGTGCTCATTCCCGAGGACTATGTCGGCGACCTCTCGGTGCGGCTATCGCTGTACCGGCGCCTCGCCGATCTCGACACCGAGGAGGAGATCGAGAATTTTGGCGCCGAGATGCGCGACCGCTTCGGCGTGCTGCCGGACGAGGTGCGCTATCTGTTCAAGGTCGCCGCGATCAAGGCGTTCTGCCGCAGGGCCAATGTCGAGAAGATCGACGCGGGCCCGAAGGGCGCCGTCATCGTCTTCCGCGACAATTCTTTCGCCTATCCCGAGCGCCTGGTGACGTTCATCCGCAGCCACGGCCAGGCCGCCAAGGTGCGCCCCGACATGAAGGTGGTGTTCCTCCAGGACTGGGAGACCCCGGAAGAGCGTCTCGCCGGCACCACGGAGATCATGCGGCAACTGGCGCACCTCGCCGAGAGCAAGAAGGCGGCGTGAGGCTCCGGTCTCACCACGTCATTGCGAGGAGCCCTTGCGACGAAGCAATCCAGAATCTTTCCGCGGAGAGAGCCTGGATTGCTTCGCTTCGCTCGCAATGACGGTGCTTGTTGCGCCAGCCGGCGAGAAAACTACGACGCCGCGCGCGACGCGTCAGCGGACAGCCGCGCCAGCAGCGACCGTGCCGTATCCGACGGCGACAGCGAGTCCACGCTGACCACGGGATCGCTGCGCATCTCGTGCTTGCCGTTCGACGTATGCCGCATCACCGCGGACAGCCGGCGCGCAATCATGTGCGCCGTGCGGAAGTCGGTCTCCGCGAACACCACGATCACCGAGCCGTCCTTCTGTGCCGCGCCAAAATCCATCTGCCGCATCAGGCGGCTGAGGATGCGCGCGGCATCTAACTGGGCGCGGGGGTTATTGGGATCGAAGGCGAAGCGGGCGACGGAGAGGCCGCCGCCGCGGGCCAGCGCCTGCTCCACCGCCTTGGCAAAATCGCGGGCGAAGGCTTCCACCGTGAGCAGGCCGCTGCGCGGATCGAGCCAGCCGCCGGCGTCGATCGAGCGCAGCGTGCGGCTCAGCTGCGCTTCCATCGCATGCTGGCGGATCAGCGGCAGTGCATTGGCGGCGACCTTCACCGGCTCGCCGGAGATCAGCTCGAGATTGGGCAGATCGTAGCTCTGCGCAAGCTGGTGTGCGGTGACGACGACGGGCAGGTTGCGGAAGCGGGTATCCTCGGCGAGCACCGTCAGGAAGGCATCGGCGACGCGCGCTGTAAAGCCTTCGGCGAGCACGACGCCGTCGAGGTCGCGCGTGTTGAGATGCTTGGCAGCGGCTTCGATCGAGAGCGCGCCGATGACGCCGACGCGTTCGCCGAGCGCGACCGAGAGCGCAGGATAGGTCTCGCCACGGCCGATCAGGAGCACGGTGGCATCGCGTGCGGGATCGGCCCCAGGCAGCGAGACCGTCGCCTCCGGCAGCCGGCGCAGCACGGTGGCATGAAGGGTGCGCACACGCAGCGCGGCGCGGAGCCGCGCGATCAGGCGGTCGGGATTGCCGCTGCGTGAGGCGAAGGGCAGGGCGTTGGGAGGCAGCGTGCCCGCGGCATCCATGGCCACGAAGGGAAGGTAGGGCGATTGGCTGGCGATCTTCTTCGCGAGCGGCGCGATGTGCGGCTCGTGTCCGGCATGCATCGCCGCGAGAACCGCGGCCGGTTGCACCTGCTCCACCGCGCGTGCGGCGCTGGCCCAGTCGGTGTCGACCACGGGAAAGAGCCTGGCCTCGTCCAGCGCCGCAATGAAGGGCGGCCGTTCGACATTGGACACAAACAGGATCGGGCCCGCCTGGGACATTGCAAACTCTGATCGCGCAACAGGTGCCGCGCAATCTAGTTTGGCCGCCTTAATGCGGCGTCAACGGAACGGGTGAAACTGGGCCTAGACCGGCCCCGAGCGGTCGCGAAAAGCCTCGACCATCAGGGGGTTAAGCCCGAGCTCGCTGAGCGCCTCGCGGGCGCGGGCATTGTCCTGGGCCCGGCCTGCCAGCCGGTGGCCGGAGAGACGGTCGGGCAGTGCGGTGAGCAGGGCACCCTGGCCGAGCCGGCGGGCCCATTCCTGGAGGTCGTTGGAGAGGAAGCGATAGCCGCCGACGGCCATGATGCCGGAGGGCGGCGCGGTGATGCAGATCGCGCCGCTCGGACGGTCGAGCCGCGCGGCATAGCCGGTGTCGACATAGTCACGCGGCGGCTGCGCGGTCAACGTCTCGCCGACCGGCTGCGGCGGCGCGTAGGCCGCGATCGGCACCATCGGCCCGCGCAGGCCGAGCGTCCCCTTCGGGGTCAGCAGGATCTCGCCGGCGATGGAGGAGCCGGACTGCTCGCGCGGGGCGCCATGCGGCCCCGGCATCACCGCGACAGGCATGCCGTCCTCGCCGCGGCGGACGCCGAACAGGCCGGCCTCGCCGAACAGATAGACATCCGTGAGCGGCGCATGCGGCGCGATCCAGGCATCGCTTGCGGCCACCTGCTCGGGCGCGCGCCAGAGGCCGATGACGTTGCGTAAGGTGGGCATCCGCGCCGCGAGATCGGAATCGCCGAGGCGGAGCGCGAGCTGGGCAGGTGCGATCAGCACCTCGCATTCGTGCTGGTTGATCTGCTGCTCCAGCACTTCGATCTCGAAGGGATGATGCAGCGCCAGCGTGCCGCCCGAGAGCAGCCACACTGCGAGCGAAGAGGCCAGCCCCGCGAACGACATCGGCGCGAACGCCGCCATCACGGTCGCGCCCTGCTTGACGTCGGCTTCGAGCGACATCGCCAACCCGCCGGCGATCAGGCTGAAATGCGGCCGCGGCACCGGGCGAAAACCTTCCGCGGTGACGTCGAAGGAAATCATCGCCGCCTTGCGGCCGTCCTGGATCACGGTGCGCGTGGTGCCGGGCGGGCGGGCCAGCACGCCGTCGAGCGAAGCCATGCCTTCGGGCAGATCGGTGCCGAAGCCGCAGACGTGACGGATCGAGAAGGCTTCGGCCGCCGCATGCATCGCAAGGTCGGCATAGCTGACGCCGTCGACCGTGCTCATGGTAACGATGGCGCGCGCGGCGGTGCGGTTGAGCGCGGCGGTCAGTTCCGCGTGCCGCCACAGCAGCGGCAGCACGGCGACGACGAGGCCGGCGCGATGGGCGGCGAGCACCGTCAGCACGAACTCGACCGTGTTGGGCAGCTGGATCGCGATGACGGAATTGGCCGGCAGGCCGGATTCTACGAAATATGCCGACAGCGCCTCGATCGCCGTGTCGGCCTCGGCGTAGGTCATCCGCCGCGGCTGGTGCCCGGTCACGCGCGCCTTGTTGAGGGGATCGAGCAAAGCGAGCGCGTGCGGCTGCCGGGTCAGCGTGCGCTGAAACAGCGTGTCGAGCGTCGGCGATGTTGCTGGCTGGTTCACGGCGTCACTTTGCTTGATGAGCTTGCGGCTGCCCCTTCGACCACCAGGTCTCCGGCAAATAGCCGGACAGCGAAGTGGCCTTGGGCCGTTCTATCCGATTCCAGCGCGCGATCCATTGCTCGGATACGTTAAACACGGGGATTGTGTAGAAGCCCGCGATCAGAGCGCGGTCGAGCGCGCGCACCGCCGAGACGAAATCCGTATGTTCACGGGCCTCCAGCAGGGCGGCGATCATGGCATCGACGGCGGGATCCCTGGCGCCCATGTAGTTGCGGGTCCCCGGATTGTCGGCGGCTGCGCTGCCCCAATAAAAATACTGCTCATTGCCGGGCGACAGCGACTGGTCCCAGCGGTTCTGGATCATGTCGAACTCGTAAGCGAGCCGGCGCTGATCGAACTGTACGGGATCGACCGACCGAACGGTCGTCTCGATGCCGGCGCGCTTGAGGTCGCGCTGGAAGGCGAGCGCGACGCGCTCCTGGTCGCGGGTCGTGACCATGATCTCGAAGGTGAAGGGCGCCTTGGTCGCGCGGTTGCGCATCACGCCGCCGTCGAGATCGTAGCCGGCCTCGGACAACAGCTTCAGCGCGGCGCGCAGCGTGGTGCGGTCGCGTCCCGAGCCGTCGGTGACCGGCAGGCGGTAGCTGCCGTCCATGATGTCGGGCGGGATCTGCGCGGCGAAGGGTTTCAGCAGCACACGCTCGCGCGCATCCGCAGGGCGGCCGTAGGCTGATAGTTCCGAGCCGGCGAAATAGCCGGCGACGCGCGAATAGAGCCCGAAGAAATAGTTGCGGTTGACCAGCTCGAAATCGAACAGCAGCGTCAGCGCCTTGCGCACACGGATGTCGGCGAAGACCGGACGGCGGGTGTTGAACACCAGGAATTCCGAAGGCTGCGGTACCCCCGGCTTGATGGTGTCGCGGATCACTTCGCCGCTTCTGGCGGCCGGAAAATCATAGCCGTCGTGCCAGCGCAGGGGCTCGTGTTCGACACGGAAATCATAGAGACCGCGCTTGAACGCCTCGAACTGGCCGTTGGCCTCGCGAAAATAGTCGAGCCTGATCTCGTCGAAATTGTAGAGCCCGCGATTGATCGGCAAATCACGGCCCCAATAGTCGGGATTGCGGGTCAGCGTCACGCTGGCGCCGGGCTTCACCGCCGTGACGCGATAGGGGCCGGAGCCGACCGGGCCCGTCAGCGTCGTCTCCTCGAAGCTGGCGACGTCGACTGCATGCTTCGGCAGGATCGGCATCAGGCCGAGGATCAGTGAGAGCTCGCGGTCATTGGCATCGGTGAGGTCGAAGCGGACGGTGAGGGGATCGGGCGCCTCGGCCTTCGCGACCTTGGCGTAATACTGCCGGTGATTGGGACGGCCGTGGTCGCGCAAGAGCTGCCAGGAGAACAGCACGTCTTCGGCGAGCACGGGTTTGCCGTCGGAGAAGCGGGCGCGCGGATCGAGGTGGAACGTGACAAAGGTCCGGTCGTCGTTGGTTTCGACGGTCCTGGCGAGCAGACCATAAAGTGCGAACGGCTCGTCCTGGCCGCGCGCGAGCAGGCTCTCGACCACGTAGCTCCGCACCTGCTGCACGGCCAACCCTCTCACGATGAAGGGATTGAGGCTGTCGAAGGTGCCGAGAACGCCCCACGTCAAGCGTCCGCCTTTCGGGGCATCCGGATTGGCGTAGGGCACGTGGGTGAAATCGGCAGGCATCGCCGGCTTGCCGTGCATGGCGATGGCATGGGCTTCCTCGGCACGCGCGCCGCCTGCCGACAGCCCGACGGAGAGGGCCAAAACGAGGGCCGGGGCGAGACGGCAAAGGCGGCGTCCGGGGCCCTCGAAGAGGCGCTGGAACATGAACATCGGCACACGTTGATTCGAGGACCGGCGGGCATGAACCTATCACAGGGAATTTCACTGGGTGCAGCTGTGGATGTGGCCAAAGACGCTTGTCGGCATTGATCTTTTCGTCGGCCACGTTAAGAAGGCGGTCAATCGCGCAAGAGCGCCGAGCCCGTCACTTATCCGCCTCAATTGACGGGGAGAGAGCCGCGCCCAAGGCGGCCAGGTTCGGCGCTTCGGAGCGGTTCGGGCACTTCCCGTTCAGAAAGGGTTTTCCGCAATGAATTTTCGTTACTTGGCCGCGTCCGTCCGGCCGCGCGGGCGACTTCTCGCCTTGTTGACGGCGACGGCGCTGGCCGTTCCGTTTGCCGCCGAGGCCCAGACCCCGGCGCCGGCCCCAGGTGCCCCCAAGGCGGCTCCGGCCCCAAAAGCCGCTCCGAAGGCTGCCCCCAAGGCTCCGGCGCCCGCAGCGTCTCCGCAGGCCCAGCAGGCTCCCGCTCAGGGCGCGCCGGCGCAGCAGGGCGGAGCCCAGCCGGCTGATCAGCAGATCCAGCTGATCTATGCCCCCTGGACCAAGTTCTGCCTGAAGGGCCAGGACGCCAATGCCAAGCAGGTCTGCTTCACCGGCAAGGATGGTCGCATCGAGTCGGGCCAGCCGGTCATCGCCGCCGTGATCATCGAGCCGGAAGGCGAGCCCAAGAAGATCCTGCGCGTGACGCTGCCGCTCGGCATGCAGCTCGTGCACGGCACCCGCATCATCGTGGACAGCAACGCGCCGCTGCAGCAACCGTATGTGATCTGCTTCCAGAACGGCTGCATGTCGGACTACGAGGCCACGCCCGAGCTCATCAACAGCATGAAGAAGGGCCAGAATCTCGTTGTCCAGGCGATCAACGCCAACGGCGCGCCGCTGACGCTGCCGCTGCCGCTCGCCGGCGAATTCCAGAAGGCCTATGACGGTCCGCCGACCGATCCGAAGGTGTTCGAGGAGACCCAGAAGAAGCTCCAGGAAGAGCTTCAGAAGAAGGCCGAGGAGCAGCGCAAGAAGCTCGAGCAGCAGGGCACGCCTCCCGGCACAGCTGCGGCTGGTCAGAAGTAATCGGGATCACATCCCGAACATGAAAAAGGCGCTCGTTTCGAGCGCCTTTTTTACTGGCCGTTTGCTGGCGGCGAATTTCAGTTCAGCGACGGATTGCGCGGGCGATAGCCGCCGGCCTTGTCCTTGATGAAGATCTCGGCGACCTGTGAATGCCGGACCGGCTCGCCGGAATCGTCGGGCAACAGATTCTGCTCCGAGACATAGGCTACGTATTCCGACTCCGCGTTCTCCGCGAGCAGGTGGTAGAACGGCTGGTCCTTGTGGGGCCGCGCCTCCTCGGGAATCGACAGCCACCACTCCTCGGTGTTGTTGAATTCCGGATCGATGTCGAAGATCACGCCCCGGAACGAGAAGATCCGGTGGCGCACGACCTGTCCGATCTGGAATTTGGCTGTCCGCGCTTTCATCATCCCCCGTCGATAGACCAGGATTGTGGCCGATGCTAGTGGCCTTATCGGGAATTAACCTTCGCGTCAGGGGCGCATAGCCCCCAAGTCTTCAGAAAACACTTCAATAATGGTCGATATCCTCAATCTGGCTCTACCTTATTTCGGCTTGATCTTCGTCGGATTCGCCTGCGGAAAGACCAAATCCCTGCCGGAATCGGGCCTCGCCTGGATGAACTTCTTCCTGCTCTACGTCTCGCTCCCGGCGCTGTTGTTCGCGATCATGTCGAAGACGCCGTTTGCGGAATTGAACAATCCTCCGTTCCTAGTCGCGACCACGCTGTCGACGGTTGCGGCGTTCACGCTGGCGCTGGTGGTCGGCAAGATGCTCGGCCGGCTGTCGCTGCGCGAGGCGACGCTCGCGGGCCTCTCCGGTGGCTACGGCAATATCGGCTATATGGGACCGGGCCTGGCGCTCGCGGTGCTCGGGCCGAAGGCGTCGGCGCCGACCGCGCTGATCTTCTGCTGCGACAGCATCTTCCTGTTCACGATCGTGCCGCTGTTGATCGAGCTGTCCGATCGCGACCATCCCTCGCTCGTGCACGCCTTCGGCGTGGTGCTGAAGCAGATCGTGCTCAACCCGCTGATTATGTCGGCCTGTTTTGGCGCGGCGGTGGCGGCGCTGCATATCGAGCTGCCGGTCGCGCTCGATCGCACCATCACGTTCCTCCAGAACGCTGCTGCGCCGACTGCGCTGTTCGTGCTCGGCGTGACCGTGGCGCTGCGTCCGTTCGACCGGGTGCCGTGGGAGGTGCCGGGCGTGATCGCGGTCAAGCTGCTGATCCATCCGCTCACGGCGTTCGGCCTGATGCTGGCGTTCGGCCCGTTCGCGCAGCCTTGGGCCGCGACTGCGATGCTGATGGCCTCATTGCCGCCGGCGCTGAATGTGTTCGTGATCGCCCGCCAGAACGATGCGTGGATCGAATCCGCATCCGTCGCGGTGCTGCTCGGCACCTTCGCATCCGTGGTCACGCTGACCAGCGTGATGTGGGCGATCCAGAGCGGGCGGCTGATGTTTCCGTAAGCGGCGGAACTGCTGGCAACACGAATGGTGCGCTCCCTCTCCCGCTTGGGGGGGAGAGGGTTGGGGAGGGGGTGTCTCCGCGTTGGGATTGTCCGAAGAGGGCGGAGAAAATCCGACGCGGCGAAAACCCTCACCCGGTGCTACGCACCGACCTCTCCCGCAAGCGGGAGAGGTGCACCGAGCCCGCCGTGAATCCACCCTCACGCCATTCAGGCTTGGTAGACTCCCTATCGCCGCCACGTCGGCGTCAGGCCCTCGCGCATCGCAAAACGCCGGAGCGGACCGATGGCGCCGAGCAGGTGCATGCCGACGGCGCGGACCGGCTGGAGCGGCAGGAAATCGTTGAGCAGGGAGCGATTGGCGATGTCGATCGCAAAGGTGCGGCTCAAAATGTCCGGACGCCGCGCCCGGTCGTAGCGCTTGAGCACGTCGGACGCGCCGGGATCCTGGCCCGCTGCGACGGCTTCGCCCGCGAGCCGGGCGATGTCGGCGGCATCGCGCAGGCCGAGATTGAGGCCCTGGGCGCCGATCGGGGGAACCACATGGGCCGCTTCCCCGACGAGCGCGACACGGTCACGGCCAAAGGATTTTGGACGTTCGATCGCCAGCGGGAACAGGTTGCGGCCGGGCTCGACCGTCATGCGTCCCAGAATCGAATGCGACTGCTTCTCGATCGCGGCGGATAGCTCCTCGTCGCTCAGGCCGCGCAGCCGTTCGGCCTCCGCGGGCGCTGCGACCCAGACGATGCTGGAGCGGTCCCCGGGCAGGGGGACGAACACGCAGGGACCATGCGGCGTGTGGAACTCGGTCGAGACATTGCGATGCGGCCGCGCATGACCGACGTTGAAGGTCAGCGCGGTCTGCGTCAGCTCGCGCCGCGTCACGGCGATGCCGGCCGCCTCGCGGCACAGCGAGTGCCGACCGTCGGCGCCGACCACGAGCCGGGCCGAGAGGAATTGTGCCGAGGCCGTGCGGATGGCGACGTCGCCGGCCTCGATCAAGATGCTTTCCGCCTCGTCGTCGAAACGGACGAGCTGGGGGAATTCGGCCGCGCGTTCTTCGAGTGCCAGCATCAGCGAACGGTTGTCGATGTTGTAGCCGAACGTGTCGAGACCGATTTCGTGACAGGAGAACCGGACCTCCGGGGCACGGAACAGCCGGCCGGTATCGTCGACGAGCCGCATGACCTCGAGCGCGGCCGCCTTGTCCTTGCAGCGCGACCAGACGTCGAGGCGCTCCAGGAGATCGACGGAGGCACCGAGCAGCGCGGTGGTGCGGTTGTCGGCATAGGGCACGCGCCGCGCCACCAGCGCGGTCCGCGCACCCGCCTGCGCCAATGCGATCGCTGCTGCAAGTCCCGCCGGACCGCCGCCGACCACGGCGGTGTCATGGAGTGTCGATGCGTCTGTCATGGAACGACATTTGACATGGCCCGCGGCAAATTCAAGCCCACTGATTTTGCTTGATTTTATGACGAATTGCGCGGCCGCGCGTCGCAATGGCGGATGTGCAAATCGGTGTCATTCTGGTAGCAGAAGCCATGGACAGCCAAGAGGATTCCCTGAAGCCCACCCCCGCGATCCGCGCTGCGGCGTTCTCGGTGCACATCTTCACCGCGTTCGGTGCGGCGGTCGCGTTGCTGGCGATGCTGGAGGCCGTGCGCGAGCACTGGGCGGCGATGTTTCAGTGGCTGGGCGTCGCTCTGATCATCGATGCGATCGATGGTCCGATCGCGCGCCGGCTCGACGTCAAGAACGTGCAGCCGAACTGGTCGGGCGACGTGCTCGATCTCGTGGTCGACTTCGTCACCTATGTCTTCGTGCCGGCTTACGCGATCGTGGCCAGCGGGCTGTTGCTGCCGGTCGCAGCTCCCTTGCTCGGCGTCGCCATCATCGTCACCAGCGCATTATATTTCGCCGATCTGCGCATGAAGGCGGACGACAATCATTTCCGCGGCTTCCCGGCGCTGTGGAATGCGGCAGCGTTCTATTTGTTCCTGCTGCACTGGCCGCCGCTCTGGTCGACGCTGCTGGTCGCCGCGCTCGTCGTGCTGACCTTCGTGCCGTTCCACGTGCTGCATCCAGTCCGCGTCGTGCGGCTGCGCTGGCTGACGATGTCGCTGATCGCGATCTGGGCGCTGCTCGGCCTCTACGTGCTGCAGATGGATTTCCGCGTCGGCACCGGCGTGACCGTGGTGCTCTGCGCCATCGCGCTCTGGATCAGCTTCAGCGATGCTCTGATACGATTGGTAAAATCCTTCGCATGATGCATCTCCTCACCAGCCCCGAAGCCTGGGCCGCGCTGCTGACGTTGACGTCGCTCGAGATCGTGCTCGGCATCGACAACGTCATCTTCCTGTCGGTGATCGTCTCGCGCATTCCGGAGAAGCAGGCGCACCGCGCCCGCCAGATCGGGCTCGCGCTGGCGCTGGTGTTCCGCATCATCCTGCTCAGCCTCCTGGTCTGGCTGATCGGGCTGACCGCGCCGGTGTTCTCGTTCGCCGGCTACGGCTTCTCCTGGCGCGACCTCATCCTGATCGGCGGTGGCCTGTTCCTGATCGCCAAGGCGACGCACGAGATCCACGGCGAGGTCGAAGCCGACGACGGCGAGGGCGACGAGAAGTCCGCCGGCAACGCCTTTTTCTGGGTGATCGTCCAGATCGTGATCATCGACATCGTGTTTTCGCTGGATTCGATCATCACCGCGATCGGCATGGCGCAGGACATCGAGATCATGATCGCGGCCGTCGTGATCGCCTGCCTGATCATGTACATTTCGTCGGGCCCGGTCTCGCGATTCGTCGCGGAGCATCCGACCACCAAGATGCTGGCGCTGGCGTTCCTGGTGCTGATCGGCGTCGCGCTGGTCGCGGACGGATTCCAATTCCACATTCCGCGCGGCTATATCTATTTCGCGATTGCGTTCTCGGCGGCGGTCGAATTCTTCAACGTGCTGGCCAAGCGCAACCGCAGGAAAGCCCGCGCGCCGTCGGTCTAGCCGTTCCAATTGCGTCGAGTTGACAAGGCGGGCGCGATGTCTTTCGCTTGTTCGCGAGTAGGCCGAGAGCAAGACAACGAGGAGGTCAGGTGATGACCAAAGCCGTCCGTGTGCACCAGGTCGGAGGCCCTGAAGCCCTGGTCTATGAGAGCGTCGACGTGCCGGCGCCGGGCCCGGGCGAAGTGCGCATCCGCCAGCACGCGGTTGGTCTGAACTTCATCGACGTCTATTACCGCACCGGCCTCTACAAGGCGCCGGGACTGCCCTTCATCGCCGGCAACGAGGCCTCGGGCGAGGTCATGGCGGTCGGGCCCGGCGTGACCCATTTCCATCCCGGCGACCGCGTCGCCTACTACCACAATCTCGGTGCCTATACCGGCGAGCGCAACATCCCCTGGGAGAAGCTGGTCAAGCTGCCCGACCACATCACCCACGAGCAGGGCGCCGTGCTGATGCTGAAGGGGCTCACGGTGTGGTATCTCCTGCACAAGACCTTCAAGGTCGAGCCGCATCATCGCGTGCTGATCCACGCCGCCGCCGGCGGCATCGGCCTCTTGGCCTGCCAATGGGCGAGCGCGCTCGGGGCTCACGTCATCGGCACGGTCGGCTCGCGCGAGAAGGCCGAGCTGGCGGAGGCCAATGGCTGCGACCACGTCATCCTCTACAACGAGGAAGACTTCGTCGCGCGCGTCAAGCAGATCAGCCGCAACGAGGGTTGCGACGTCGTCTATGACGGCGTCGGCAAGGCCACCTTCCCGGGCTCGCTGTCCTGCCTGAAGCCGCGCGGCATGTTTGTTTCTTTTGGCAATGCCTCCGGTCCCGTGCCGCCGTTCTCGATCGCCGAGCTCAACAATCACGGCTCGCTGTTTGCGACGCGGCCGAAGCTCAACGACTATGTCGGCAAGCGCTCGGAATTGCTGGAAGGCGCCGACACGCTGTTCGCCGCCGTCATCAACGGCAAGCTGCATGTGCCGATCAACCACGCCTACGCGCTGAAGGACGCCGCGAAGGCGCATATCGATCTGGAAAGCCGCAAGACGACGGGCGCGTCGATCTTGAAGCCGTAGTTCTTCCGTCATCAGACGCGCTGCAGCGTTCTTACGCCGCTGTGCAGAGCCAGGACCGAGAAGGCGGCGCGGGACGCTGCGGAGAGATGGGCCCCGGCTCTGCAGCGCACCGCCGAAGGGGCGCTGCGCTGCGTCCGGGGCACGAGACAGATCCTAGGCCACCCGTCTTGCCGCGCCGGCCTTGGTCAAAATCCCGTCGAGACAATCGATCATCTCGGCGATCTCTCCCTTCGTGACGTTCAGCGCCGGCATGAACCGCAGCGTGTCGACCTGTGGCGCGTTGAGGAGCACGCCGGCTTCGAACGCCTGTGCGACGATGCCGGGCGCAATCGGCAGCTTGAGGTCGAGCGCGAGCAGGAGCCCGCGTCCCCGCACGCCGCCGAGACCGTGCCGTGCCGAGACCTTTTGCAGCTCGCTTTCGAGCAGGAGGCCGGTCTCGGTCACCGCCTTCAGGAAGGCGGGCTTGCTGACCTCCTGAAGCACCGCAAGCCCTGCCGCGCACATGATCGGGTTGCCGTTGAACGTGCCGCCCTGATCGCCGTGCGCGAAGCAGGAGGCGCGTTCGGTCGCAAGCAGAGCGGCGAGCGGCACGCCGCCGCCGATGCCCTTGCCGAGCGTCATGATATCAGGCGAAATCCCCGTGTGCTCGTAGTGAAAGAGCTTTCCGGTCCGGCCCATGCCGGTCTGGATCTCGTCGAAGATCAGTAACAGGCCGTGCGCCTCGGTGAGCGCGCGCAGCTCTTGCAGGAACTGATCGCTCGCCGGCCACACGCCGGACTCGCCCTGGATCGGCTCGAGCATCACGGCGACGGTGTTGTCGTTGATCAGCTTCTCCACCGAGGCGATGTCGTTGAGTTTGGCCTTCTTGAAGCCGGCGACCTTGGGCTCGAACAGCGGCTCGAACGCCTTCTTGCCAGAGGCCGACATCGTCGCAAGCGTCCTTCCGTGGAAGCCGCCTTCGAAGCTGATGATCTCGAACGCGCCGTTCCTGTGCAGGCTGCCGTATTTGCGCGCCAGCTTGATCGCGCCCTCATTGGCTTCCGCGCCTGAGTTGGCAAAGAACACCTGATCGAACGCGCTGCCATCGACCAGCGCCTCGGCAAGCTTCAGGCTCGGCTCGTTGTAGAAGGCCGGGCTCGGCGTCAGCAGCCGCTTGGCCTGCGCGGCCAGCGCATCGGCGATCGCGGGCGGCGAGTGGCCGAGGCAGTTGACGGCCCAGCCCTGCACGAAATCGAGATAGCGCTTGCGGCTGTCGTCCCAGAGGTAGGAGCCGGCGCCGCGGACGAACACGGCCTTGGGCCGTGCAGTGATGTCCATCAGCGCATCATACGGATGGGTGGCGGTGGTCATGTCGAACTCCTCTGGAGGCGGGTGGAAAAGACGCGCGAAAAGCAAGAAGGCCGCACTTTGCGGGTGCGGCCTTCTCGAAAACTCTGCTGAATTCAGGCGATCAGCGGCGTCGTCGGACATGGCGCAACCCATCATCGTCGCGGGTGCGACGACGGAAAGCTGCGCGGCGGTGGGTCCGAGAGTTGATCATGGGGCGCGTCCCTACAGCCGAACGGCAAGGCTTGTCAAGCGGACGGTTTGCGAAACACTCGCCCGGCGTGTGTCGGAACGGCGCGAAGAGCCGGACGTCACTCGCAGCTCATCGATTGCCCGGCCAGCAACCATCTCGCCGCTGGCGCGTTTGTGATTGAAGGACGCGAATTGGTTCGAACCGGACGCACCGCGGCTCAGACCAAGAGGGGCCGGGACCAACGAGACAGTATTCAGCCTTGTCCGACACGCCTTACCCGATCGACCTCGACAGCATCCGCGGCGCGTTTCCGCCGGGCATCGAGGCGCCATCCCTGTTGCTCGACTTCGCCGGTTGGCTGAAGGGGCGGCCCTGGGGCAGCGTCGGCTGCTTCTCGCTGCAGGGCCAGTTCTCCGATCATGCGCCGATCGTCGACGGCAGTCCCTTGCGCGACAGGTTCTCGCTGTTCATGCGGTTGCCGGATGGCTCGGCAGTCGGCGGCTGGTATGGCGCCGGTCTCGACCGCGACAATCCGCCGATCGTGGGGCTGGGATCGGAGGGCGACTACGAATTGCTGGCGCCGAGCCTCGACGGGCTGCTCGCAAAACTGACGTCGCAGCAATTCGACAACGCCTGGAGCGATCTGAAGCCGCATGACGAAGTCGAGTGCCAGACGGTCGAACTCGCGCAGTGGCTCGCTGGCCGGCCGTTAAGCGAAATAGCGGCGCCCGAGGATGCATCTTCGGAGCTGCCCGACTTTCGCGGCTTCGTGGAGAAGTGGAGCCGGGATCGCGAAGACTACTGGGCCAATCACCGGCTGATGGCCGAGCTCGGCTGGCGGCTGGCGGCGCATCTGCCGAAGGGCAAGAAGCCTTGGGATCAGACGCGCTTCGAGGTTGCGATCGTCGGCAAGCAGTACGAGGCGCGCGTCCTTTCGCGCGGGCCGCAGCCATTCGAGGAAGCGGCCTCGATCGAATCCCTTCTGCGCGATTTGCGCGAGCAGATGCGCCGCGCGCAGCCCGAGCTCGGGCTGTGGTACGCGATGCATTTCGGGCTCTATGCCGACGGCCGGATCATGCCGAATTTCGAATACGATGTGCGCCCGACGATCGAGGGTGAGCCGGCGAAATTATCCGAGGCACAGGCCGATCTCGCCCGCGCACCGCGTCCGGAGCGCTGGGTGCCGAAATGGCTGGTTTGATGGGACTGTAGCTCCAGCGACGGTCCGCTCCCTCTCCCGCAAGCGGGAGAGGTTGCAGCGAGCCCGCGGCTAGACCGATCGCAACAGCGAAACGCCGTCAGAACCCCGCGACGCTGCCGTGCAGGTCGTACGCGTCGGCGCGCTCGATCTTGGCCGTGACGATCTCGCCGACGCGCAACGGGCGGCGGCTGGAGAGATAGACTGCGCCGTCGATCTCCGGCGCATCGGCCTTGGAGCGGCCCTTCGCCACCGTCGGGCCGACCTCGTCGATGATGATCTGCTGGCGCGTGCCGACCTTGCGCTTCAGCCTGCGCGCAGAGATCTTCTGCTGGCGGGCCATCAGCGCGTTGTAGCGCTCTTGCTTGACCTCTTCGGGCACGGGGTTCTCGATCGCATTCGACGTCGCGCCCGCAACCGGCTCGTATTTGAAGCAGCCGACGCGGTCGATCTCGGCCTCATCCAGCCAGTCGAGCAGATAGGCGAAATCGGCATCGGTCTCGCCGGGAAAGCCGACGATGAATGTGGAGCGCAGAGCGAGATCTGGACATTCCTCGCGCCAGCGCTTGATGCGCGCCAGCGTCTTGTCCTGTGCTGCGGGGCGCTTCATCGCCTTCAGCACCTCGGGGCTCGCATGCTGGAACGGGATGTCGAGATAGGGCAGCACCTTGCCCTCATTCATCAGCGCGATGACTTCGTCGACATGGGGGTAGGGGTAGACATATTGCAGCCGGACCCAGGCCCCTAACTCGCCGAGCTCGCGCGCGAGGTCGAGGAATTTGGCGCGGACCTGGCGATCCTTCCACGGGCTCTCGGCATATTTGAGATCGACGCCATAGGCCGAGGTGTCCTGCGAGATCACCAGCAATTCCTTGACGCCGGCACCGACCAGGCGCTCGGCCTCGCGCAGCACGTCATTGGCGGGGCGCGAGACGAGGTCGCCGCGCAGCTTCGGGATGATGCAGAAGGTGCAGCGATTGTTGCAGCCCTCGGAGATCTTCAAGTAAGCGTAGTGGCGCGGCGTCAGCTTGATGCCCTGCGGCGGCACCAGGTCGAGATGCGGATTGTGGGCCGGCGGCAGGGCGCGGTG
The DNA here is from genome assembly GCF_004114935.1 of Bradyrhizobium zhanjiangense. NCBI lineage: Bacteria > Pseudomonadati > Pseudomonadota > Alphaproteobacteria > Hyphomicrobiales > Nitrobacteraceae > Bradyrhizobium > Bradyrhizobium zhanjiangense. The sequence goes on from NZ_CP022221.1 coordinate 5,116,701, forward strand.
CACGGCATCCAGGACGCTCTCATATTGCTGCGGGCCGGTGATGGAGAGCACGCCGGGATAGGCCTGCTCGATCTGCTCGGGTTCCGCGCCCATGCAACCTGTCACGATCACCTTGCCGTTCTCGGCCATGGCCTCGCCGATCGCCGAGAGCGATTCCTGCTTGGCGCTGTCGAGGAAGCCGCAGGTGTTGACGATGACGATGTCGGCCCCATCATGCTTGCGGGCGAGCTCATAGCCCTCGGCGCGCAGGCGCGTGATGATGCGCTCGGAATCCACCAATGCCTTGGGACACCCGAGCGATACGAAGCTGACCTTGGGCGCAGCCGTCTGATCCATATCTAAAACTGCCTGATTGACGGCCTGAGCTAGTCCCAATTGCCCACAATTACAACCCTTTGCAGGGCGTTCCGGCGTGCTATGGATGAATCACTGGTGGTGAGTGAGCTATGAGCGCCGAACAGTCGCCCAAAATCGTGATCGTCGACGAAAGCCCGATCCGGGCTGCAATCCTGGAGGAAGGATTGCGGGAGGCCGGATTCACGCAGGTCGTCCATATCCGCGAGATGCAGAGCCTGCTTGCCCGTATTTATGCGGTGGACCCCGACATCATCCTGATCGATCTGGAAAACCCCAGCCGCGACGTGCTGGAGGCGATGTTCCAGGTCAGCCGCGCCGTGAAGCGGCCGATCGCGATGTTCGTCGACCAGAGCGATTCCGCCTCGATCCAGGCCTCGGTGGAGGCGGGGGTATCGGCCTACATCGTCGACGGGCTGAAGAAGGAGCGCATCAAGCCGATCCTCGACCTCTGCGTGTCCCGTTTCAATGCCTTCGCGAAACTCCAGGAGGAGCTCGAGCGCACCAAATCGCAGCTCGAGGATCGCAAGATCATCGAGCGCGCCAAGGGCATCCTGATGAAGGTGAAGGGCCTCACCGAGGACGAGGCCTACGTGCTGCTGCGCTCGACTGCGATGCGCGAGAAGAAGAAAATCGGCGAGATCGCCCAGTCGATCATCACCGCATCGGAGATGCTGAAATGACTGGACCGCTCCGTATCGGGTTCATCCCGCTGGTCGATGCCGCAGCCCTGATCGTCGCCGTAGACAAGGGATTCACCGCCGCCGAAGGGCTCGACGTCGAGCTGGTGCGCGAGGTGTCCTGGTCCAACGTCCGCGACAAGCTCAATATCGGCCTGTTCGACGCCGCGCATCTGCTCGCGCCCGTCGCGATCGCATCCTCGCTCGGGCTCGGCCACGTCAAGGTGCCGATCGCCGCGCCCTTCAATCTCGGCATCAACGGCAATGCGATCACGGTGTCGCCGGCGCTGCATGCCGCGCTGATGGAGGAGATCGACGGCGACCGCTTCGATCCGATGGTCACCGCGAAGGCGCTGGCGAAGGTGGTCGCCAAGCGCCGCAAGGCCGGCGCGGAGCCTTTGACCTTCGGCATGACCTTTCCGTTCTCCACCCACAATTACCAGCTGCGGTTCTGGATGGCGGCGGCCGGCGTCGATCCGGACGAGGACGTGCGCCTCGTCGTGCTGCCGCCGCCCTACATGGTGGACAGTCTCAAGAGCGGCCATGTCGACGCATTCTGCGTCGGTGCACCCTGGAACTCGATCGCGGTCGATCTTGGCATCGGCCACATCCTGCATTTCGTCTCCGACATCCTGGCGCGCGCGGCGGAGAAGGTCCTGGCCGTCCGCCAGGTCTGGGCCGACAAGCATCCGGACGTGGTCGCTAGCCTCGTGCGCGCGGCGGTGAAGGCGGCCGAGTTCATCGAGCATCCGGAAAACCGGATCGAAGCGGCGCGGATTCTGGCGCAACCCGAGCGGATCGGCGTCGATGCCGAGGTCATCCAGCGCACCCTCACGGGACGCCTGAAGATTTCGCCGGACGGTACCTTCCGCGAGAGCGGCCGCTATCTCCTGGTCGGACGCGAGGAGGCAGGGCGCCCCGATCCGGTCCAGGCCGCCTGGCTCTATGCGCAGATGGTGCGGTGGGGGCAGGCGGCCTTGAGCCCCGATGGCGTCAAGACCGCCATGGCGGTGTTCAGGCCCGACCTTTACGACGCGGCCCTCGGCCGCCGCCCGCCCCAGGAAGCCCCGGCGGCATTTGGGGCCTTCGCCGGGCCTGTATTCGATGTCAGCAACATTTTGGGGCACCTTGAGGCCTTCGAAGTGGGGCGTTGGAAGGCCTGATTCGCTATTGCATAATTCTTGTGCAATTTGGCTCATCGACTAAATTTTGAGCCGAGTGCTCGAATTTCATGAGCCAATTCGGGATCGGAATGTTCCGGGATCTCCGCTAATTTCTTGAAATCACGACATCTTTCATTTCGCCGAAGCTGGCACGCAACTTGAATGTTGCACTGCGGCCAGCTTGTCACAGGTGACTGCTGAGCCAAGTCCCGCAGCAACGAAGCTGATCGGACCGTTGGGTGGCTAGGCCGGCTCTCGAGCCAGCAAGGTGCCCTTCGGGTCGCGCCAATTTCCGTCGATGCCACCTCGGTGGCCGCAGGAGCTTCGTTACCGACCATGAAAATCGATACGCTCGCAGTCGACTTTACCGACGAGCAGAAACGCTATCTCGAAGGGTTCACGACCGGTCTGCAGATCAGCCGGGTCGGTCGCGGTCTCGGCGGCGGCGGTGCCGGCAAGGCGAACGCCGAGCCCACCGGCCCCGATGCCGTGCACATCAAGGCGCAGGACAAGGTCATCGCCGCGGGCAAGAAGCTCGCCGACCAGGAGAAGTTCAAGCGCGACGAGCATCCCTTCGATGCCTATCCGCGGCTGCGCCAGCAGGCGCTCGACAACGCGCCGCCGAGCCCGGCGGACAATTTCCGCTGGCGCTATTACGGCATCTTCTATGTCGCGCCGACGCAGGACTCCTACATGAGCCGCCTGCGGATCCCCAACGGCATCATGAAGCACTGGCAGCTGTCCGGCCTTGCAGATCTCGCCGACGAACTCTGCGGTCCCTACAGCCACGTCACGACGCGCGCCAATCTCCAGCTCCGCGAGATCCCACCGAAGCATGCGGTGAAGCTGATCGAGGGCATCCAGGATCTCGGCCTGTGCTCGCGCGGCTCCGGCGCCGATAACATCCGCAACGTGACGGGAACGCCGACGGCCGGCATCGATTCGCAGGAGCTGATCGACACGCGGCCCTATGCGCGCGAGTGGCACTATCACATCCTCAATGATCGCTCGCTCTACGGCTTGCCGCGCAAGTTCAACGTCGCCTTCGACGGCGCCGGCAGGATCGCGGTGCTCGAGGAGACCAACGACATCGCGTTCACGGCTTACGAGGTGAAAGACGGCTTCGGCGTCGAGCCCGGGGTCTGGTTCCGGCTCGGCCTCGGCGGCATCACCGGCCACAAGGATTTCGCCAAATATTCCGGCATCATCGTCAAGCCGGAGCAGGCGACCGCTGTCGCGGACGCAATCGTGCGCGTGTTCATCGACCATGGCGACCGCACCAACCGCAACAAGGCGCGGCTGAAATACGTGCTCGACAGCATGGGCCATGACGGCTTCCTCAAGCTGGTCGAGGAGCGGTTGAAGACGCCGTTCACCCGCGTGCCCGAACAGGCGTTTGCGCCGCGGCCGGCCGCGGACCGCATGGCGCATGTCGGAGTGCACAAGCAGAAGCAGGGGGGCCTCAACTGGATCGGCGTGTCGCTGACGCTCGGCAAGCTAACCTCTGATCAGATGCGCGGTCTCGCCAAGATCGCGCGTGACCTCGGCGACGGCGAGATTCGCCTGACGGTTTGGCAGAACCTGCTGATCTCGGGCGTGCGCGACGAGAATGTCGAGCTTGCCACCGCCGCGATCAAGCAGATCGGGCTCGCGGTCGAGGCTTCACACATCCGCGCCGGCCTGATCGCCTGCACCGGCAATGCCGGCTGCCGCTTCGCCGCCGCGAACACCAAGCGCCACGCTGCCGAGATCGGTGACTGGTGCGAGCCGCGCGTCGCGATGGACAAGCCGGTCAACATCCACGTCACCGGCTGCCACCATTCCTGCGCGCAGCATTACATCAGCGACATCGGGCTGATCGGCGCGCGCGTGCCCGTGAATGAGGAGGACACGGTCGAGGGCTATCACCTCTTCACCGGCGGCGGGTTCGGCCCCGACGCCGACGTCGGGCAGGAGGTCTATCACGACCTCAAAGCCGACGACGCGCCGAAGACGGTCGAAAAACTGCTCAAGGCCTATATCGCCCATCGCTCGTCTCCCGAAGAAACCTTCCTGTCCTTTGCGCGCCGCCATGACGGCGAAACGCTGCGCAAGCTTGCCGATGCACAGGTGTCCGCATGAACCAGATCACGCCTCCGCCGAAACTCGACATCATTCCCGCCAGCGCGCCGTTCTCCGATGCGCAGCGCTCCTGGCTGAACGGCTTCTTTGCCGGGCTATTGTCGCCCGACGTGGCCGCGCCGCTGTCGGCCGAGCAGGGCGCTGCCGTCATGCAAGGCGCAGCCGGTGACGGCGACGACGGCGAAGCGCCGTGGCACGACCAGACCATGCCGATCGCAGAGCGGATGAAGCTCGCCGAGGGCCGTCCCGTGCGCCGCAAGATGATGGCGGCGATGGCGCAGCAGGATTGCGGCCAGTGCGGCTACAATTGCCACGACTATTCGGAGGCGATCGCGAGCCGCAGCGAAGCACGGCTCAACCTCTGCGTCCCCGGCGGCAAGGAAACCGCGCGGATGCTGAAGTCCCTGTACGAGGAGCTCGACAAGGCGCCAGTGGCCAAAGCGGCGGACAAAGCGGACGCTCCGGCGCCGGCCGTGACCGTGACGATCGCAGAGCCGGGCCGCTCACGCGACAACCCTGTTGCCGCAACCTTCCTGTCGCGCCGCCTGCTCAACAAGGGGAAGTCGGAGAAGGAAACCTATCACATCGAGTTCGATCTCTCCGAGAGCAAGCTCGACTACGTCGTCGGCGACAGTTTTGGCGTGTTCGCGCGCAACGATGTCGGCCTCGTCGACCAGATCATCGCGCTGCTCGGCGCCTCCCACACCACCAAAGTCAACGGCAAGACGCTGCGCGAGGTGCTGATCGACGACGTCTCGCTGTCGCCGGCGCCCGACACGCTGTTCGAGCTGATCTCCTTCATCACCGGCGGCGCGCAGCGCGAGAAGGCGCGAGCGCTGGCGCAGGGCGAGGATCCCGATGGCGATGCCGCCACCCTCGACGTCATGGCGGCCTTGCAGAAGTTTTCGGGCACGCGGCCGCACCCGGAGGCCTTCGTCGAGGCGCTGGAGCCGCTCCAGCCACGGCTCTACTCGATCTCGTCCTCGCACAACGCGACGCCCGGAAAGCTGTCGCTGACGGTGGACTCCGTCCGCTACGTGATTGGCAAGCGCAAGCGCCTCGGCGTCGCCTCGACCTTCCTCGGCGATCGCATTGCCGAAGGCGAGAAGCTCAACGTCTATGTGCAGAAGGCACACGCCTTCGGCCTGCCGCAGGATCCGAAGACGTCAGTCATCATGATCGGCCCCGGCACCGGCATCGCGCCGTTCCGCGCCTTCCTGCTCGACCGCAAGGCCACCGGCGCGCCCGGCAAGAATTGGCTGTTCTTCGGCCATCAGCGCAGCGATTGCGACTTCTTCTACCAGGAGGAGCTCAACGCGATGAAGACGTCGGGTCTGCTCACGCGCCTGTCACTGGCCTGGTCGCGCGATGGCGAGAAGAAGTTTTATGTGCAGGACCGCATGCGCGAGGTCGGCCGCGAATTGTGGACGTGGCTCGCCGAAGGCGCGCATCTCTACATCTGCGGCGATGCCAAGCGCATGGCCAAGGACGTCGAGCGTGCGCTGGTCGACATCGTCGCCCAGTTCGGCGCGCGCTCGACCGACGAAGCCGTCAGTTTCGTCGCCGAGCTCAAGAAGACCGGCCGCTTCCAGGCTGACGTCTACTAAGCCTGCTGTCACCACACCGTCATCCGGGCCGGTTCCAACTGGCTCGGATTTGAACGAATAAGATTCTCGGAACCCGCACGTAGAGAGAATTTGCATCTGCGATGTGGCGTCGTCAGAGGAGGCGCATCGCTATTTGCGCTGCTGTCTTGCCTCCCGCCAGGGTTGATCCTTCATAATCCCACAAATGGGGCGTTGGAGATCGACCATGCGCGAACTATCGGCGGAAGCCAGGCTGCATTTCTACGCGCGCTCGCTCTCGCGGCGGACCGGGGCGAGCATGCATCATGCCGCGCTCTATAGCGCGTTTGCCGTCATCGCGGCGATCGTGTTCGGCACGCTCTCGGTGCATCCGTTCTGATGGACTTCGTAGGGTGGGCAAAGGCGCGCAGCGCCGTGCCCACCATCCTTCAATACCATGAACTTCAAATTGGTGGGCACGCTCCGCTTTGCCCACCCTTGTAATAGCGCAATCAGATATTGTCGGCGTGTTCCGTGAGGAATGGCCTGCCGCGGCTGCAACCCGCGGCAGGCCGCTGGCGATCGGATCGCGCCCACCCTGAGCAGTTTGTGGCTGCCCCGTAGCAGGATCGCGCCAGCACCTTCATCGGACCCGGATGGTTGCCGGAACAATCAGGTTCGCTTCACAAGGCAGGGTCGACGAAGATGGCACAGACTAGCACGACGACAGCGGGAATCGATACGTCCAAGGCGAAGCTCGACATTGTAGTTCATGGTCGAGACGAGGGTTGGGAGGTCGCCAACGACCTTCCCGGTTGGCGGAAGCTGGTGCAGCTGCTGACCAAAGCTGGCGTCAAGCGAGTCGGGATCGAAGCGACCGGCGGTTACGAGCGTGGGGTAGTGGAGCATTTGCGTGCGGCCGGCGTCATCGTGCTGGTGCTGCAGCCGATCCAGGTCAAGGCGTTCGGCCGCTCCCGATTGCGTCGCGCCAAGAACGATACGCTGGATGCCGCGCTGATTGCTGCCTGCGCGGCATCGCTCGAAGAGGTGAGGAGTGCGCCGGATCCGCGCTTGGCGGAGCTCGCCGAGCAGCTCACCTTCCTCGAGCAGATCGAGGACGACATCAAGCGCTTCAAGACCCGGCTCGAGCATCTCGAGAAGCCTCGGCTACGCCGCATCGTGCTGGATGACATTGCCCGGTTGAAGGCAAGGCGGCTCTCCCAAATCCGTCACCTCGCCAAGCAACTACGCGCTCACCACGATCTCGCTGTCCGCCTTGACCTCGTGATGAGCATTCCCGGGATCGGTGAGCGCACGGCACTGGCCCTCCTGGTCCGCATGCCTGAACTCGGCCGTGTCAGCCGGGAGGAAGTCGCAGCCCTTGCCGGGCTGGCTCCCTTCGACAACGATAGCGGGCAGTACAAGGGCCAACGCCGTATCGCCGGCGGCCGCGCTCGCCTGCGTCGCTCTCTGTTTGCGGCAGCCCTGCCTGCGGCCTTCCGCTGGAACAAGGCCGTCATGGCCCTCTATGCCCGCCTGACTGCGGCCGGAAAGGCTCACAATGCCGCTCTCATCGCATGCGCGCGCAAGCTGCTCATCTATGCCAACACCGTCGTGCAACGCGGAACGCCGTGGACTGAAAAACTCCTCGGCGTTTAATGGTTGCTACCGGCACCGCAGTGCCTCACGCCCCGCGCTTGAACGGCGCGACCTCGATTCCCGCTTCCTTCAACGCCTGACGCACACTGCGCGCGATCTCGACCGCGCCGTGCGTGTCGCCGTGGATGCAGACCGTATCGGTGCGCATCTTGATCACCTTGCCCGTCACCGAGACCACCGCGCCGTCCTGCACCATGCGCACGACGCGATCGGCGATCACTTTCGCATCGTGCAGCACCGCGCCGGGCTTCTTGCGCGAGACGAGGTTGCCGTCGTCCTCATAGGCGCGGTCGGCGAACACCTCGTGCACCATCGGCAGATTGGCCGCTTCGCCGGCCTTCACCAGCTTCGAATTGGCGAGCACGACGAAGATCAGGCTGGGATCGACCGCCTTGATGCCGGCGGCGATCGCCTTCGCCGTCATGTCGTCCTCGCAGGCGACGTTGGAGAGCGCGCCATGCGCCTTCACATGCGTCACCTTGTGCCCGGCCGCGGTCGCGATCGCCTGCAACGCGCCGATCTGGTAGGCGACGAGGTTCTCGATCTCGGAGGCCTTCAGGCCGGCGATCGGATGCCGGCCGAAGCCGTGCAGGTCGCGGTAGCCAGGATGCGCGCCGACCGAGACGCCGCGCGCCTTCGCGAGCTCCACCGTCCGGCGCATGATGTCGGGGTCGCCGGCGTGGAAGCCGCAGGCGACATTGACCGAGCTCGCCAGCTCGATCATGGCGGCGTCATTGCCCATCTCCCACGTGCCAAAACCTTCGCCGAGGTCGCAATTGAGATCGATCGTCTTCATGGGTGCTCTCCGCCTCTGGTCTTTGTTGCCGTTTACGGTTCCGCCGCGACCTGCCACGTCCCTGCGTCGACGGCGCTCACGGCATAGCCCGCAACGTTAGCATCGCTGAGCGCCTCGATGTTGAGCGCGACGGTGTCGGCAGAGCGCAGGCGATCGGGCAGGCTGCGGATCAGTTGCGCGAATTTGCGCGCCTCGTCCTGCGCCTCGGCCATACTGACGGCCTTGAAGCGGAATGCGGTTCCCGCCGAGGTCTGCGCCAGCCGGCCAACATCGGCCGTGATCACGGTTGCGATCTTCGGATAGCCGCCGGAGGTGCCGCGGTCCATCATCAGCACGATCGGCGCACCGTTGCCGGGCACCTGGATGCTGCCGTTGACGGTGCCGTCGGAGACGATGTTGTGGCCGTGCAGATGCTTGATCACGGGGCCCTCGAGCCGGTAGCCCATGCGGTCGGAGGTCGCCGAGATCTTCCACTCGCTGTCCAGGAACAGCGCCTTGTTGGCATCGTCGAACTCGTCGTCCTGCGGACCCAGCAGAACACGGATCGGGCCGCCCACGGGCTTCGGCAATTCGATCCGCACTTCGCTCGCGCCGCTGGCGGCATCGACGCTGAACTCATCGCCGGCCTGCAGCGGGCGCGGGTAGGGGCTGCCGAGGCCCGCGCGCGCATTCACGGCGAGGCTGCCGAACACCGCCTCGCCCTTGATAGCGCCTTCGATGGCGAGATAGGTGAAGGCGCCGCCGCGGGCAAAGCCCAGCGTCAGCGTCTCGCCATCCTTCAAGGTCACCGATGTGTCCATCGCGATCGGATTTCCGGCGATATCCGCATTGCGCGGCGCGCCTGAAATCGCGACGCGCACGGCACCATCACGGGCGGTGAAGGAGGCGCCGAATGGACCGATCTCGACTGCGGCCGCAAACGGCCCGTTGCCGACAAGCGTGTTTGCCGCAGCAAGCGACAGCCGGTCCATCGCTCCGCTCACCGTCAGGCCGTAGCGCTGCGCGCCGTGGCGGCCGCCATCCTGGACCGAGCTTGCAGGGCCGATGCTGGCGACGACGAGCCGGCTCATGCGACCACCTGCTCGGCGATGATCTCGCCAGCTTCCGCAGCGCGGTCCAATTCCTCGAACGTCTTGTGGTCGATGGCGAAAAACGTCACGCGATCACCGGGTTCGGTGAGGAAGGTCGGATTGCGGTGGAGCTGATAGGTCCGCACCGGCGTGCGGCCCAAAAGGTGCCAGCCGCTCGGGGCGGCCAGGCATTGGATGCCGGCCTGGACGCCGCCGATCGAGATCGTGCCGGCGGGCGTCAGCACGCGCGGATTCTGCCGCCGCGACATGTGGAGGGATTTGTCGAGGCCGCTGAGGTAGGACCAGCCCGGCGTGAAGCCGATCATGGCGACCTTGTAGTCGCCGGCAACGTGGCGGGCGACAATGTCGTCCGGCGTGGTGCTCAGCGCCTTGGCGACATCCTCGAGATCGATGCCGTGCTCGCCGCCATAGGCGACGGGAATGCGCCAGCGGCGCGCCTTTGTCGCTGGCGGCAGCTTCTGGCTGGCGAGCGCGATAAGCTTGTCGCCGAGCGTATCGAAACCGATTTTGCCGGGATCGTAGTGCACCAGCAGCGAGCGATAGGTCGGCACGGCTTCAGTGATGCCGTCGATCGGGCTTGCTGCAAGCGCCTTGTCGAGCGCAAGCACGCGCTGATTGGCATCGTCATCGATGGTGCGGCTGAACTCGACCGTGACGGCGCTGTCGCCACTGGGCAGAAGGCGGGGCGGGGGAAGCGTCGCGGCCATGAGCTGTCGAAATCGGGCTTCTGAAGAATGCGGCCCCCTGCGTTCGAGTTCCGCTTCTTCCTGCTTCGCGTAAATGCGCTCGCAAGTCCAATAAATTAATGCTGGGGGAAGCGATAAGGCCTTGTTATCGCGTCGCATAATAGCCCAGCGGTCCTGCGTTATTGCTAGCCTCTTGGCCCTTGACGCAAGGGCTGGGGCTCGCAAGATGCGCGCGTTCTTTCCCGCCCATCCGGAGCTCGTCTGTTTCCATGTCGCTGTCCCCCGAAGCCCGCAAGACCCTCGCCGGCATCACCACCGCCACCATCACCACGGTCCTGCTGAAGAAGGGCCTGCGCAATGTGTGGATGCGCGGCGCGCGGCCGCTGCGCCCAGGCCTGCCGCGCCTGGTCGGACCGGCCTTCACCCTGCGCTTCGTGCCCGCGCGCGAGGATCTGGCGACGCCGGAATCCTGGTCGTCGCCGATCTCGACCCGCACCGCGATCGAGGCAATGCCCGAAGGCTGCATCGCCGTGGTCGATGCCATGGGCATCACCGATGCCGGCATCTTCGGTGACATCCTCTGCGCGCGCATGGTCGAGCGCGGCGTGACCGCGCTGGTCACCGACGGCGTCGTGCGTGACGTCGAGGGCGTGCTCGGCACCAATCTTCCGGTCTGGTGCGACGGCTATGCCGCGCCGCCTTCAGTCGCGGGCCTGACCTTCGTCGGCTGGGGCGAGCCGATCGGCTGCGGCGGCGTCGCCGTTTTCCCGAACGACATCGTGGTCGCCGACCAGGACGGCTGCGTGCTGATCCCGCAGGCGATGCTCGATCACGTGCTCGCCGAGGGCGTCGAGCAGGAGCGCATGGAGGCCTGGATCGTCAACGAGGTGAACAACGGCGCCGTGCTGCCGGGCCTCTATCCCATGAACGCCGAGACCAAGGCGCGCTACGCCGCCAGCAAGAAGTAATCGGGAAGCAGCGAGGTAATTCCAATGGAAATCACTGTTGCAGGCACGCGGCCGACCCGCCGCGCGCCCAATGAACACTTCACCGGCACCGTGTGGCAGGACCCCGTCATCATGGCGCCCGCGCCGGCACGGCTGAACTGCTCGCGCGTCGCGTTCGAGCCGGGCGCGCGCACCAACTGGCATCACCATCCGCTCGGCCAGACGCTCTACGTGATCTCCGGCGTCGGCCGCGTCCAGTCCAAGGGCGGCCCGATCCGCGAGATCCGCCCGGGCGACACCGTCTGGATTCCGCCGGGCGAATTGCATTGGCACGGCGCGTCGCCGGGCAACGGCATGTGCCACATCGCCATGCAGGAAGCGCTCGACGGCGTCTACTCGACCTGGCTGGAGCCGGTGACCGACGCGGAGTATGGGGCGGCGGTCGGCTAGTCCCGTGCCCCGGACAAGACGCATCGCCCTTGGTGATGCGTTGCCGATCCGGGGCCCAGACTCGTCCGAGGGATTGACACTGCTGGGTCCCGGCTCAGCGTCACGGCGCTTCGCGCCGCGCCGGGTCCGGGACACAAGACCTACATCCGCTCCGCCGTCCACGTCCCCGTGCACATGGCGCCGCGCCAGGTGCCGGAGCCTGACGTGCCGCTGAGCCGGCCGAAGCCGACGGCGCGCTTGATGCCGGTGCTTAAGGTGACATTGATGCTGCCGGCATCGGCGACCCGGCCCGACGCCGTCACCGCGGCGCTGCTCGATGCGATCTGACCATTGTTGATGCCGATCGCGACGGTCGCGCCGTTGCCGCAGGTCTCGCTCGATGACGAGATGCGGACATTCCATGTGCCGTCGAAAGTGCTTGTCGTGGCACCGGCCTGTGTCAGCGGAAAGGCAATGGCGACAAGCGTAACGAAGAGTCCTGTGCGAATGCCGTTCATGGCACGCCCCTGTGGTTGACCATGCAGGGGAACGTGGCACGGCTCGCAGAACCGGCGATGTGAGCGGGCTCACGCCTGCAGCAGGCTCTGTGAGGTGGCTCACCTCGCCATCACACCGCGGACAACGCAAAGGGGCCCGGATCACGGGCCCCTCGTTCTGATCAGAGCATCGAAGCCAAACTCAGTTCACGCGCGTCCAAGTCTGGCCGCCGCAGAACATGCCGCCAAAGGCGCAGCCCTGCACGCGCAACCGGTCGGTGCCTTTCATCGCGATCGTCGAATCGTAGGTCGAGCCGGAGTTGGGATCGAGGATGCGGCCTGACCATTTCTGGTCCTTGCCGGGCTTCATGTTGATCAGGACCTGCTCGCCGTTCTGGTTCGATTTGGAGTCGACCGAATAGCCGCAGAGATTGGTGCCGCATTGCTCGATGCGGACCTTGCCTTCCTTCTCCTCGGTGAGCCAGACGCCCAGCGGCGAATTCAGATCGCGCGTGGGCGCGGCTGCCGGAGCAGGCGTGGCTGCAGCCGCCTGAACGGGAGCGGGCGCAGGCGCCGGGGCGGGTGGCGGAGGCGGCGCCGGTGGTGCGGCAGCCACGGTCGGGGCGGGCGGCGGGGTCACAGCGGGCGCTGCCTGCTGCTCGACGGGAGCAGGGGCCGGAGGCGGCGCAGGCGGCGGCACCAAGGCCGTGGCGGCCGGCGTGTTGTTGGCAGTGACGGCCGGCGGCGGGGCCGGTGGTGGCGGAGCGGGAGGCGGCGCCGCTGCTGCGGGCGCAGGCGCCTGCACGGCGGCTGCGGGAGCGAGAGCCGGTGCCGGAGCAGCCGCAGGCGCTTGCGGATCGACCGTGGCTTGCTGCGGCGCCTGCTCGTTCTTCTTGGCCTTCTTGGCCTTGCCCTGGCCGGTGTTGTCGTACACGCCGGGAATCTGCACTGTGCCGCGGTCCGGATCGATCCGGATGGTGCGCCCGCCATATTCGAAGGTGTACTGTGCCTGAGCAGCCGTGCTCGCCAATAGGAATGCGGCCGTGGCCAACAGCTTCCTCATTTCGCATCTCCTGAACAGATGGTCCCCGGACCGACGCATACGCTCCGGTTCGATCGCAAAAAGTGACCTAGATCACTTTCATCCGTATGAGTCGTGCTGCGGTGCGTTCGGGTTCAATACGCCCGGAACCCGTCCACAGTTTGGCCGAAGCGAGCGACAGGACGACGCGGCCTAGTCGAACCAGGTCGCGTAGATCTTCCGGTAGCTGCCGTCCTCCATGGAAATATGCAGCCATTGGTCGACGAAGGCCTTCAGCGCCATGTCGCGCTGGAGCCAGTAGGCCTTCTCGGAGAAGTCGAACGGCTTTTCCGGATGCACCGCGCAGAGCACGCCGGCATGCTGCTTCTGCTGGTAGCGCGTCTCGGAGGCGTCGGTCATCATCAGGTCGGCATTGCCCTTGGCGATCTCGTCGAAGATCACGGTGTTGTCCGCGAAGACAGTGATCTCGGCATCCTTGATGTTGGCGCGGGCGAAGCGCTCGTTGGTGCCGCCGGGATTGACGATGACGCGGGTGCCCTTCTTGTCGATGTCGGCGATGCTCTGGTACTTGCCGACGTCGGCGCAGCGCGCGATCGGCGTCTTGCCCTCGCGCATGATCGGCGTGGAGAAGAAGCCCTTCCTCTGCCGGTCGAGCGTGACCGAGACACCGCCCATGGCGATGTCGAACTGGTCGGCCTCGAAATCCTTCATCAGCTTCGGCCAGGCCGTCGGCACGAATTCGACCTTGACGCCGAGCGCCTTGCCAAGGGCCTGCGCCATGTCGACGTCGAAGCCGCTGAACTGCTGCGTGGTCTTGTCCAGATAGGTGAAGGGCTTGTAGTCGCCGGTCATACCGACGCGCAATGTGCCGCGCTTGACGATCTCGTCGAGGCGCGAGGGCGCCTGCTGCGCATGCGCCGAGACATTTACCAGCAACGCCACGGCCAAAGCCGCCCAGATTCGAACGATCATCTCTTTTCCACCCATGCCCGAGCTGTCATTGTGCAGCTCTTGAGGCGTGGATTTAGACCAGATGCCCGTCGCTGGCGAGGCAGAATTGAAGGGAATTCAGAGGTGACGATCTCGATGTACGAGGCCTCGGTCGGCCTCTTCGTGCCTAACTTGCGCAACCTGTCCGGATTGCTCGACAAGGGTGTCGCCTATGCCGAGACCCGCAAGTTCAATCCGGCGGTTCTGCTCGGTATGCGCCTTGCGCCGAACATGTACGATCTGGCGCAGCAGGTCGGTGAGGCTTGCCGCCATGCCGTGGTCGCCCCGGCCTTGCTGGCCGAGCGCGAGCCGGTCACGCTGCCGGTGCTGGAGCACGACATGGCCGGGCTTCAGGCGCGCATCGCGACGTCGATCGAATTCATCGAGAGCCTGCCGCGCGCTGCGATCGACGCCGCGGCGGAACGCAATGTCTTCTTCAAGCTGAAGAACGGCACCGAGCTGCCCTTCACCGGGCGGACGCTGCTGCTGACGTTCAGCGTCCCTCAGTTCTTCTTTCACGTGACGACGGCCTACGACCTGTTGCGGCACGCCGGCGTCGAGCTCGTGAAGAAGGATTATCTCGGGCGCAGGTAGGCATGTTCACCTCTCCCCGACGGGGAGAGGTGCAGAGACATCCGGTCTGCAAGCTGCCTTAAGCTTCGCCCTTGCGCTCATAGTCGGCAAGCGAGCTGCGGCCGGCGATCTCGCTGCGCAGCTCTTCGAAGCGCCGATGCGCTTCGTGCTCCTGCGCATCGACGAAATGCACGGCGGCCTCGCTCGTCATCGGGCCGCTGACCACGGGGGCGGACTGCTCGCCGATGGTCTCATGGACGTAGTACTGGCCGTCATCGCCGCGATGGACCGTCCATTTCAGGCGGATCGCGACCATCGGGCCGGGGCCGATCTTGCTGTAGCCGTCGGCATCGGTGTGCTCCGGCACCAGCGGCTGCTCCTCGACCACCGGATGCTCGTCGACAGCTGGCTGCTCGTCGTTGGCCATGTGCTCACGCTCTCCGGCGACGACCATTTCGGTCTCGGTCTCGCGAACGACCAGAACGTGCTCGGGGTGTTCCAGAATGCTGGCGATGGTCGCCAGCGCGTGGTCAGTCGGGTCGATCTCTGCCAAGGGTCCATCCTCCAGCTCGACGCGCCGGCCAGTCTGTCCCGCCACCGCCGCGCTTCGCTCTCATTACGCGCGTTTGATTAAGGCTGAGTTGGGGCTTGATCTGCACCAAAATGGGACGCTTTCTGGCCTTCCGAAGGCGGGGCGGACGGGCCGCCCGACCATTGGCTCACTCAGCCCAGCACGTCCTGATTGATGACGTTCTGCCGGATGGGATCGCCGTCCAGCGCACTCAGGATGTTGCGCGCGGTCTGCTCGCTCATGCGCTGAACGGCCTCGACGGTGACGCCGGCCACATGCGGAGCCATGATGACGTTGGGCAGCGCGAACAATGCGTTGCTGAGCGGCGGCGGCTCCACCTCGAACACGTCGATGCCGGCCCCGGCGATCTTTCCGGAAGTGAGCGCGTCATAGAGCGCGGCCTCTTTCACGATTCCGCCGCGCGCGGTGTTGATGAGATAGGATCTCGGCTTCATCCGGCCGATCCGCGCCGCATCGAACAGGCCGGTGGTTTCGGGCGTCTTCGGGCAGTGGATGGTGACGAAATCGGCATGGGGCAGCGCGGCATCGAGATCGGCGACGGGCTCGCAGCCCGCGGCCTTGATCTCGGCGGCTCCCTTGTAGGGATCGTAGACCTGCACGTTCATTTCCATCGCCAGGCAGCGCTTGGCGGTGCGACTGCCGATCCGGCCGAAGCCGACGATCAGCACGGTCTTGCCGTAGAGATCGAACGGCAGCATGCCGAGCCGGTCGGCCCATTTGCCGTCCTTGACGCAGGCGTGCATCTCCTGCGCGCGCTTGGCCAGCGTCAGCATCATGAACAGCGCCGCTTCCGCGACCGAGGGCGAGTTCGCGCTGCCCGCGACCATCAACGGCACCTTGCGGCGGGAGAGGGCGGGCACGTCGACGGCGTCGTAGCCGACGCCGATGCGGGTCACCACCTTCATGTCGCCGGACGCCTCCAGCTCGGTCTCGCCGAAGGCAGTGGCACCGAGCGCGACGCCGTGGACCGGCGCATGGCTCTTGAGCAAGGCTTCGAAGTCCTTCGCCGAGATCAGGTTCGAAAACTCGACGAGCTCGATATCGTCCCGCTGGGTGAGGAGGGCGCGTGCCCCTTGCGACAAAGTTTGTGTAACGAAAATCTTCTTCTTGTTGGTCGCCATCGTCCCCTGCCTGCGCGAGTTTCTTGTCCGGCCGTCACAACACGACGCCGGACGCCTCGTTTAGCAGGTGCATGTTGTTGAGGTCCATCGCCAAACGCATGGGTGCCCCGTCCTTGGCGCCGGCATTGGGATTGACGCGGCCGCAGACCGGCGTGCCGTCGAGCCCGAAATAGACCAGCGTCTCCATCCCCATCGGTTCGGTCACGTCGAGCACGGTCTCGAAGGTTTCGACGCCGGGCTCCAGATGCGCATGCGACTCGGTGAGGTGCTCGGGGCGAAGGCCCAGCAGCAGCTTCTCGGTGCGCGGCAGAGCGTTGTAGCGTGCGGCGCGGGCCGGCGGCAGCGGGAAAGCGATACGGTCGGTGAGACGGATCTGAAGCGTGCCGCCGACATCCTCGAGCCGGCACGGGATGAAGTTCATCGCGGGCGAGCCGATGAAGCCCGCGACGAAGCGTGTCGCCGGCTTGTGATAGAGCTCGTTCGGCGTGCCGATCTGCTCGATGCGGCCCTTGTTCATCACCACGACGCGGTCGGCCAGCGTCATCGCCTCGACCTGATCGTGGGTGACGTAGACCGTGGTGGTGCGCACCTTCTGGTGGACCTTCTTGATCTCGATCCGCATCTGTACGCGCAGCTTGGCATCGAGATTGGACAGCGGCTCGTCGAACAGGAAGACTTTCGGGTTGCGCACGATGGCCCGGCCCATCGCGACACGCTGGCGCTGGCCGCCGGAGAGCTGTTTCGGCTTGCGGTCGATCAGGTCGGTGATGTCGAGAAGCCGGGCGGCTTCGGTCACCCGCGCCTTGATCTCGGCCTTGGGATAGTGCTTGAGGCGCAGGCCGAACGACATGTTCTCCGCGACCGTCATGTGCGGGTAGAGCGCGTAATTCTGGAACACCATGGCGATGTCGCGGTCCTTTGGCGGCACGTCGTTGACGACGTCGCCCCCGATCATGATGTCGCCGTCGCTGATGTCCTCGAGCCCTGCGATCATGCGTAGCGTGGTCGACTTGCCGCAGCCGGAGGGGCCGACCAGCACGATGAACTCATGATCGGCGATATCGAGGTCGATGCCGCGCACGGCTTCGACATCGTCGTAACGTTTAACTACCTTCCGCAAAGCAACGTCAGCCATGAGTCATCAACCCTTTGTCGCACCGGCGGTCAGGCCGGCAATGTAGTAGTCCATCAGGAATGCGTAGATGATCAGCGGTGGCGCGGCGCCGAGCAGCGCGCCGGTCATGATCTGCCCCCAGTTGAACACGTCGCCCTTGATCAGCGTGGTGGTGATGCCGACAGGCAGCACGAACTGGTCCACCGACGTCGTGAACACCAGGGGATAGAGGAACTGCGCCCAGGAGACGGTGAAGGCGAAGATCGTCGCGGCGATCAGGCCGGGCAGGGCGACGGGAATGAAGATCCGCGTCAGGGTCTGGAGCCAGGAGGCACCGTCGATGAGGGCGGCCTCATCGAGCTCCTTCGGGATCGAGGCGAAATAGCCGATCATGATCCAGGTGCAGAACGGCACGGTCAGCGTCGGATAGATGAACAGCAGGACGTACCATCTGTTGAGCAGCGTGATGCCCGTATAGTCCTGAAAGACCGCGAGCATCTTGAACAGCGGAATGAACAAAAGGCTGTCCGGGATCAGGTAGGTGAGGAAGACGCCCGTGGCGAGCGTCGCCGAGCCCCAGAACTTCATCCGCGCCAGCGCGAAGGCCGCGGGGATGCTGATCAGCATCGTGATGATCACGACCGCGATCGCCACGATCGACGAATTCCAGAAGAAGCGCAAAAACTGGTTCGATGTCAGGAGTTCGACATAGTTCGACAGTGTCGGATGGAACACCCACCAGGGGTTCGTCGCCGCCGAGATCTCCGCACTGCTCTTGAGCGAGGTGATCAGCATGTAGACCGGCGGCGTCAGGAAGAAGATCGCAAACAGCACGAGGAAGAAATAAGACCAGCGCAGCGCCCAGGCGCGGTCGCGGCTCATGCTGCCATACTTGACCTTGCGGGTGGGGGCGGCCTTGTCGATTGCAAGTGAGCTCATCAGGCTTCGTTCCCGCGTTTGGAGACATCGCGCAGGATGAAGATCGCTGCGACGGCAAGGATCGGCACCATGAACAGCGAGACGCACGCGCCGAGCGGAATATCGTTGCTCTGGATGCCGACCTGGAACGCCCAGGTGGCGAACAGATGCGTGGTATCCAGCGGACCGCCTGAGGTCAGGATGCGCACGATGTCGAAATTGGCGAAGGTGACAATCAGCGAGAACAGGGTGGTGATTGCGATGATGTTACGCATCATAGGCAAGGTGACGTACCAGATCCGCTGCCACCAATTGGCGCCGTCGATCGCCGCGGCCTCATAGAGCTGATCGGGGACGGATTTCAGCGCGGCCAGATACATGATCATGAAGAACGGCGCGCCGTACCAGACGTTGACGAGGATGACGGAGAATCGTGCCCAGAAAGTGTCGCCGAGCCAGGGGATGGGGCCGACGCCGAAGAAGGACAGCGTATAGTTGAAGGCGCTGTAGGAAGGGTCGAACAGCCACAGCCAGGCCAGTGTGCTCATCGCCGGCGGGATCACCCAGGGCACCAGCAGCATGCCGCGCCATTTGCGCTGGCCCTTGGCGGGAATGTTGTGGACGAAATGCGCGACGATGAAGCCGATCAGCGCCTTGAAGATCACGGCCGTGATCGCGAAGATGCAGGACTGCTCCACCACCATCCAGAACGTCTCGCGCTTGAACAGGAAGGTGAAGTTGCCGAAGCCGACGAATTTCGTCATCGACTTGTTCAGCGTCGCCAGATGAACGGAGTA
Source organism: Bradyrhizobium zhanjiangense (assembly GCF_004114935.1). Classification (NCBI taxonomy): domain Bacteria; kingdom Pseudomonadati; phylum Pseudomonadota; class Alphaproteobacteria; order Hyphomicrobiales; family Nitrobacteraceae; genus Bradyrhizobium; species Bradyrhizobium zhanjiangense. The sequence goes on from NZ_CP022221.1 coordinate 5,135,836, forward strand.
GAAGGCGGGGTAGAGCACCAGCAGCGCGATCAGGAGGATCAGCGGCAGCGTCAGGAAGAACGCAACCGTCGATTTTCGCCCGAGCGCATTGCGCAGGCTCGATCCCCTGCGGGCGCCCGCCCCACGGGCAACGCGAGCTCGCTCAACTACGACATCGGCCATGACAGAGTCCTTGGGTCAGTCTTCTTGTCTGCTGTCCAACCGGGAAGCCGGCCATGCGGTTTCACGGTCGGGCGGATTGGACCACGGAGCCCGGGCGGCTCACGCACATGGCGCGAGCCGCCCTGTCACTCCCCGGCCTAGCTCCGCATGAAGCCTTCGCACTCGCCCTCGGCCCAGGCGAGCGCCTGCTCCATCGTCTCGCCGCGCGCATAACGCAGCGCCATCTTGGTCAGCGTCGCCTGGAAGTAGATCTGCTGTGCGACCTTGGGTGGCGCCGGCGACGCCGCGATCGACAGCGTCTGATGCTTGTACGGGTCCGGATAGTGAAAGAGCGTTCCCTTCGGCGGCCCTTCTTCCGCCCAGGTCTTGAACTTGGTCATGTTCGCGTAAGCCGGCAGGTCATAGCCGCCGCTCACTGCGACGAACTTCTCGATCGACGATGGCGCGGACAGGTGAACGAGCAGGCTCTTGGCCGCCTCCTTGTTCTTGCCGAAGCTCCAGACGCCCCAGAAGTAAGGCAGGTACGGCGCAAACCGGCCCTTCGGACCGGACGGGAAACCGTGCGTCCAGCACTGTTCGGCGACCTGTGGCGCATCGCGCTTGGCAACGGCCCAGGCGCTCGGCGGATTCAGGATCATCGCGCCGCGGCCCGAGATCAGCCATTTGTTGTTCGAGGCGTCATCCCAGGACGGTGCATCCGGCGGCAGGAAGGCGATCAGCTTCTTGTAGAACTCCATCGCCTGGCGAACCTGATCGGTCTTCACCGTGACATCGCCCTTGGCGTTGACGAGTTCGGCGCCGAACGACTGGAAAATTGCGCCGGCGGTATCCACGCTGTCGGTGGTCTCGCCGAGGCCGATGCCGAATGCGAAGCCCGCCTTGTGGCAAGCCTCGGCCGCCTTCAGGAAGGTCTCCATGGTCCAGTTTTCGACCTTGGGCGGGCCGCCGGCCGGGTACATCTCCTGCACGTCGATGCCGGCGTGCTGCTTCATCAGATCGATGCGGGAGCAGGGGCCCTTGATCTGGCTGCCGGGGGTCGCGGGCACCGCGAGCCATTTGCCGCCCGACTGCCCAAGATATTTGACGGTGCCGTTGACCTCGCCATTCTGCTTGAGGAGCGGCTCCATGACGTCATTGAGCGGCTCGAGATTCTCGGCATAGGCCTGCGGCCACCAGCTCGGCATCTGCAGAATGTCGTGACCCGACTTGGCCTGGGCTTCGGCCGCGGCGGTCAGCTCGATCTTCTTGTTGTTGCTGGTGATGTAGTCGATGGAGACTTCCACCTTCTCCTTCGCGGCCCATTCGTTGACGAGATCGGTCGAGGCCTTGTTGGCGCCCGGCACCCAATGGTCCCAGAAGCCGATTGAGAGCTTGCCGGCGGCGTAAGCGCCCCGGACATAGGGCGCCGTGATCAGCGCCGCGGAGGACATTGCAGTGGCAGCCACAAATTGACGTCGCGTCAGTGTCTTGCGTGACATCTCGTTTCCTCGCCTGGGTGTTGTTGTTGGAGTTTCCTCTGAGAGACTTCTTTCTTCGAGTTCTTGTTGGATTTTCTTATTAGTTATTAGTGCCGTCTTGGTGCCGCCGGCCCGCGTCGGCAATTCACGCAGGTCGCAGCAAATTGGTAGCGCGATCAGATCATGATTGATCGCGTCTGTCGAGAAAGCCGAACGGCTTCTCGTCTAGAACTAAGGGTGTGCCCGGCACCTCGCGATCGCATTCACGACCATGGGTTACAGGCGAACCGCGGGCGTTCATTTTGCGACGCACACTCTAACCGACCGGGCTCGAATGATCCGTGCGCAATTACGCCGCAGTTTCGAATAAGCCTGCATAACCGCTTCGCGCGAAAGACTTTTCGGACGTGGACAGCAAATGTCCGCGTCTGGACCTCGGCGCGGCGGAAACGATAGAGTTGCAATTGGCGGGTGGCTCTCGCCCGACAGGCCAGCAGATCGACGATGGAGACGAGAATGATCAAACCGGCGCTGCCAGCGCGGCTTCACCTGCGACGATGGTTTGCGCTGGGGTCCGTGCTCGCGCTGCTGCTCGGCGCAGCCGCGGTGGCGAATGCTCAAGGTCTGGTCAAAGGCGTTCAGGAGGGAGCCGCCGCCGGAAACAAGGCGGCAGGTCCGGTCGGCGGGGTGCTCGGCGGCGCCATCGGCGGCGTGGTGGGCGTCTTCACCGGCGTGCTCGGCGTCGGCAACAATGGCAATCAGGCGCCGCCGCCCAAGGACGCCAGCAAGGACGCGAGCAAGGATTCCAAGCAGCCGGGCAAGGACAAGGATGCCAAGACCGCCAAGGCGGGCAAGGGCGCCAAAGCGAGCAAGGAGGCGAAGAACGCCGCGCCGAATGGCACGGACAACAAGGACAATAAGGATGTTACGGTTCTGACCCAGAGCGGCGCACCGCAGCAGACCGCGGAGCAGATCGTCGCCAACAGCGACTCCTACATCGAGCGGATCAAGACCGAACTGAACCTCACGCCTGATCAGGAGAAGCACTGGTACGGTTTCTCGAGCGCCATGCACTACCTGGGGCATAATGGTGCAGAGCGGCTCAACCTTCGGGTTGCCCGTGCCAAGCGCGATCCGCCAGACGACATCATCGAGCAGATGCGCAACGAGGCGCAGTTCCTGATCGACCGGGCCGCCGACCAGCGCAATGTCGCCGACGCCGCCGAGCCCCTCTATTCGAGCCTCGATGACAAGCAGAAGCAGGTCTTCATTCAGGAGATGGTGCGCCTGAGCCACGAGCGGGGACTGGATTGATCAAGTTGAATCGGATCAGGCGCGCCTGAATTAACGGCGCCTGCCACGAATTCGTGAATCCTCTCCGCAATTCGGTTATGGTTAGCTTCGTAAGGCTGACTGCGGGGTTGATATGGCGGACGGACTCTCCGTTTTCCTGGTCGAAGACGAGGCGTTGATCCGGATGATGATCGCGGACATGGTGGAGGAACTCGGCCACCACGTCGTCGCGGAAGCGGACAATGTCCGCGACGCCAGCGCGTTTGCCATGACCGCGCAATACGATCTGGCCATCCTCGACATCAATCTCATGGGCGTTTACGTCGATCCCGTCGCCGACCTGATCGAGCGCCGTGGAAAACCGTTCCTGTTCGCGACGGGCTACGGGCCGGAGCTGCTGCCGTCCTTGCTCCGGCGCAGGCCGATCCTGCGCAAGCCGATCGCAATGGATCAGCTCAAGGCGATGATCGATTCGATGTTTCCGGAAGCCACAAAGAAGACGCCGCACTGAGTGACGGCGAAGATGCCGCACTGAGCCCGCCAACGAAAATGGCCACCCGTCGGGGGCGGCCATTTGCCGAAAAAGCTCAGTGCGCTATCAGATCAGACCGGCGCTGAGATCGATGCCACGCGCGATCAGGCCGAACGAGACGGCCAGGCCCGTGCAGCAGAACAGCCAGATGGTCTTGAACGATGAATCGGCGAACCGCGTTTCGACGGCGGCCGGCATCACGGCGAGCGAAATCATGCTCATGTTCACTTCCCCCCTTTTGTTGACCCTGATTTGCCTCAGGTGAGGGAACTCTTAGAGCAAAAAGTTTGACGTCAGATTGCGAGGCATCGTTAACGAAGTCGCAATCACGCCGAGTTCTCACGCGTCGGGAGGAGCTCGCAAGTCTCAGTTGCGGCCGTTCCTCAGCACCGTGGCAATGGTGCGGGCCGTCATGGCGGCGCGATCGGAGGCGCGCTGGGCAGCCAGCCGGTCTCTTGCCTTTTCCTCGATCAAGAGCTCGATCAAGGCCAGCCGCTTGTCTTCGTTATCCGCCTCGCGCAGCAGGCGGTGATAGCGGTGATAGTCGAAACCCAAATCCTGCTTACGCATGCCACGCCCCCGCAACTACGCCACACACGGCAGGATTGTTTCGTATCGGAGACGCGCAAGCAAGCACGATCCTGCGTAGAATCGCCTGTCCGCTGCAATCAGCTGTGAATTACTGGAACCCGCGAGAAGGACGCTCCGTCCCTCAATTTGGATTGTGCTCGGCGAACATCTTGAGGCCGACGAAGCTCGCATCAGGTTTGATCACCAGCCTGGTCGGGATGTTGCGCAAGTAATCCTGGAAGCGTCCCTTGGCCTCGAAGCGTGCCCGGAATGCGGACGCCGCGAGGAATTCCGGAAAACGCGGCACGATTCCGCCGGCGATATAGACGCCGCCGCGGGCGCCGAACGTCACTGCGAGATTGCCCGCGACCGAGCCGAGGATGGCGCAAAACATGTCGAGCGTCGCGCGGCTGACAGGACAATGGCCCTCCAGCGCGGCTTTGGTGATGGCGGCAGGATCGCGATGCGGCACCTGGGCGCCGTCGACCTCCGCCAGGGCCTCATAGAGGCTTTGCAGGCCGGAACCCGAGAGCGCGCCGCGCTCGATGGAGACATGGCCAAGGCGCTTGCGCAGACAGGCGATCACGCGTTCCTCGCGCTCGTTCTCGGCCGGCAGGGTGGCGTGACCGGCCTCGGTCACGACCGCCAGCCGTGCGCCATGGCGCTCGACCAGACAGGAGACGCCAAAACCGGTTCCGGGCCCGATCACCAGCAACGGCTCTCCGGGCAGGCCATCCTGTCCGCCAAGCGGGATCAGGTCGGCAGGCTGCAAGGCGGGAAGGGACCAGGCCATCACTTCGAAGTCGTTGAGCACCTGGACGCTGTCAAAGCCGAGCGCGGGTTGCAGCTCGTTGCCATCGATGACCCAGGGACTGTTGGTCATGACGCAGCGATTGTTGGTCACGGGGCCCGCCACCGCCAGCACGGCTCTTCGGGGCTGCTCGCCGCCGGACTGGCGTCCGAGAACATCGACGATGGCCTCCCGGACGGTTGGGAAGTCGGCGACCTTCACATAGTCGATCGGTCCGGCCGGATCGCCGTCGCTGGATTCGGCCTGGCTCAGCGCGAAGCGCGCGTTGGTGCCGCCGATATCGGCGAGAAGAATCTGTCCTGTCTTGCCGATCGTCATGACCATATGGCTGCCGCGGCCGTGCAGGCCACGGGAACCCTTCTCCTCCACGCTGTCGACGCAGTCCGCATGGGTGCGGATGCCCGAGAATCCGCCCTTGGGTGCCGCTAGTCAACACGGACCAGCCCAAACCGTTTCATTTCAGGAACGATCGGTCCATTCTTACAAGCCGCACCGCGCGTACGATGGTTGCGAAGCCGCGCGGGAAGATCGACATTGGAGACGAGCGTCTCGGTGCCTACAGTCCCCGGACGGCTGGAATGAGGCCTTGCATGAAGATCTCCGACCGTGACGTGCTGCTGGCGATTGACGTGCAGAACGACTTCTGCACCGGCGGAGCGCTCGCCGTTCCCGGCGGTGAAAAGGTCGTCCCCGCGATCAACCGAGTCGCCCAAAAATTCGCCAATGTGGTGCTGACCCAGGACTGGCATCCGCGTGATCACGTGTCATTCGCGACGAACCATGCCGGCAAGCAGCCGTTCGAGACCATCGAGCTCGACTACGGCACCCAGGTGCTCTGGCCCTCTCATTGCGTGCAGGGGGCGGCGGGGGCTGAATTCCACCGCGAGCTCGACGTTGTCAGGGCGAGCCTGGTGGTGCGCAAGGGCTTCCGCCGCGGCATCGATTCGTACTCGGCGCTGTTCGAGAACGACCATAAGACGCCGACCGGACTGCTCGGTTATTTGCGCGAGCGCAAGCTGAAGACCGTCTTCGTCGCTGGTCTCGCGCTGGACTTCTGTGTTCGCTTCTCGGCGGAGGATGCCCGCCAGGCAGGTTTCGAGGTCGCCGTCGTCGAGGATGCCTGTCGCGGCATCGATCTCGACGGCTCCGTGGCCGCGACCCATCGGAGTTTTAGGGATCGCGGCATCTCGGTCGTGAGCCTCGAGGCGTTCCTGTGAGGATATTGAGATAGCCATGGTGGAGAAGACCGGCAAACAGCCACGCGGACCAGGGCATGCGCCGGATGATCCGTTGCTGTGGCCGTTTGCGGCGGCGCAGCTCGCCATGGACGCCTGTTTCTGGTGGCTGGAGCGCGGAGCTGCGGAGCAGGGCGAGAGCAGCCTGCCATGGACGACGCCCAGCACGGTTGCGCTGGAGCTTGTGACGATGCGCCTGCGCGATTTCACGCAGACGCGGTCCGGCCAGCCGGCGCTGGTCTGCGCGCCCTATGCGCTGCATCGGGCCCTGATCGCCGACTTTGCGCCCGGCCACAGCGTGGTGCAGTCGCTGCAAAACGGCGGCATCGACCGCGTCTACCTCACCGACTGGCAGTCAGCCACGCCGGAGATGCGCTATCTCTCGATCGACAGCTATCTTACCGATCTCAACGTCGCCATCGACGAGATCGGCGCGCCGGTTGATCTCGTCGGGCTGTGCCAGGGCGGCTGGCTGTCGCTGCTCTATGCGGCACGCTTTCCGGCCAAGGTGCGGCGGCTGGTCCTGGTCGGCGCTCCCGTCGATCTGTCGATCGACTCGGCGCTGTCGCGGCTCGCCCGCAACGCGCCCGAGCTGGTTTACGACCAGCTCGTCGCACGCGGCGGCGGCAATGTCAGCGGCGAGGAGATGCTGCGCTTCTGGTCCAAATCACCTGACAGCGACGGTATCGAAGTGGCGTTGCAGAGGAGGCTTTCGGACGAGGAAGGCGCGAGCCTGCTCGCGCGCTTCGATCGCTGGAACACCGAGACGCTCGATTTGCCGGGGACCTACTATCTTCAGATCGTCAACTGGATTTTCCGGGAGAACCGGATTGCCGGCGGCCAATTCGTTGCGCTCGGCCGCCCGGTTGACCTGAAGGACGTCAAGGCGCCGGTTTTCCTGCTGGCCGGGCTGGACGACGATGTCGTTCCGGCTGTGCAGGCGCTCGCCACCGCGGGTCTCGTCGGCACGCCGCCGGCGTTCATTGCGGCAGCCTCCGAGCCGAGCAATCATCTCGGCCTGTTCATGGGGGCGCGGACCCACGTCCATGCTTGGCCCCGGATCGCCGAGTGGCTGCGCAACGATCTGTCCGGCGTCTTGGCCCGCAGCGCCTGACGTCGCGGGCGCCGACCGGCCGATATGCAAATCCGTTATGCATGACGGCGGATGGCCTGCACCGGCCCCGGTCGATGGGCTACATATGATGTGGAGCTGACGGCTGCGGCCGGCGGCGCAAGAGATTGCAAGGGATTGAAGGTACAGCGCTCGATGACGTTCCACTCGATCTACGCCCACGGATTTGCGCGCGTGGCGGCCTGCGTCACCACCTCCCACGTGGCCGATCCCTCGGCCAATGCGAAGGCCATTCTGGCCGCGGCCAATGCCTGCCACGAACAGTCGGTGGCGGCTGCCGTGTTTCCCGAGCTGTGCCTGTCCGGCTATGCGATCGAGGATTTGGTCAAGCAGGACCCGCTGCTCGATGCGGTCGAGCGCGGGCTTGTGACGATCGTCAAGGCCTCCTCAACGCTGATGACCGTCCTGATCGTCGGCGCGCCGCTGCGCTTTGGCAATCGCATCTACAATTGCGCCGTCGTCATTCATCGCGGCAACATCCTCGGCGTCGTGCCCAAGAGCTACCTGCCGACCTATCGCGAATTCTACGAGGGACGGCATTTCGCCTCCGGCGCCGGCATCGCCGGCGAGACGATCTCCTTTGGCGGGCTGCATGCGCCGTTCGGTGTCGACCTTCTGTTCTCGGCCGAGGACGTCCCGGGCCTGACCATCGGCGTTGAGATCTGCGAGGACATGTGGATCCCGGTGACGCCGGCTTCCGAGCTCGCGCTCGCGGGCGCCAGCGTGCTGATCAATCTCTCGGGCAGCCCGATCACGATCGGCCGGGCGCGCTCGCGCGCGCTGCTGTGCCAATCGACATCGGCGCGCTGCCTCGCGGCCTATGTCTATGCTGCCGCCGGAGCAGGAGAATCGACCACCGATCTCGCCTGGGACGGCCAGACCTCGATCTACGAGAACGGCGTGCTGCTGGCCGAAGGCGAACGGTTCCGCCAGGGTGGCCAGATCACGTATGCCGACGTCGATCTCGACCTGCTCAGGCAGGAACGCGCGCTGATGGGCACGTTCGACGACAACCGCCGCCAGCGCGAGGCGTTTTTCCGCAAGGTGACATTCGCGCTGAAGCCGCCGGCCGCCGACATCGGCTTCCTGCGCAAGGTCGAGCGCTTTCCCTTCGTGCCGAGCGATGAGAGCCTGCTCGAGCAGGATTGCTATGAGGCCTACAACATCCAGGTCGCCGGCCTCGTGCAGCGCATGCGCGCCACCGGCACCAAGCGTGTCGTGATCGGCGTTTCGGGCGGGCTCGATTCCACCCATGCATTGATCGTCGCCGCCAAGGCGGTCGATCTGCTCGGCCTGCCGCGCCAAAACATCCTCGCCTTCACCATGCCGGGCTTTGCCACCGGCAGCGAGAGCAAGACCAACGCGCTGGCGTTGATGCAGGCGCTGCAGACGACCTGGCAGGAGCTCGACATCCGCACCACGGCGACGCAGATGCTGAAGGATATCGGCCATCCCTTTGGCAAGGACGAGAAGGTTTACGACGTCACCTTCGAGAACGTTCAGGCTGGCCTGCGCACGGACTATCTGTTCCGGCTCGCCAACCATCACGGCGGCATCGTCATCGGCACCGGCGATCTCTCCGAGCTCGCGCTCGGCTGGTGCACCTATGGCGTCGGCGACCAGATGGCGCACTACAACGTCAATGCCGGCGTGCCGAAGACGCTGATTCAGCACCTGATCCGCTGGGTGATCTCCTCGAAGCAGTTCAGCGACAACGTCAACCGGACGCTAGGCGCGATCCTGGCTGCCGAAATCTCCCCTGAGCTCGTGCCGGTGCAGCCTGGCGAGAAGCCGCAGAGCACGGAAGCGTCCGTAGGCCCCTACGAGCTGCAGGATTTCAACCTGTTCTACACGCTGCGCTTCGGCATGCGTCCCTCCAAGATCGCCTTCCTGGCGCAGCACGCCTGGAAGGATGTCGCCAAGGGCGAGTGGCCGCCGGCATTCCCAAGCGATCGGCGCAAGGCCTACGATCTTCCTGAGATCCGGCGCTGGCTCGAGGTGTTCCTGCGCCGCTTCTTCGCTTTCAGCCAGTTCAAGCGCTCGGCTATGCCGAACGGACCGAAGGTCTCGGCCGGCGGCTCATTGTCACCGCGCGGCGACTGGCGCGCGCCGTCGGACGCGAGCGCGGCGGCATGGCTCGAGGATCTCGAAAGGAACGTGCCGAACTGATCGGTGTGGCGGATCGACATAAGGGAGACGATTGGATGTCGGCCGGAGATGGGGCAGAAGCGGGTGAGGAGGCCAGGGTCGTCAACGGCCTCTACATCTTCGACATCGAGATGCGCGACGGCAAGCGTGGCCAGGCCAGGGGCGTGGTCGTGCTCTGCGACGGACGCATCATGGGCGGCGACAGCTATTTCTATTACACCGGCAGCTACACGTACCGGAACGGCAAGTGGCGGGGCGACATGATCGTCAATCAGCATACCGAAGCCGTTGGCAAGACGCTCGCGTTCGGCGGCAGGGAGGTCACTTGCGGTTTCTCGGGCGGTTACTCGGCCGGCGGCGCCGAGGTCGAAGGCATGGCGCTGGTTGGGAAGACCACCGTGACATTCACGGCCCGCCTCACGCTCAAGGAGGCGATGTGAGGCCGGCGTGATCTGCCCGATGGGCTTGCTCCTCTTTCCCACTCAGGAGCATGAACAGAATGTTCGCTGACGATCGAGCCGCAGACGCGCTAGAGCATGATCCGGAAAAGTGTGCAGCGGTTTCAAACAATATCCTTTAGGTGCCAGACCGGAAGACGACGCTGAAACGACAACGCGCCGCCCGGCTGAACAGCCGGACGGCGCGAAATCGTGTTCAATCTGAAAAGTTTCGAGGTCCGGAGTGCCTAGGAGTCCGGACCTCGTCACCTTGCCCCAGCCTTCAATCTCCCGCCCCATGTGGTCCCCCAACCCCATGTTGCGCGATCAGAGGTGATGCCCCTGGAAGTGGCCGCCGATCGATGTCCGGCGATGTACGCGAACTATGGTTGGGACTCCATTCCGGATCACTACGGACATGAATACGCTTGCCGTGTGTTCGTTCGGCATCGGTGCTGCTCTTGTTTCCTGAATCCGCAGCGGGCGGCGGCAGGATGTCCACATCTCCTCACGTTGAAGAACCTGCGTTTCACCGGCCTGTCATTGAACTGGTCTAGCGCTGCTCCCGTCATCGCTGACGGCCAAGGAGCAAGCCATGTCGAAGCCGGTGCTGGGCGCCGCATTGTCCATCAAATCGATCCCTGCGCATCGCGACTGGCTTCTGGAACGGCAGCGCGATCTCGAGGTCCAGGATTTTTTCCGCGCCGATCTGCTCGATAGTGACTGGCGCACGACCGCCGGCGAGATCAAGCAGATGCTTGCGGGCCACACCGGGCGGCTTGGCATTCACGGCCCGTTCTGGGGCTTCAAGATCGACAGCCACGATCCCATGATCCGTCAGGCCGTGACCAAGCGCCTGCTTCAGGGTCTCGATGCCGCCGAGTTTCTCGGCGCGACCCAGATGGTGATCCATTCGCCGTTCATGACCTGGGACCACAACAATCTCGATCTCTATCCGGACAATCGCGGCAATCTGATCGAGCGCGTCAAGGCGACGCTGGCCGAAGTGATCGCGCGTGCCGAGACGATCGGCTGCGAGATCGTGATCGAGAACATCGAGGACAAGGATCCACGCGACCGCGTCCGTCTCGCCAAGGCGCTCGAAAGCAGCAAGGTCCGCGTCTCGCTCGATACCGGACACGCCAATTATGCCCACATCTCCACCGGCGCGCCGCCGGTCGATTACTACGTCGAGACCGCCGGCGACATGCTGACGCATGTGCATCTCCAGGACACCGACGGCTTTGCCGACCGGCACTGGGCGCCGGGCGAAGGCAACGTTCCGTGGGTCGCCGTGTTCCGCGCACTGGGACGGCTGACGTCCAACCCGCGGCTGATCCTCGAACTCCGCAACCACGACGACGTCCGCGCTGGCGCAGCCCATCTCGCCGCGCTCGGGCTTGCCGAATAACCGACATCACAAAGGGCAGGGGTCACCATCATGAGCAAGCTCACCCGTCGCACCATCCTGAAATCCGGCGGCGCTGCCGCAAGCGCAATCCTTTTGCCGCGGTTTGCGATCGCGCAAGGCGACAACCGTCCGTCGGTGACGATCGCCGTGCAGAAGGTCACGAATGCGAACGTGCTCGACGTGCTACGTGAGCAGTCCAATGTCGGCGAGCGCGTGTTCTTCTCCTCGATCTGGGAAGGTCTGATCTCCAAGAACTGGCGCGGCAATCTCGAGGCCGTGCCGGGACTTGCCACCGAGTGGCGACGCATCGACGACCAGACCGTCGAGGTGAAGCTGCGCCAGGGCGTCAAGTTCCACAATGGCGACGAGCTCACTGCCGAAGACGTCCTCTTCTCCTTCAGCCGCGAGCGCATGTTCGGCGAGACCGAGGCCAAGAGCCGCACCACCATCCAGGCCTTCGAGAAGATCCCGACGCCGCGTCCGGGAAAAGAACTGCCGCCTGATGTGCCCGCCGTTGCCCGCCGCATCTGGCCGGACCTCGTGCGCGTCGATGCTGTGGACAAGTATACGGTGCGCTTCTACAACGCGACACCCGACGTCACGATCGAAGGCCGGCTGTCGCGTTACGGCTCCGACATCATGAACCGTCGGGCCTGGGAAGAATCCGCGAGCTATCTCGACTGGGCGCGCAAACCCGTCACGACCGGTCCCTACAAGGTCGTCGAGCTCAAGCCCGACGTCTCGCTGACGCTGGAAGCCCATGACGAATATTGGGGCGGCCGTCCGCCGCTCAAGCGCATCCGCTTCCTAGAAGTGCCTGAAGTCGCGAGCCGCATCAACGGGCTGCTCTCGGGCGAATATCAGTTCGCCTGCGACATCCCGCCGGACCAGATCGCCGGCATCGAGAAGAATTCGGCGTTCGAAGTGCAGGGCGGCACCATCCTCAACCACCGCCTGACCGTGTTCGACAAGAACCACGCCCAGCTCGCCAATCCGCTCGTCAGGCGCGCCTTCACCCATGCGATCGACCGCCAGGCGATCGTCGACAGCCTGTGGGCCGGCCGCACCCGCGTGCCGAAGGGCCTGCAATGGGAATTCTACGGCGACATGTTCAACGCCGACTGGAGCGTGCCGGCCTATGATCCCAAGCTCGCGCAGGATCTGTTGAAGCAGGCCAATTACAAGGGCGATCCGATCCCCTACCGTCTGCTCAACAATTACTACACCAACCAGGTCGCGACCGCGCAGGTGCTGGTCGAGATGTGGAAGTCGGTCGGCCTCAACGTGCAGATCGAGACCAAGGAGAACTGGTCGCAGATCATGGAGCGCGCGCCGACCCGCGCCGTGCGCGACTGGTCGAACTCGGCCGCCTTCAACGATCCAGTGTCGTCGCTGGTCGCCCAGCACGGGCCGAACGGCCAGCAGCAGCAGATCGGCGAATGGACCAACACCGAGCTGAACAAGCTCTCGGAGTTCCTGGAGACCTCGACCGATCGCGCGGCCCGCAAGAAGGCGTTCCGCCGCATGCTGGAGATCGCCGAGCGCGAGGACCCTGCCTACACGGTGCTGCACCAGAACGCGACGTTCACGGCCAAGCCGAAATCGATCAAGTGGAAGGCAGCGCCCGCCTTCGCGATGGATTTCCGCGCCGGCAATTTCGAGGCTTGAGGTGGCGCCGCTGGTCAGCATCCGGGACCTGCGGGTCGCCTTCAACGGCGTGCCGATCCTGCGTGGCGTCGACGTCAGCTTGCAGAAGGGCGAGGCGCTCGGCCTCGTCGGCGAGTCCGGATCGGGCAAGTCGGTGACGTGGCTTGCAGCGCTGGGCCTGCTGCCGCGCCACGCGCAGGTCACGGGCTCGGTGCTGCTCGACGGCCGCGAGATCCTTGGCGCGCCCGCCGCCGAGCTCGACCATGTCAGAGGCGGGCGGGTCGCCATGATCTTCCAGGATCCTGCGAGCGCGCTCAATCCGGTGCTGACCATCCGCAGGCAGCTCTGCGAAGCGCTGGCGCTGCATCGCGATCTCTCGGGCGAGGCGGTGAAAGCGGAGGCCCGGCGGCTGCTCGATCTAGTCGGCATTCCCGATGCGGCGCGGCGGCTGTCGGCCTATCCGCACGAATTCTCCGGCGGCCAGGTCCAGCGCATCATGATCGCGATGGCGCTCGCCGGAAATCCCGACCTGCTGATCGCGGACGAGCCGACGACCGCGCTCGATGCCACCATTCAGGCCCAGATTCTGGAGCTGCTCTCCACGGTCCGCCGCGAGATCGGCATGGCGATGGTCCTGATCAGTCACGATCTCGGCGTCGTCGCCGAGAACTGCGACCGCGTCGCGGTGATGTATGCCGGCCGCATCGTCGAGGAGGCACCCAGCAATCAGCTCTTCGCCGATCCCGTGCATCCTTACGCGCAGGGCCTGATCGGCGCGCTGCCGCCGCTCGATGGGCCGCGGCGGCGTCTGACGGCCATTCCCGGTACCGTGCCCGATCCCGCGCGGATGCCTGACGGTTGCGCCTTCGCGCCACGCTGCACGCTGGCGGCCGAGCCGTGCGGACTTTCCGCGCCGAGCTTGGCGCCGATCGCGGATGATCGCGCTGTCGCCTGCATCCGCGCCGAGGCCTCGCGCCGCGCGTTGCTCGGGATCGCGGCCGAATGAGCGCGCCGCTCGTCGAGGTGTCCGCGATCGCGCGCAGCTACGCGATGCGCTCCGGGATGTTCGGCCGAGCTACGGCCGTGCATGCGGTCGATGGCGTGTCGCTGACGATTGCCAAGGGCGAGACGTTGGGCCTCGTCGGCGAGTCCGGCTCGGGAAAATCGACAACAGGCCGCATCGTGCTCGGGCTGGAGCCGCCCGACAGCGGCGAGGTGCGGTTCGACGGCAAGCCGATGGCCGCGCCGGCAACGGCCGCATGGCGCGCGCAGCGGGCACGCATGCAGATGATCTTCCAGGATCCGCTGGGCGCGTTGGACCGGCGGCTGCCAGTCGCTGCGCAGATCCGCGAGCCCCTGGACATCCACGATCTCGGCACGCCTGCCGAGCGCGAAGATCGCGTCCGCGAACTGCTGCGCGCGGTCGAGCTGACGCCGGCGCATGGTGCGCGCTATCCCGGCGCGCTCTCGGGCGGACAGCGCCAGCGGATCGTGCTGGCGCGGGCGCTGGCGACGAAACCTGATTTCCTGGTCTGCGACGAGCCGGTCAGCGCGCTCGACGTCTCGATCCAGGCGCAGATGGTGAACCTGCTCGCCGATCTCCAGGCGCAGCTGTCGCTGACATTGCTGTTCATCAGCCACGATCTGCGTGTCGTCAGGCAGATCAGCACGATCGTCGCCGTGATGTATCTCGGCCGCATCGTCGAGATCGGCTGCGCCGATGATCTGTTTGCGCGGCCCGAGCATCCGTATACGCAGGCCCTGGTCTCGGCTTCGCCGGCGCCCGGCCGCCGCAGCGCCGGCCGCATCGTGCTGGCGGGCGATCCGCCGAACCCTGCCGCGCGTCCGCAAGGCTGCGCCTTCCACCCGCGCTGCCCGCGCGCGATCGGGCGCTGTGCGAGCGAGGTGCCGGTGCTCTCGGCTGTGGGCAGCAACAGGCAGGTCGCCTGTCATCTGGTCACCGGCGCCGAAACGCGGGACGCGGCGTGATGGGCCGCTATTTCGCCATTCGCATCGGACGCGCGGCGCTCACCATTGTGCTCGTCGTCACCTTCGCCTTCGTCGTGCTGCGGCTATCGGGCGATCCCGCGCTTATGATCTTGGGACCGGAGGCGCCACCTGAGGTGCTCGCGGCGTTCCGCAAGGCCTGGGGCCTCGATGATCCCATCTGGTTTCAGTATCTCGATTATTTCGGCGCCATCGCCAAGGGCGAGCTCGGCCGCTCCATGCGCGACGGAAGGCCCGCAATCGAGCTCGTGCTGGAGCGGATTCCGGCGACGCTGGCGCTGACGCTGCCGGCCTTTGCCTTCAAGGTGGCGCTCGGCATTCCCGCCGGCATCTACGCCGCGCTGCATCGGGGCTCGGGAATCGACCGCGCCGTGATGATGACGGCGGTCGCGGGCTTCACCGTCCCGAGTTTCGTGCTTGCGCTGGTGCTGGTTCTGGTCTTCGCCGTACAGCTCGGCTGGCTGCCCTCGGGCGGGCAGGAGAGCTGGCGGCACGCGATCCTGCCCATTGCGACGCTCGGCCTCGGCGGCGCCGCGGTGCTCGCGCGCTTCACCCGCAGCGCAATGCTGGAGGTGCTGGGCCAGCCCTATATCCGCACCGCCTCGGCCAAGGGCGTGCCATGGCGCAAGGTGGTGACGTCGCATGCGCTGCCGAACGCGGCTATCCCCACCGTGACCATTCTGGGCTTCATGGTGGGCACGCTGATCGCCGGCGCAGTCGTGGTGGAGAGTGTGTTTGCCTGGCCGGGAGTAGGGCGCCTGCTCGTCGTCGCCGTCGCCAACCGCGACCTCGCCGTCGTGCAATGCATCCTGCTGCTGGTGGCGATGACGATGGTCACGTCCAACCTGATCGTCGATTTCCTCTACGGCTTCCTCGACCCGCGCCTGCGCGCCAAAGGGGCGCACGCATGACCGACGCGACGCTGAAGGATACCGAAGCGTTTTCAAGCGAAGTGGATACCGGTTCGCGTGAAGAAAACGCGTCAAAACCAGAATCTAGAGCCCCGTTCCGATTTCATCGGAACGGAAAGGGCTCTAGCGTTCGCCGCCGCATCAGCCTGCCGGCGATCCCGGTCTCGGTCGCACTCGCGATCACCTGGATCATCGCCATGCTGGTGATCGCCGCCTTCGCCGAGAAGATCGCACCCTACGGCTTCACCCAGCTTGATCTGCGCAATCGCCTGGCCGCGCCCGGCAATGCCGCGCATTGGCTCGGCACCGACGAGCTCGGCCGCGACGTGCTGTCGCGCCTGCTCGTCTCGATCCGCATTTCGCTGCTGATCGCGTTCGGCGCCACCGCGATCTCGGCCGTGGTCGGTACCACGCTCGGCTTCCTGGCCGCGCATTTCCGCGGGGCCGTCGAACAGCTCGTGCTGATGCTGACCGACTTCCAGGCCAGCATGCCCTTCCTGATCATGGCGCTCGCAGTGCTCGCCTTCTTCGGCAACTCGCTGCCGCTCTTGATCGGCCTGATGGGCCTGTTCGGCTGGGAGCGCTACGCCCGCATCGCGCGGGGATTGGCCATCTCGGCCAATGCACAGGGCTATGCCGCCGCGGTCCGCCAGTTGGGTGCGACGCCGTCGCGGATCTATCTCCGGCACATCCTGCCCAACATCGCCTCGACCCTGATCGTCTCGACCACGCTGGTCTTTCCCGAGGTGATCCTGATGGAATCCGGCCTGTCCTTCCTTGGACTCGGCGTGCAGCCGCCGATGACCAGCCTCGGCAACATGGTCGGCTATGGCCGGGAGTACCTGACCCGGGCGCCCTGGATCATGCTGGCGCCGGCCACCACGATCGTGGTCACGACGCTGGCGGTCTCCATGATCGGCGACTGGCTGCGCGACCGGCTTGATCCGACGCTGCAATAGGCAACGGGCCCGGCGGTTGCGACGTCCTCCGGCGTCGTCCCTGACAAGCGTAAGCGCAGATCCGGGACCCATAACCACCGGCGGACGTGATTACGGAGACTCGGAGTTGTCAGCTTCGCGCCACAACCACCCCCTGCGGCTATGGGGTCCCGGATCGGCGCGCGCTTTAAGGCGCGCTTGTCCGGGACGACGGTTGGGGGCGCGGCAGTAGCCCGCGCCGGGAGCAGGGGAGGCCTGTCCGGAGCAAGTTCCCGTTGCACCTCGCCAGCCCGTGCGCTATCCGGCCGGAAAGGCCTGAGGCGGCTTCCATTTTTCCGCCCAGCCCAAGCCAACCCGAGGACGGAAACCGCCATGCCAGCCTATCGCTCCCGCACCACCACCCACGGCCGCAACATGGCGGGTGCCCGCGGCCTCTGGCGCGCGACCGGCATGAAGGACGCCGATTTCGGCAAGCCGATCATCGCGGTCGTCAACTCCTTCACCCAGTTCGTGCCCGGCCACGTCCACCTCAAGGATCTCGGCCAGCTCGTGGCCCGCGAGATCGAGCAGGCCGGCGGCGTCGCCAAGGAGTTCAACACCATCGCGGTCGATGACGGCATCGCGATGGGGCATGACGGCATGCTCTACAGCCTGCCGTCGCGCGAATTGATCGCCGACAGCGTCGAGTACATGGCCAACGCGCACTGCGCCGACGGCCTCGTCTGCATCTCCAACTGCGACAAAATCACGCCCGGCATGCTGATGGCGGCGTTGCGGCTCAACATCCCCGCCGTGTTCGTCTCGGGCGGACCGATGGAGGCCGGCAAGGTCAAGCTCGAGGGCAAGACCAAGGCCGTCGACCTCATCGACGCCATGGTGGCGGCGGCCGACTCCAAGGTCAGCGACGACGACGTCAAGGTGATCGAGCGCTCGGCGTGCCCGACCTGCGGCTCCTGCTCGGGCATGTTCACCGCCAACTCCATGAACTGCCTCACCGAGGCGCTTGGCCTGGCGCTGCCCGGCAACGGCTCGGTGGTGGCGACCCATGCCGACCGCAAGCGCCTGTTCGTCGAGTCCGGCCACACCATCGTCGATCTCGTTCGCCGCTACTACGAGCAGGACGACGTCAGCGTGCTGCCGCGCAACATAGCGAACTTCAAGGCGTTCGAGAACGCCATGACGCTCGACATCGCCATGGGCGGCTCGACCAATACGGTGCTGCATCTGCTCGCCGCCGCCCATGAAGGGCAGGTGGAGTTCACCATGCGCGACATCGACCGGCTCTCGCGCCGTGTGCCCGTGCTCTGCAAGGTCGCACCATCCGTCGCCGACGTGCATGTCGAGGACGTGCACCGCGCCGGCGGCATCATGGGCATTTTGGGCGAGCTCGACCGCGCCGGCCTGATCGACACCTCGGTCTCGACCGTGCATGCGCCGACCATGGGCGATGCGCTGGAGCGCTGGGACATCAAGCGCTCCAAGAGCGAGACGGTGCGCACCTTCTATCGCGCCTCGCCCGGCGGCATCCCGACCCAGGTCGCCTTCAGCCAGGAGCGCCGCTATGACGAGCTCGATGCCGATCGCGAGAAGGGCGTCGTGCGCGATCTCGAACATGCCTTCAGCAAGGACGGCGGTCTCGCCGTGCTCTACGGCAACCTCGCGCAGGACGGCTGCATCGTGAAGACCGCGGGCGTCGATGCTTCGATCCTGAAATTCTCCGGCCCCGCGCACGTGTTCGAAAGCCAGGACGCTGCGGTCGAAGGCATTCTGGGCGGTAAGGTCGTTGCCGGCGAGATCGTGGTCATCATCTACGAAGGTCCGCGCGGCGGCCCCGGCATGCAGGAGATGCTGTATCCGACCAGCTACCTGAAATCGATGGGCCTCGGCAAAGCCTGCGCGCTCGTCACCGACGGCCGTTTCTCTGGCGGCTCGTCCGGCCTGTCGATCGGCCATCTGTCGCCGGAAGCGGCCGAAGGCGGCAACATCGGTCTGGTGCGCACCGGCGACCGCATCGCCATCGATATCCCGAACCGCAGCATCAGCCTCGAGGTCTCCGACGAGGAGCTGGCCAAGCGCCGCGCCGCGGAGGAGGCGAAGGGCGATGCCGCCTGGCAGCCGCAGAACCGCAAGCGCAACGTCTCGACCGCGCTGCAGGCTTACGCCGCGCTCACCACCAGCGCGGCGCGCGGCGCGGTGCGCGAGGTGAAGCGTCGCCCGAGATAGGCGCCTGATCGGCGCGCCGCTGGCTAAATCGATCCCTCCGGGACGACTCGCGGTCTCCGCGCGAGCGCGCCGTTGCATGACAGAACCGTGGAGCCCGGGCAGAGGTCCGTAAAGAAACGGCCCCCGCGTCCTGGGGTGTGGGCTATTGGGGGTGGACGCGGGAGCCGTTTGCGAGGTGGTTGCCCGACGTGCGGGCTTGCCCGCCAGGCGCAACCAATTTAGTGGATTTCACCGCGCTTTGCTATTTAATTTTATTTATTTCTGTTTTTTTGTGATTTAATCGGGAGGTGGATCCTAGGAAAAATACCTGGAATCCATTTTTCCGAATCCGGTCAGGGGCAAATCGCCTTATCCCGATCTGTCCGCAACTGTTCGGATTGCCAGTAGCGGAGTAAGCCATGAGTCCTTCTCCATCGCTCGTGCCGCACATTACGACCGACCGGGACGTTTATCTCGTGCTCGATGACTTCGGCCGGCGACTGGGCCGCGCCTGGTGTGAGACGGCCGAGGAGGACGCCAATCGCGCGACCCTGCTCAGACATCTCGTCGAAGGGCAATATCTCCATCCCGCACGCATCGTGGCCTTCAATACCGCGGAGGGATGGTCGCGGGATGCCACCGCGGAAATCGCCGACGAGCTGCGCCGCCGCTTCGTCGAATTCGAGGAGACCGATCCCTCCTTGCTGGAGTTTTTGGAAAGAGCAGTGAGGCGCTAAGGCTCGACCCGTCGGAGGCGGATGAACGCTTTCGGAACGGCGCTCGAACGGAGCACCCGCGGCGGTGTTCCATCGCCGGCGCAGCGATCACGCTCTCGCATGTCATGCGGACTCCGGGGCCAGTGCGCATCGCGCGTTAACGCGCGTGGTCAATGAGTTCTTACCACTCGGCGGTGATCGGCCGTTCGCATTAAGGATGCCCCGACGAAGTTCGGCACCCCAGGATTTTGCCGCATATACTGCGTTCGACCTTTGCAAAATCTATTTCGGGCACCACACGCAATGTCTCGTACTCTCGCCGTTGTTTTCTCCACCGCTGTCGCCGCGATTGCCATGACGGGCGCAGCCTCCGCCGGCTGCTACAATTGCTACGCGCCGCCGCCGTGCACGACCTGCTATCAGCAGCAATACGTCGCGCCGCAATACCGCACCGTCGACGAGACCGTGATGGTGTCTCCCGGCTCCGTGGTCGCGCATCGCACGCCGGCGCAGTACCGCACCGTGATGGTGCCGCAGACCGTGATGGTGGCCCCGCCCAGTGTCCAGTACGAGCGCATCCCCCCGCAATACGCCACACGCCAGCGTGTCGAGATGGTCTCGCCGGGCTATTCCTATTACGCGCCGGTGCAGATGGGCTGCGCCTCCTGCGGGTATTGACGTCCGACGCAGTTACGAAGATCTGGCGCGGCGCCTTACGGGGCGCCGCTTTTCCGCACCAGCAAACGAGGCCCGGACATGGAGACGAATCCAACCGGGCCTCGCAACCAGCGACGCCCTGGGAGATGTCGCCAGTATCCGGGATTGCTGACGGTGCGGCGGCGGTGGGCTGCCGAGCGTCTTGGTCAAGCTAGAGGAACAGGCTGACGCTCGCCTGACAGATCGGGACAGCAGAAGAGTGTGGGGCACGCCACCAACTTCGCGTTGCCTTGCGCGGTCGACTGCGTTAAGCGACACCAATCCCAACGCTTGGAAGGGTGGCCGAGTGGTTTAAGGCACCGGTCTTGAAAACCGGCGTGCCCGCAAGGGTACCGTGGGTTCGAATCCCACCCCTTCCGCCAGCATATTGTTCGCCACTGTTCGCGAACGTTCGGAATTCACAGTAAAATCAAAGGATTGCTTCGAAAAGCTGTACACGCTTGTTCGCAAGTGTTCTCGGTAATTCGAGCAAGAACCGTAGATTTTGCCCGTGGTTCGGAGGACGGTTTCGCTCAGCCGTGACGGTCGCGGGGAAACTCCAGAAGGGCGAACCGCTCCGGGTCGATCCCTTTCTCGACGAGGGCGCCATACTCTGGAAAGGCGTAGAGGCCGCACGCCTCCTCCTTGCGGAGTTGTTCGAGCTTGCCGTGCAGCACAGCGGGAGGCCGCAGCAATGAGCAACGTCGTTGAGCTACAGCTGCCCGATCGCTTCGAGAACGAGGCTGACATCCAAAACATCGTTCTGCTGATTGATATGCTCGTCGTGTTGTTGGCTCAGCCCGATGCGGAGACGGCCATCGATGGGATGCACCGCGTCACGCAGATCATCTCGGATCATGCGCACGCGCTCCGGGACCGCCTACAGCAGGGCGGCTTGGCATGAACCGGCGGCGCCGAGCCCACAGAAAGCGCGAACGGCAGCGGCTGGCTGCCCACGCCCGCCGGTTGAAGCGATGAATACGAGGCCGCCGGATCTCCTTTCGGCGGCCTTCTCACTATTGCGGCAGCTTCCCGCGATCATTTTAATGGCGCGGTCATAGGGAGAAGTCGCAATGCAAAAATTGATTGCCGCTGCCGCATTAACCGCCGCACTCGCGCTAGCGGGCTGCGGAAGAGAGCCCGGGCCAAAGGGCGATCCCGGCCCTCAAGGGCCGGCCGGTCCCCAGGGTGCCCAAGGTATTCAGGGCGTCCCCGGTCCTCAGGGGCCAGCCGGCGCACAAGGGCCTCAGGGGCCGCAAGGGCCAAAAGGCGACAAGGGAGACAAGGGAGATCCGGCGTCCGTAAATATCCGCGCGGTACAAGCGGATGGCGCCGTCAATTGCGACACCAGCGAAACGCTCGTGTCCGTGTTCTGCCCGAGCGGAGGGGCAGCGGACGGTATGAAGTGCGGGGCCTCGCCGACGATCGGTCTGTGCCTGAAGAAGTGAGGACCGAGAGCCCGCCGGTTCACGCTGGCGGGCCGAACGCGCGAAACCGGCGCTGTCCGGAAGAGTACTGACAATGTTCGGAAACGAACAGAACGAAGCTCGAGCTGTGAGTAACCTCGCAGTCGCTTGAACTTCCCCAAGGTCCAAGCACCCCAACGGCCCCGGCCTCCCACGCCCACCCCATGGCCGGGGCCATTTTTCGTCAGAGCTCGCGTGCCATCGCGGGATGGCTCCGGTTCTTCACCTTGATCCAGTGCTTCTGCCGACCGCCTCGGTACGGCCGATCGCGATGCGGGGTGGCCGTTTCAGTCAGGATTCCGGTCACGACACGACATCCAGCGGGACGCTGCAAACGGCGGCACCATCCTCGTCGATAACGAAGATTGCATACTTTTTGCCGATCAGTTGCGGTCTCGTTTCGCGCAGCGATCGAGCGAGCTTGATAGCTTCTGTCCGCGCCTCCGCCTCGCCCGGCAGGTCATGCACGCCGAAATCCGAGACCAACTGGGAATCGATGAGCTTGAAGGAAAAGAGAGGCATCGAATATTGCCTGGGTTCGTGCCAAGCGAAGCCCCCGCCAGCGTTAGGAAGGCGGGGACTCGCGGATGGATGGTTCGAGGCTAGGGAAAACCTAGGTGTCGCACCAAGGACCCGCAGTTATCAGAACGCCATCATGACGCCTCGTGTACCGCGCAAATGTTGGGCAGGTCGCGCAAATAAGAGGCCGTTGCGCGAGAGCAGGCGCACGCTCTTGTCCTCCCGGATGTCGCGCGCCATGGAAAACTGCCCCCTCAGCGTCACGAGGAATTGCCCCCTCCTCGGATAGCTGAGGAGAGAGTGAATGAAGCAGGAACGAATCACTGAAGGCTCGACGTGGAGTGATCCACGGGGGCAGGTGATGAAGACGCCGGATGACGTGGCGGAGATGTTGCGCCTGAGGGCGTGCGGGTGGGGTGTGAAGCGGATTGCGCGGCAGCTGGGCTGCAGCCATCACACGGTGAAGGACTACGTGGCGGCGGGCGGGGTGAAGCCGTTCAAGTCGCCTGAGCGGCCGAAGCGTCTCGACGGCCTTGAGGGTTGGCTGCGCGAGAGGCTCATTCGGCATCGCGGCAATGCCGACGTGGTGCGCCAGGACCTGTTGGCCGAGAAAGGCGTGATCGTCAGCCGGCGGACGCTGCAACGCGCCGTGCAGCCCTATCGCCAGGCGCTGAAGGCGGAGGCGCTGGCGACGACGCGGTTTGAGACGCCGCCGGGCCGGCAGCTGCAGATCGACTTCGGGGAGCGCCTGGTCGAGATCGGAGGGGCGAAAGTCAAGGCATTCGTGTTCGTGGCAACGCTCGGGCATTCGCGACGGCTCCATGTGCGTGCGTTCCGGGCCGAGAGGCAGGAGCATTGGTTCGCCGGGCTCGAGAGTGCATTCACGACCTTCAGCGGTGTGCCGGAGGAAGTGCTGATGGACAATCCTCGGGCGCTTGTCGTGCGCCACGACGCGGTGAGCCGGTCGGTTCAGTTTAACGACAAGCTGATAGCCTTCGCAAAACATTGGGGCTTCCGTCCTCGCGCTTGCGCGCCATATCGGGCGCGCACGAAGGGCAAGACGGAGAACGGCGTCGGCTACGTGAAGAAGAACGCGATCGCCGGTCATTCCTTCCCAAGCTGGGAAGCATTCGAGGCGCATCTCGACAGGTGGGAGCGTGAGGTTGCGAACGTTCGTATCCACGGCACGACCGGCGAGGCGCCGATCATTCGCTTCGCGCGTGACGAGATACATCGGTTGAAGCCGCTCGGCGGGCAGCCATCGTTCGGATCCTTGCGTGAACTGACCCGCGTCGTCGGCAATGATTGCGCCGTCGAGATCGACACGAACAGCTACTCAGTGCCGTGGCGCCTGATTGGCGAGCGCGTGGCGGTGACGATCGCGGCCGGCGAAGTGCGGATCCGCCATGGATTGCACCAGGTTGCGCTCCACAAGCAATCGGAGGGACGCCGGCTGCGGATCGTCGACTCCGCTCATCTCGATGGTGTTGCTGGTTGCGATGGCGCGGTCCGCCGGGCGGAGATCGCGGCGGTGCTGGCGCCGTCTCCACCACCGTCGTTGTTACGCCCTCTTGCCGAATACGAAGCCGTGGTCGGAGGAAGCTTCTGATGGCGCGGGCAAAGAAGATAATGGAAGCAACGGCCGATCCGCTCGATGCCATGCTGGCGCGATTGCAGCTCTCCGGCATCCGCGATCAGCTCGACAGCCTGCTCGACGAGGCGGCGCGCGCGAACCTGTCGGCGCGTGAGACGCTGATCCTGCTGTGCGAGCGCGAGATCGCTCGCAAGGATCATCGCCGCATCGAGATGGCGCTGAAGCTCGCACACTTCCCTGCCGTGAAGGAACTGGCGGGCTTCGACTTCGAGGCGCAGCAGTCGATCGATCCGAAGCAGATCCGCGACCTGGCCGCGTCACGTTGGATCGCCAACGGCGAGAACGTGCTGCTGCTCGGACCGCCGGGCGTCGGTAAGACGCATCTGTCGATCGCGCTCGGGCGAGAGGCGATCCTGGCCGGGTACACGGTGCAGTTCACCACGGCGACGACGCTGGTCGCGGGCCTTGCCAAGGCGCATGGCGAACGGCGTCTGGACGAGAAACTGCTCGCGCTGTCGAAGCCAAAGCTACTGATCGTCGACGAGCTCGGCTACCTGCCGCTGGAACCTGACGCGGCACATCTGTTCTTCCAACTTGTCAGCCGGCGCTACGAAACTGGCGCCATGCTGATTACCTCGAACCGCAGTGTTGCCGAATGGGGCACCGTGTTCGCCGATCCCGTGGTCGCCACCGCGATCCTCGACCGGCTCTTGCACCACAGCCACGTGCTGACGATCCGCGGCGACAGTTACCGGCTCCGCGCCAAGCGCAAGAGCGGCCTCATCCAGCCGCCGCCCGCCGGTGACGGCCCTCCGGTCGGCTCCGCCTCCCTCCGGCCCGTCACCGTCGGAAACAACCTTCAACCGAGATCATAACCCAGACGGTGGGGGCAGTTCTTCATGACGCAAAGGGGGCAGTTCCGGATGGCGTTTGACACCCGGATGACCAGCATCCGGTAGCGTCGTGTTTCACCTCACGAATCCAGTCCGGCCCGATTTCGGATGTGGTATGCGCCCAATTCAGCCACAATGCGGCTTCGTTGCCGTGGTCAGCTGAGCTCGATATTGAGGGCACAATCGCCGACCGGCTGAAGTGACTG
Organism: Bradyrhizobium zhanjiangense; assembly: GCF_004114935.1. Lineage (NCBI taxonomy): Bacteria > Pseudomonadati > Pseudomonadota > Alphaproteobacteria > Hyphomicrobiales > Nitrobacteraceae > Bradyrhizobium > Bradyrhizobium zhanjiangense. The sequence continues at coordinate 5,160,819 of NZ_CP022221.1, forward strand.
TTGACCCGTCGAGGGCGCCGCGACGCTCGAGATCGGTGGCAATTCCAATCGAGGCGGCTTGGTGTGCCTTAGCTGCGTTCCGCGGACGATTGATCATCCCAGAGCAGTTCACCGCACCGGCATTTGTACACCCGGATGAAGCGGGCTGTCTTCATGTCCCATAGCTTTTCCGCCAGACTGAGTGGTTCGCCGCATTTGGGGCAGCGGAATAGGGTGGGGCTCGGGGGCGTGGCTGGGAGCATAGGCACGTCTCTTCTTTCAGAAGACGCGAAAGCCCAGCGAGCGTTGCACCAACGTCGCGGTCGACCGGGCTGCTTGATCCGCATCAATCAATCGACCGCTCCAGCTTCTGGGCTGCCCGGAAGTCATCCAGATGCTGCAGGTTCGGGCCGTACGCGGCCTCCTTGGTGAGCAGATGGTAGATCCGGGCCGCCACCAATTGGAGATGCTTCATTCGTCCGCGGGGCATCGCCCGGGCCTTGCAAAGGGCTCGGACCGCGTGCGCTCGGAAATAGTCAAAAGCGTCGGACATCGGAGATTCAACGTCTCGTCCAGAGATTGGTTCTTACCCCTCGTTTCCAGGAACACCAGTCAACCAAGCTGTCTGTAGAGGCAGACCGCTCGACGGTCAGGACAAACGAGAGCGCATCCGGAACGCTATCGAATTTGAAAAATTAGCCCGGCAGGAAGCTTCACGGCGAGCACGCATGTTCTTCTTTTTCTCGAACCGGGTGGGGTGTCTCGGCTCGCTGCTGATCTCCGGCTTGGTCACCGTGGCGCTGCTCTTCCTGTTCGGGATACTCCGGTTCTGAACCCAGGCGCGTGGTGTCAACAGATCACCTGCGTCTTTGTAACCCCATGTCCAGAGGACGTGGAACCCTCTAAGCATTTGGGACGTTGAGCCGCGAATGCGATTTGCGAGGTCCAACTGCTTCAGAGTTCATCGACCCTGATCCCCGGAGACACCGTCTGGAGGCGGTGCGAAGCGCGGCGCGTGACGGTTCTGAACGATGCTGCCGCGTTTTTCGCGGCCCTGCGGCAAGCGCTGCTGGAGGCGCAAGAACAGGTCTACATCATCGGATGGGACATCCATAGTGCAACCAGGCTGGTCGGAGCTTCCGGACGAGCGGATGATGGTTTGCCGGAACAACTTGGCCCATTGCTACGCGCGCTCATCCGACGCCGCCCGACCTTGCGGATCGACATCCTTGTCTGGGACTTTGTCTCCTTTTACGCCTCCGAAAGAGAACGGAATTCCGCGACAAAATTTACTGCCGAAACATCTGGCCACGTCCGGTTTTGTCTCGATTGCACGCTTCCGTTTGGTTCGGCCCAACACCAGAAGATGGTCTGTATCGACGGTTCACTGGCGTTCGTCGGCGGGCTCGATCTGACGATCAGGCGCTGGGACACCAGCGATCATCGGGCCGAGCATCCATTGCGCTGCGACCCTGAGGGCAAGCCATACCCACCCTTTCATGATGTTCAATGCATGGTCGATGGGGATGCAGCAGCGTGGCTGTTCGACCTCGCCGAGGAACGCTGGCGTGCTTCAGGTCAACAGGCCCATCATCGGCGCCGGCTAGGGAACATGCGGTGGCCGGCCAATGTACCGGTGGAGGCCGAGCACTTGCCGGTAGGTATCGCGAGGACCGAGGTGGTCTGTCCTGCAGGCTCGACCATCAAGGAAGTCGAGCGCTCATTGACTGCAGCGATCCGGTCGGCGACCAGCTTCGTTTACATCGAAAATCAGTTTACCAGCGCGACCAAGATCGCGCGTGAATTGGCGCAGCAGATGCTTCGCGTGCCTTCGCTTCGGGTTCTGGTCGTCACTCCCAAATTGCATTCATCGTGGATGGAATCACAAGCCATGCAAAATGGCCGTGGTGCCTTCATCGACTGCTTCAGTGAGGCTGGAGTCGCAGATCGCATCCGCTTCGTCTACCCGGTCTCACGCAGCGAGGATGCCGAAGCTGCCGTGATGGTGCACAGCAAGCTCATGATCGTGGATGATCGGATCTTGAGGGTCGGCTCGGCTAACCTGAACAATCGCTCGATGGGCGCCGATAGCGAATGTGACCTGATCTTTGAAGCGGCATCCGACCAGCATCGGAATTTCATCGCTTCGGTCCGCCGTCGCCTGATCGCACATTTCTGCGGTCTCGACGAACTGACCATAACGCAAAACGAGGATCGTCTTTTTGCGCTCCTGGACGACGTGGCGGGAACTGATGGGGCGAAGACGCTGCGGGAAGTGGGGTCCTCGGTCCTGACCAGTACGCTGGCCACAATGGTTCAGCCGGTAGCAGACCCGGAGCGGCCGCTTCATCTGGAGCGGGCGGCATCTCGCATGTGGAGCACGAAGACACTAATGGGGATCGCGTCGATAACGGTGGCGCTTTTTGGACTGACGATGGCTTGGTCGTACACGCCGTTGAGCGATTTTACCGACGCGCCTCATATTTCGGCGTTACTGTCTGCCTACTCGCAGTCCATCTGGGGGCCACTATTCGCTATCGCAGCTTTCGTCGTTGGCGGGCTGGTCGTGTTTCCGGTTCTCGTGCTCATTGCAGCAACTGCTGCCGCACTTGGGCCCTGGCTAGGCTTCATCACCGCCATGGCGGGCGTCTTGCTCAGCGCCTTCATCCTTTTTGCGATCGGACGGGGACTCGGCCGACAACGCCTCCAGCAGTTGCTCGGCCGACGTGCAGCGCGCATCCAAGAACGCGTCGTGGGCAAGGGGATTCTAGCCGTCGTCGTCATCCGGATGATTCCCATAGCACCGTTCTCGGTGGTGAATGTCGTGGCTGGTGCGAGCACGCTGCCTCTACGTGACTTCATGGTTGGAACTCTGCTGGGCATGATGCCCGGTATTCTCGCCATGGCAGTTCTGGGGGCTCAAATCGCAGACTTCGCCAGGAATGCGTCCTGGAGCAACATATTGCTGTTGGCTCTGGCGTTCTTGGGCTGGCTGGGAATCTGCGCAGGCGCACAATTCGTCGCGACCTGGCTCGCCGGGAGGCGCTGATGGCGGCGATGCGCTTCATGACATGGAATGTGCATGGCACGTTCAATCTCAATCCGAAGTTCGATTTGAAGGGGGTTTGCTCGATCGTTCGCAAGTGGGCCCCCGATGTCGTCGCGCTTCAGGAGGTGGATTCGCGATCGCGGTCAGACGATCCATTTGCGAAGTTGGCGAGTGTTGTCGGCGATCACGGGGTTCACGCCAAGTCGATTGTCGCCGAGGATGGCGACTACGGTCAGATGCTCCTGAGCCGCTTTCCGCTCTCCGGCGTGCCCGAGATCCTCGATGTGTCGTATCGAGAGCGGGAGCCACGCAGAGCGATTGCCACGGGACTGCTGACACCGGTCGGCGATGTGCGCGTAGTGGCCACTCATCTCGGCCTGAGTATCCACGAGCGCTATGCGCAAGCTCAGGCCCTGGTAAGCCTGGTGCGACCTGGAAGGACCGTTGTCCTCGGCGATTTCAATGACTGGTTTTGGGTGAAGTCGGTGCGGCGCGTGCTCGCGCAGGTCTGCCCCAACCGTACGCGCTTGCGGACTTTCCCGGCGCGTTTGCCCGTTCTCCGCCTCGATAGGATCTATGCGACGCCCGATAGCCGGTTCGAGAGAATTTGGACTGACGGAGAGGCAACGGCCTATTCAGACCATTTGCCCGTGATTGCGGACATCGAGATCTAGGGCGTGCCTCATTAACAGGGTGGCCATGATGTATGTCGGTAAGATTTGACTCGCCTCGTTGCCGGTGACGCGTGGCTATTTCGTTGTCAGTCGCCGCGCCGGCGTCAGCGTGCTGGCGGGCGCCATCGGAGAGAGCGAGAACGTCAGCCACGTGTTCCAACCGGCGGGGCGGTTCTCGGCGGCAAACTCGCCGTACCCTTTCAGGTTCAAATATCCCTGCATGTCCCCCACAGGAAACAGCACGCCTACTTGCGGGCCGACGCCTAGCACGCGGGACCGGAAGCCACCCAGCACCGGATGCTGACCGGAGTCGTCGGTGATCTGCTGATACGCATAACCGACGAGGCCAACAAAAACCTGCTTGGACAGAAACTGGGAGACGCCCCAGTCGATGTGAAAGTCGACACCATTTTGGTACTGGGTGTCTGTATTCTTGAAATTGTAGGTGAACCCTGCGACCGCAGAAAATTCATGACCTGCCTGCGGGTTGAAATATGTGTATCCGCCGCCGGCATCGACCGCGCCGTGACCGATGCCGAGATTGGCGAGGCGCGTCGAACTATATGCACCGACCGGGATGTCTCCAGTCACATACGTCATGAAGTTATGGACGCCGGCGTTCCATTTGAGCGTCGCCTGCGGGTAGAGATCACCCACCGATGTGATCGAGTCGCCGAAACTGCCCGTACGCGTTACCGCGAATGGACCGATCGCGGTCGTCAGCGTTCCGGCAACATCGGCGCTCGATCGCCCGAACAGTCCGGTTACGCCGATGGCGAGTTGTCCGCCCAGCACCGGCGTCGCGAAGGTGTAGGTGGGATTGAGCAGCATCAGATCGGCCTGCGCATTCAGGCGCAGGTTCAGGTCGACGTTTACGTTGGCGGGTATTCGGCCGACATGGATCTCCCTGGCGGCAGCTGCCGTGCCAAAGGCGCTGACGCTGGTGTGATAGTAAACCGCTGCCATCGACCAGCCGGGGACTTGAGGGGTCGCCGCAAGACTGCTGAAGCGGCCCGGCAGCCAATATGAAACACCGCCTTCATCCGCGTAGGCCATACCAGTGAGGAGTCCGGAAACCGCCAGAGCTGCGCCGACAGCCAGATCGATGGGCCGACGACCCAGCTTCGCTTCGCACACAGGGCCCTTCATGCGCTCGCCTCCATCCGGTTGTGATATTTGTCGCAGCCCCTGACCGGACATCGAGCTGCATGCTCTTCCAGCCGTGTTGCTCCGGCACCACGCTGCGCGGCTGCTCCACATGTGGTTGTCATAGATATGCCATGTATGCGCTGACCCCTCGACATGATCAGGCCGATGACGCCGGCGTTCTCTGCAAATATCGTGGTGGTCCCGGGCATCCCGAGCCTTAGCTGACTGCGTAGGCACTGAAATGATGGTGAATGCGGCCAGGATCGTTGTCGAACACCAGCTTGACTGTGCCACCGGGCTTGATCGTCTGGAATCCGTTCGGCGAGAACGGGCCAACGGCGGTCTATTCGCTCTGACAAACAGACCGCCGGCATGGGTTCATATTCTCAAGCCCCGACTTTCCTAGCGGCAGGAACCTTCCATGTGCCGTTGATGATGGAAGGATTCGTTTCCCTCGGCCAATACATGCGCAGCATGAGTATGAAATCCCCCTCGGGCGCCGGCAGCCAATTTGATTCCTTGTCCTTGCCCGGGGAGTCCTTCTGGATAAAAAGATCGGTCGAGCCGTCAGCGTTTTTCTTCAGATCTTCGCGAGCGCTGATTGAGTAGCGGTTGATCGGATTCTTCACGAAGAAGTAGCCGCTGTCGTACATGGTCAGCGACCAAAACCCTTCCGCGGGAGGCAGGTGGCCCTTGGGAAACCGCATGACGTACTTGTTGGCGCCATTGTATTTGCGACCGTCCGCATCCTTTTGCGAGGTCGGGTAGACCGCATCCTGCGGACGGTTGGCGCCAAGTCCAATCGCGGTCACCAGCGCCCGCACCAGATAATCGGTGCCATAGATACCGGTTTTCGTCGTGAACGCGAAGCCGTTCTCGTCCGTGATCGCCTTGTTGACCTTGAACTGAAGCATGATCCTGTCGAACGACACCTCAGGGACGCGCCGCAGAAAATCCGCATTCAGCTTCTTCTCGTCGAAATCCTGTCCGGGGACGATGCCGATGCGGGCAAATTTTGCAAGCTGGGGTGCGTCCGCAGCGCTCGGCGGGTTGGTCTTCATCAACTCGCACAGCAGCTTAAAGTACGAGACCGCGTCCATGCGATTGACTTGCTCGCGCACCGCCGTCTTCATGTCGATCGACGGATCGACCTTTCCGGGCGGTGGCGTGTACGGTTTACCATAGGCGCTGAGCGGAACGAGCTTGCACTCATCCTGCAGCTTGTGCACGGCGGCGTAATCTTCCGGTGTGCCGGTGCAATAGATGCGGCCGAGCAGCCACACGATGCTCGTGGGCGATTTGTACTCCTTCACGCCGGCCGGCAGCGTGCCTTTCCAACCTGGCCCAGTGATCGCGTAAGTCTGCGCACCGGTGCCGGTGGTGCGCTTGCCCGGGACCTGGAACACCGTCGTCCAGCCGTCCAGCATCGGCATCAGGAAGTAGCGCCCCTTCATGTCGGGGATACTGAGGACCCAGGGTTCTTTCCCGACATCGAAGAAGGACGTCGTATACAGGGTATCGGCGTTCGGCGCGGTGACGTCCCGGAAGGATGCGTCAGGATATTGGCGCAGCTTGATAATGTGGCCCATCGGCCCCCGCGTTCCCACCGGTTCGGCAACGTTGGTGATGATCCGGCGCGTCATCTCCATCGTCACCAGGGGATAGCCGAAAATGTAGGCGTCGCTCGCGAGCCAGAAATCCTCCAAGCCTTCCCCGACGCCAAGAAACGAGTCCTGGGCGAGTGCCGATCGTGCAGAGGCCGCTCCTGCCAGCAGCCCCATTCCGCCAAATGCAAGGGATCGACGAGTGATATCCATGGTGTTTCCCTTTCAAAATAATTCACAACTCACGGGCAGCAACTTTCAGAGTTGACGGAAAGACGACGGCGATATCGCGTGACGAAGGTCGCCCCGAAGGACTGTGCATTGCTGAACCGGCTTCGATGCCGTCAATCTCCGTTGGCTCAATAGCAAGGCGGATAGGGATAGTACCCGCATCGGGGTGCGTAGTAGGGATAGGCCGCAGCTCCAACCGCGGCGGCAGCTCCCGCATAGGCGGCGCCACGGTAGAACGCGCCGCGCCAAGCCGTCCGGCGCGCGACACCGGCAAACGACAGCGGTGTGAACGGCCGGCCGATGATGTCGATGAAGACCGAAGCCGGTCCGTCGGCGCCCGCAAGATCGCCTTCGAGCACGTCGACATCGAACGTCAGCTTGTCGGCCTCCAGTTTTGGCGATTTGAGCACCACGACGGCATCGGCCACCGACGACCCATCTTTCCTGAACCCGGACACGGTGGCGTTCGGCGGATCTTTCGCGAAGTTGTCGCTGCCGTTGCCCCAATCCTCGACAATTCGTGACGTAAGATCGTGCCCGGCCGCCCGAACAGGTCGATCGGCAAATACAATTGCATTCGGCGAAATTCCCATCAGCACGAGCTTGCCGTCCTTCAGGCTCGCACCGCGCGAGTTCAGAACAAAGAGAGACGGGACGACTTCCGGCTTCGCCTGACCTATGGATTTCTCGAGCGGAACGTGCGGCTTGTTCTCGGGTGCGGATTGAGCAAAAAGCTTTTGGGGAAAGGCCAACAGCCCGGCGGCGCAAGCAGCGATCAAAGCCAAGCGAAGCGTCATGTTAGTGCCCTCCTTGCAGGCTGGTTGTTCTTCTTCGATGAGCTTCAATTCAGGAAGCAGCTTCGCTACGCATTTCGCGCCAATCCAGATCGCGCGTCTTGCCATTTCGCGCCAAACATCGTGAATAGTTCAGCGATCAATCACGCCAGGTTTTCTGCGCTGACATCCCACTCTTTCCCTTACGTACGAGTTGCTGCTGTCTGTAAATGACAGGTTGGATTTTCATCAAACGTACAAAGGTGCGGCTGAAGCTGCTCGCGTTGCTATACCCGAGAAATTTAGCGATATCCGACAGGGGCTTGCGTGAGTCGACGAGCAAGTGGCAAGCGATGTTCAGGCGAACCTCTGCAAGTATCTCGCTGTGACTTGTGCCCATACGCCCAAGGTGACGCTGCAACGTGCGCGAGCTGATTTTGAGAGAGCGAGCGGTACTATCAAGGGTTGCGTCACCGTGTCGCAGTGACGCGTCAATGGCGGCGCGGACCGCTTGGAAAGAAGGTAACCGAACAGCTCTCATCGCCGCGAAGCCCATGCTCCTGCAAGAGAAAGCGCTGCATTAATTCTAAAGGCGTGCCGACGACGAATCTGGCCATCAGCCGCCAAAGTTTCTCATTCAAATGAATTTGGTCGGGAGCGTGAGCAGGCCTGTCCTAAAGGACAGGGGCGGGGAGGTCGTTGCCCCGCTAGGCTGCGATCACGGCAAGCTTGTTGGGTAGGCAGCAATGACCGCAATTCCATTGACCCGTTGTCAATTTCTCATTCCATTTGCCGAGATTCATTCAGAGATCGGCGGGCCCACTGCGACCCTTCTCGCCAAGTTTAAGTTGCCGACGTCGCTGCAGGAAAAGGCAGACCACTACGTGCCGCTGCTGCCAGCCGTTCGCTTCGCGACGGCTGCGCAGCAAACGCAGGGATTGTCGGAGATCGCCTTTCGAGCAGCCCAGAGGCTTTCATTCGATCATCTGAGCGACGCGATGCGCGTTCGAATCCGTCATTCACCGACCTTGTTGGCCGCTCTCGAGCAGATGTGCAAATGGGCGCCGGTTGAAGATACAAGTCTTCAGCTATGGCTGGAGCCATGCGACGCAAGCGTGAAAATTTGCAGCAGGATCGCTGGAACGCAAGGGATCTCCGATCTTGAGATATCCCAATGGCTTCAGAACGTATTCGTCCTGCACATCGTCCGCCAGTTCGCTGGCGCGAACTGGATGCCCAAAGTGATTGCGTTTGAAGCAAATTATAAACCGAGCATTGAGGTTCAATCGCTTTGGCCGCACACGCGCTTCATGTCGGGACAGAAGGCGTCATGGATCGAGGTGCCGTTGCAGTTTTTGAGCCTTCCGAATGGGGATGCCGCCCGATCGAAGTTACCGGAAACCGAGAGGCAGCCGTTCGGCGATGACATCGTCAGCGTTCTCAGGTTGGCTCTGCCGTCCTACCTTGACGAGGGCGGCCCGACGATAGCCCAGGCGGCCGAAATGGCTGCCTTGAGCGTCAGGAGCCTCCAGAGGAAGCTCGCGTTGGCGGGGCTCACATACTCCGGTCTGCTAGAGCAGGTCCGCTTCAACAATGCCGTCAAGCTCCTGAGCAGTACCGAAACCAAGATCATCGACGTGGCATTTTCGTCGGGCTACGCCGATCCTGCCCATTTTGCCCGTGCTTTCCGTCGAATCTCCGGCTGCACTCCACGCGAGTTTCGCGAGAGAGCAAGAAGCGGACAAGCTGAGATCGATCACAACTCCACGCGATCGAACGATGATCGTCTCTAGAGAAGAGTCGCGCTTGCGCGCCTCTCTCCGTAGAGGCGCAGAGTTTTCGGGCTTCAGATCGATTTTGAGAGCCGGACTGTCCGCGACATTGATGTTCCCGACTGGGACGGCTCTTAGCGCAAACGATGACGACGTCGCTATCAAAGCACCGGTGCCAGCGATCTATCTCGACCTAAGAACGATCTATGCGCAGGTTCCAGCAGGGTCGCTTGCATTCGGCTTTGGCCATCCAACGCTGTTCAATGCGTTGCGAACGTTTGATGCGGCATTTCCGACCAGCCTGCCAGCGGCGAAATCTCTCAACGTGGATTTTCCCCTAACGGTCGACGTCACCGACAGCGTCTCGTTATATACCGGCGTCTCCGGCAATTCGACGGAGTTCGGAGGCGCCGGGTGGTCGTCCTTTCAAATCACGAGCTGGAACATCGGTATCCAGGCGGATGTTTATCAGCAGAACGGCGGGCTCTTTCCTACCGTGACGCTGCAATCGACCTTCACACAGTCGATCCCCAACGGCCCGCTGACCACGACGTCCTTCAACAACATTCTCGAATTCGATTACGCCCTCGATCCCGACGAGACCAGAGGGTTGCTCGCTGGATTCCAATACACGCGCACTGACGTTGCCGACAAGCTGGTGAAAATCAACCCAAACACGATCGCCTATATCGGCGGCTACTATCAATGGCCGAACAATTGGAAGTTCACCGGGCGAGTGGGCGTGCAATCCTTCCAAGGTGCGCAGCTTGTTAGCCTTGCGTCGATTCAGCCCTACACACAAGCGATTGTGCGGCTCGATCTCGATCGCATGGACGATAACGACAATCGCTTGTTTGGTGTCACGGCCGAAATCATGTGGGTACCGAAGCCCGCGTATCAGCTGACGGTTAGAACGCCGTTGTATGCGGTTCGCAATTAGGCGCGCCTTGATCCCAGATATCCCGGTCTTTTTGCTGGATCAACGCGCAGCGCGTCTACAGCTTGACGCCAAATTTCAGTTTCGGCCGCATCGCGACCACCCACCATGGTATTTTCCTCCGACGAGACGATCTTCGCTCGCTCGTCTCTCGTCCTGGCGCCGTGAAGCAATAACGTCCTGAGGTTCCGGCGCGTGCAACGTCTAGCAGCCTCATCAGCTCATATTTCGATTTTCCGAAGATGGCGGAATGCCACTGTTTTGCCCGACGGGTCAACCGGCTTTGGCGCGAATGCAAAAGTCGTTGTGCCAACAAGACTTAGCTACTGTGCATGGGGTTGTTTTCGCAAACTTTGGTGGTCAGCACCTGCGCTTCAGCTCGAACATGCGGAACTTTTTCCTCGTCGCCACGTTGTGTCGCCATGAGTGAAGAGCTTTCCTTCCGACGCAAACCCCTGACCCCCGAGCAGCGCCAGGCGCGCGATGCGGCGCGCCGGATCGAGGCCGAAAAGGCCATGCGCGATCATGAAGAGGCGCAGAAGGCGTTTTACGCCAACAAGGAGCGGCTGAAAGCCGAACGCCTCGCGCGCGAGGCGGCCGCGGCGAAAGGCTGACCAAACGCGGTCGGCGCTGACAATCTCCTAGATCGATCTTTCGACCGACGCCGGCGGCTCATGCCGGTTGGCGTGCCCGTCGCGTCTCAAGACCAGCTTGCGCGCGCCCGGTCGCGCGCCCATCGGCGGGCTTGACGGCGTTTGCGTTTCGGGAGGAAGCTTCGAATGATCCTCAATTGACGTGAATGACGGAGACGTTCGCTCCCAGCCAGTCCGACCCCTTCAGCGAAAGCGAGAATGGAGCTGACCATGACCACGTTCGACAAGCGCGAGCAGGGCTTTGAAGCAAAGTTCGTCCACGACGAGGAGCTGATGTTCAAGGCAACGGCCCGGTCCAACAGGCTGCTCGGGCTCTGGGCCGCAAGCCAGCTCGGCCTCAGCGCCGACGAGGCGGCAAGCTACGCAACTGCGCTGGTCACGGAGAATCTGGAGAGGCAGACGATCGACGACATCGTGAGTAAGGTGTCAGGCGATCTCGCCGCCAAGGGCGTTGCGCGCGAGCAGGTGGCGCAGAAGCTTCTGGAGTACCTCCGCCAGGTCATGCAGCAGCTCGAAGCCGACAAATAGCAAGTTCGGTCGTTGCGCCTCATTCGGCGTGCTTGCGCGCGCCGGAATCACCGAGCTTGTCGACGTAGGCGATGCCGAGCGCCGAGACAATGAAAGTGATGTGGATCAGCACCTGCCACATCACGCCGTTCTCGGTGTAGGTGGCACGGTTCGAGCCGAGATTGCCGGCCTCGATGAAGGTGCGCAGCAGCGCGATCGAGGAGATGCCGATGATGGCCATGGCGAGCTTGATCTTCAGCACACTGGCATTGACGTGGCCGAGCCATTCCGGCTCGTCGGGATGACCCTGGAGGTCGAGCCGCGAGACGAAGGTCTCGTAGCCGCCGACGATCACCATCACCAGCAGGTTGGAGATCATCACGACGTCGATCAGCGCCAGCACGCTCATCATGATCTGCTGCTCGGTGAGGTCGAGCGCGTGCCAGGACAGATGCCAGAGCTCCTTGAGGAACAGCGCGATGTAGACGCACTGCGCCACGATCAGTCCGAGATAGAGCGGCAGCTGCAGCCAGCGCGAGCCGAAGATGATCATCGGCAGCAGGCCCAGGCGCGGCGAGGGCGGACGGGCTTCGGTGCGCAGTTCAGATTGGAATCCAGTCTCAACCGACATTCAGGCGGCATCCTCGCATCGAGATGATCTCGCTGCCATGTAGCCCGGCAAGATGGCCGGCGGAAGACGGGGCGCGCTACTCGCTATCCAGGGATCGCGCCATTTCGTGCTACGGTGCCGGTCGGCCGTCGCGCGGCGGCCAGGATCGGGATCAAGATCGGGAGGCGGGGCGTGTTTCGCAGCAGGAAATGGGCGGGCGGGATCGCGCTCGTTGCCGCGATCATGGCCGGCTCCGGCGGCACAGAAGTCTCGGCAACGCCGCTGACCCCGTTCCGCTACGAGGCTCAGGCGCAGCGCCATTGTCCGCACGATCAGGTGGTCTGGCTCGATTTCAAGAAGGGCGTCTACTACACCAGGGGTCAGAAGCGATATCGCCAGGGCTTTGACGGTAGCTTCGTCTGTCTGAGCGAGGCCCGCGACGGCCGCTATCGCCGCTCGCTGTTGGGTCTGCGCTGAGCGGCGCGTGACCGGGGCTCGACGGCGAGCCGGTTATTTCCGGCTCGGCAGCTTCACCGGCACGTGCGGGGAGGTGCTGATGACCCGGGGACTTCCGTCGGGATAGGTGCGATCGCCGCGGATCAGGGATTCAAGAACCAGGAAAAACTTCTCGGCAAGCATGTGAGTCACCCTCGTCGGTGATGGCCTCTTGAAAATAAGTCGAGGCGCCGAAGGCGGAAATTCAATCAACTAAACGGGAGCGGGACAATCCGGGCAAACACCTGTTTGCAGCACGGCATGGTCGTCGTCGGGAAAGTGCGAAGATCTCGTCCGAGATCAGCCGAAGGCCAGGGCCACAAGGCCCGAGCAGAGCAGGACCAAGCCGCCTGCGGTCAATGCCAGGAAGCCATCGGATACGAGGTCATGGTTGCGCATGGGACACCTGCCGCTCTCGTCCTCGATGCTCGATCGGATCGATTAAAATTGTCCGAACGGGCCGCCTTGAAAGAGGTGATGCTTGCCGCCCCGCGCGAGTGCCTTCAGGCCCTCGTGCGGTAACCTTCAAACGCATGGGCCAGGAAGATCCCCGCGCTTACCAGACCCATCAGTGCCGAAACCGTCTCGATCATCGTTAAATTCCACATCCCGCCCTTGCATTCGAGAGAACGCGTGCGGCCTTGCACAGTCAAAAGAATTTCGGTGAGCGGCGTGACAATGGGGGTGGAGTGAGGATTTGGCGCAACAGAATGTCCAGCCTTGGCACAGAGCAGGGCGCCCGCGCTCCGTAGATCAACGGAGGCGAGCGAACGTCCCGTTTACCATCCCGGCGTGATCGCCGTGGGCTCCCCATTTCCGCCGTGTTCGGGTTGCGTTATCGTTACCGCTTCCGATGCGGTGGTGGGCCGCCTCGGATTACAAGGACGGGACGGCGCTCCCCGCGGCTAAAGCGGGATGGGTACGCGCCCGGCGAAATGGTATTTGGGGCGAATGGGGATCCGACGGTCAGATTCGGTTTTGCGGGCCGCGCGCGGTGTTGCGGCGCTCGCGACCTGCCTTGCGCTCGCCAATTGCGCCTCCTCGAACAAGTTCGCCAGCCGCGTCGATCCGAAATACGGGGTGTCCTCGAGCCCCCGGGTCGTGGCCTGGGGCGACCCGGTCCCCAAGGGGGCGGGCACCTACCGCGTCGGCAGGCCCTATGTCGTGGCGGGCCGGACCTATGTGCCGGAGGAGGATGTCAACTACCGCGCCGAGGGCATGGCGTCCTGGTATGGCGATGATTTCCACGGCCGCCTGACCGCCAATGGCGAAGTGTTCGACATGGCCTCGCTGACCGCGGCGCATCCGACCCTGCCGATGCCGTCCTACGCGCGGGTGACCAATATCTCGAACGGCAAGTCGCTGATCGTCCGCGTCAATGACCGCGGGCCCTATCACGGCAACCGGCTCATCGACGTCTCGAACAAGGCCGCCGAACTCCTTGAATTCAAAGGCAATGGCGTCGCCAAGGTCCGGGTCGAATATGTCGGCCGGGCGCCGCTCGAAGGCTCCGACGATCGCCAGCTGATGGCGACCTTGCGCACCGGCATCCCGGCGCCGACGCCCTCGATGGTCCGGGTCGCTTCGGCCAAGCCTTTCGTGCCGGAATTGCCCGCACCGAGCCGCGGTGCCATTCGCGGCGAGGTTCCGATGCCGGAGGGGCGGCCCTACAACCTCGGCAACAGCTCGGCTGACATGGCTTCGCTCAATGCGACCTCGGAAATGTCGGCCTCGAGCCGCAGTCGGGGCCGGGCGCTACACAACGCGCGGGCCGTGTCCTATGACGAGGACGGCCGCTACGCGACCGAGAGCGCTCCGTCTGCCGCCTACACCTCGGACGGCGCGGCCGAGGCCCGCAGCATCCTGAGCGGTCGCGGTCTCTACTGAGACGCGCTTTCCTTCAAGAACGTCACCAGCGCCGCATTCACCTCCTCGGGCCGCTCCTGCTGTACCCAATGGCCGGCGCCTTCCAGGATCAGCTTGCGCTTCAGATTGGGCAGCACGCGCTCGAGCTCGTTGACGCGCTTGGCCCCGATCAGGCCGGTGATGACGGCGTCTTTGGAGCCGGCGATGAACAGCGAGGGCTGATGGATCTGCGCATCCTGCCAGGGGGCCGTCAGCTCCCAATTGCGGTCGATGTTGCGGTACCAATTCAACCCGCCGCGGAAACCGGACTTGCGGAAGCACTCGGTGAAATAGGCGAGATCAGCCTCGTTCAGCCAGCCGGGCAGCGGCCCCTCGGCGCCCGCATGGCCGAGAAAGCCCTTGCCCTCCTGCACGAACATGGCTGCCGAGGGATCGGCGAGGCCGCGGCCGCCAAGCACGATGCGCATGGTGCGGGCGACGTCGCGCTCGAGCTCGGCTTCGGCGACGCCGGGCGTCTGGAAATACTGCCAGTAGAAATTGGTGATGCCGCCCTGGCGCAGCAGGTCGAGCGGCTTGCCGCGGCCTCGGAACGGCGGCGGCACGCTCAGGCCGGCGACCGCCGTGAAGATATCTGGGCGGAACAGCGCCGCGTGCCAGGCGACCGGTGCACCCCAGTCGTGGCCGACCACCATCGCCTTGCTCTCGCCCAGCGCCTGTACGAGGCCGACGACATCGCCGACCGTGTCGAAGATGGAGTAGGCGGCAACATCAGCCGGCGCCGCGCTCTGGCCATAGCCGCGCATGTCGGGGGCGACGACGTGAAACCCGGCCTCTGCCAACGCCGGGATCTGGTGGCGCCAGGAATAGGACAGTTCCGGCCAGCCATGGCACAGCACCACCAGCGGCCCCTGGCCGGCCTCGCGGATGAAGAGCTCGACCCCGTTTGCCTTGATCATCCGGGTTGAGGACATTCGCTTTTCCGCCTTGTTTCAGGGGTTTGGTCGGGAAATATAAGATGCCACGATAGGGGCGCGAGGAGAATCGTGCAATCTCAGGGACAAGCGTCCAGCTCCGTGTTGTTCGCATCTGTTCCAACTGCTAGAACGCCGCTCTCAGGGCTTGGCCATGGCATTTCGTCCTTCTTTGCTTCGTCGCTCCCGGTTCACCGCCGGTGCGCTGGCGCGCGGGCTGATCGCGGCGGTTCTGGCCGCGGCCATCGGCTGGGGCGGGGCGCTCTACGCCGCCAACCAGAGCGTGCAGGGCGCCAAGAAGGAAGACACGGGCTTCGACGGCGACGCCCCGACCGCGATCCTGATGGAGGCCTCCTCGGGCAGCGTGCTGTTCGAGAAGAACGCCGACGAGCTGCGCGCGCCCTCCAGCATGATGAAGCTGATGACCGCGGAGGTCGTCTTCAACGCCATCAAGAAGGGCGACATCAAGCTGACCGACGAGTACCGGATCAGCGAGAATGCCTGGCGCAGGGGCGGCGCGCCCTCGGGCGGCTCGACCATGTTCGCCGCCATCAACAGCAAGGTCTCGGTCGACGATCTCCTGCATGGGGCGATCATCCAGAGCGGCAACGATGCCTGCATCGCGCTCGCCGAAGCCATGGCAGGCAACGAGCGGATTTTCGCGGCCGACTTCATGACCAAGCGCGCGCGCGAGCTCGGCCTCACCAGATCGACCTTCGCCAACTCCAACGGCTTGCCCGATCCCGGCAACAAGATGACGGTGCGCGAGCTCGGCATCCTCGCCCGCCACATCATCCTGGACTTCCCCGAGTTCTACAAACTGTTCGGCGAAAAGGAGTTTACCTGGAACAAGATCCGCCAGCCCAACCGCAATCCGCTGCTCAATTCGATGGAAGGCGCTGACGGTCTCAAAACCGGCTACACCAAGGAAGGCGGCTACGGCATGGTGGGCTCGGCCGTGCAAAACGGCACGCGCCTGATCGTCGTGGTCAACGGGCTCGACGATCCCGAAGACCGCGCCACGGAAGCCAAGAAGATGCTGGAATGGGGCTTCCGCAATTTCGAGACCCGCGTGCTGATCGCGGCCGAGCAACCCGTCGGCTACGCCAAGGTGTTCGGCGGCGAGAGCCGCTCGGTCAAGCTCATGGCCAAGACGCCCGTGAAGGTGATGGTGCACAAGAACGGCAGCGACAAGCTGATTGCCCGCATCGTCTATAGCGGCCCGGTGCGCGCGCCGGTCGAAGCCGGCCAGAGGGTCGGCGTGGTCAAGGTCTGGCGCAGCGGCGCCATCGCGGTGGAGACGCCGGTCTATGCTGCCGAAGCGATCGGCACCGGCTCGACCATGCGCCGCGCGATCGACGGCGCCAGCGAGCTCGTGATCGGCATGTTCCGCGCGGGCGCCGAGAAGCTCTGACCATGAGTAAAAGCCCGGTACGGTGGCCGTCTGGACGCGGACGCTTCATCACCTTTGAAGGTGGCGAGGGGGCCGGCAAGTCGACCCAGATCAAGAAGCTGGCCGACCGTCTCAAGGCGGCAAGGATGCGCATCCTTGTCACGCGCGAGCCAGGCGGCTCGCCGGGCGCCGAGATCATGCGTCATCTGGTGCTGTCAGGCATGGGCAAGCTGCTTGGACCCGAAGCCGAGACGCTGCTGTTCGCTGCTGCCCGCGACGATCACGTCCGCACCGTTATCCAACCCGCGCTCAGCCAAGGCATCTGGGTGCTGTGCGACCGCTTCGCCGACTCGACGCGGGCCTATCAGGGCAGCCTCGGCCGCGTGCCAGACGGCCTGATCAACGCGATGCAGCGGGTCACGATCGGCGATCTCAAGCCGGATCTCACCATCATCCTCGACCTGCCGGTCGAGATCGGCCTGCAGCGTGCCGCCGCGCGCCGCGGCAGCGCCACGCCCGACAGGTTCGAGGGCGAGGATCTCAAGTTCCACCAGGACCTGCGCGACGCCTATCTCAAGATCGCCGCGGAAGATCCCGCGCGTTGCGCGCTGATCGACGCCAATTCCGATCCCGATACGGTTGCCGGGCGTGTCTGGACGGCGCTGCGCGAACGTCTCCTTCCCACGCCCTCTTCGGTGATTTCCGCATGAGTCCGCGTCAGACCGAGCGCGAAACCGCCATTGCTCATCCGCGCGAGACGTCGAGGCTGTTCGGGCATCGCGACGCCGAGACGGCGCTGCTGACTGCCTATCGCAGCGGGCGCATCCCGCATGCCTGGCTGATCGGCGGGCCGCAAGGGATCGGCAAGGCAACGCTGGCCTACCGCATGGCGCGCTTCGTGCTCGCCCATGGCCAGCCGCTGGCGCCGTCCGTGCAGCACGCCCAAGACCTTGCGATCGATCCCGAGGACGCTGTGGCGCGGCAGGTTGCGGCGAGCTCGCATGGCGGCCTGTTGACGCTCGAGCGCACCGCGAACGACCGCGGCGTGATGCGCACCGTGATCACCGTCGACGAGACGCGCGAGACGATCGGCTTCTTCGGCTCGACGGCCGCCGCCGAAGGTTGGCGCGTCTGCATCGTCGATACCGTCGACGAGCTCAATCCAAACGCGGCCAACGCGCTGCTGAAAATCCTCGAAGAGCCGCCGCAGCAATCGCTGTTCCTGCTGGTGAGCCACGCACCCGCACGCGTGCTCGCCACGATCCAGTCGCGCTGCCGCAAGCTGCGCCTGCGTCCGCTCGTCACGGACGACGTGATCGGTGCTGCGGCTTCGGCGGCCGACCTCGACCCGAACGATCCCGCCCTGCGCGAAGCGGCGGAGGCCTCCGAGGGCAGTGTAGCGCGGGCGCTGACGCTGCTCGGCGGTGATGCGCTCAAGCTCCAGCAGCGCACGGCAGCAATGCTCGCGCGTTTGCCGCAGGTCGATCCGCGCGAATTGCACACGCTCGGCGATTCGCTTGGCACCAGCGACCGCGTCGCGCTTGCCGCCTTCATCGACGGTATCGACCGCTGGATCGCCGAGCGCCTGCATGCGGATGAAGCCAATGCCAACCAGAACCTGCCGCGCCTTGCGCGGCTAGCTGAGGTATGGGAAAAGATCGTCCGCGCCGCGCGCGACACCGAAACCTACAATCTGGAGCGAAAGCCCTTGGTTTTCTCGGTGTTCGGCTGGCTGGCGGACGCAACGCGCTAGAGCATGATCCGGAAAAGTGCGGAGCGGTTTTCCGAAAAGATCATGCAACCTGACGCAGGTTCGTTTCCAAATTTTGAGAAGCCGGTAAAGGAATTCGTCGTGGCAACGCGAGCTAAGAAAACCGCCAAGGGCAAGAGCAGCAAGAAGAAGGCTGCAAAGGTGCTTGCGCGCAAAGCTGCCAAAAAGACCAAGAAGGCCGCCGCGAAGAAGGGCGTGAAGAAGAGCGCTGCGAAGACGGCAAAACGGGCTGGCAAGAAGGCTACCAAAAAGCAGGTCGTCGCCAAGAAGGCGGTGAAGAAAGCGGCCAAAAAGCCAGCCACGGCTCCAGTGAAGCCAGCCAAGGCTCCAGCGAAGAAGGTGGCCAAGAAGGCGAAGGTGACTGCGCCTGCCGCGATCGCAGCGCCGGCTCCTGTCGTCGCGCCACCGAAGGCTGCGAAGCCCAAGGAATCGAAAAAGGCGCCGCGTGCCCCGAAGCCCGCCATAGTCGCCGCTCCGCAGGCCACTGCTCCGGTCGCCGCCCCCGCGCGCGACAACGTCTTCTACATCACGACGGCGATCGCTTATCCCAATGGCAGCCCGCATATCGGCCACGCCTATGAAGCGATCGCGACCGACGTGCTGGCGCGCTTCGCGCGGCTCGACGGCAAGGACGTGTTCTTCCTGACCGGCACCGACGAGCACGGTCAAAAAATGGTTCAGACGGCCGCCGGTGAGAACATGTCCGTCTCCGCGCTCGCGGCGCGCAACGCCGGCCGCTTCAAGGAGATGGACGAGCGTCTGAACGTGTCATTCGACCGCTTCATCCGCACCACCGAAGAGCAGCATCATCGCTCCAGCCAGGAGATCTGGCGACGCATGGAAGCGAACGGCGACATCTATGCCGACATCTATTCGGGCTGGTACTCGGTCCGTGACGAGGCGTATTACGCCGAGGACGAGACGCGCCTGAACGATGACGGCGTACGGCTCGGACCGCAGGGTACGCCGGTCGAGTGGGTCGAGGAAAAGAGCTATTTCTTCCGCCTGTCGGCGTACCAGGACAAGCTGCTCAAGCTTTATGCGGATCATCCTGATTTCATCGGGCCGGACTCCCGCAAGAACGAGGTGGTAAGCTTCGTCAGAGGGGGCCTGCGCGATCTCTCGATCTCGCGCACCACCTTCGATTGGGGCGTGAAGGTGCCCGGCGACGAAGAGCACGTGATGTATGTCTGGGTCGACGCGCTGACCAACTACATCACCGGGGTCGGCTTCCCCGACGAGAGCGACAACAGCTGGCGCTATTGGCCGGCCGACGTGCACATCATCGGCAAGGACATCATCCGTTTCCATGCGGTGTATTGGCCGGCGTTCCTGATGTCGGCAGGCATTCCGCTGCCGAAGCGGGTCTATGCCCACGGCTTTCTGTTCAACAGGGGCGAGAAGATGTCGAAGTCGGTCGGCAATGTCGTCGACCCCTTCAACCTCGCCGACCAGTATGGCGTCGACCAGATGCGTTATTTCTTCCTGCGCGAGGTGCCGTTCGGCCAGGACGGCAATTACAACCACGAGGCCATTGTCGCGCGCATCAATGCCGATCTCGCCAACGATCTCGGCAACCTTGCGCAACGCTCGTTGTCGATGATCGCCAAGCAGCTCGGCGGCGTGCTGCCGGAGCCTGGCGAGTTCAGCGACAACGACAAGGCGATCCTTGCGATGGCCGACGGCATGATCGCCACGTCACGCGAAGCAATGGCGACGCAGCAGATCCATCACTGGCTCAACGCCGTGTGGGCCGTGGTCGCGGAGGCCAACCGCTATTTCGCGGGCGAGGCGCCGTGGGCGCTCGCCAAGACCGATCCTGTCAGGCAGAAGACCGTGCTCTATGTCACCGCCGAAGTCGTGCGCCAGATCGCGATCCTGGCCCTGCCGGCGATGCCGACCGCCTCGGGATTGCTGCTCGACAGCCTCGGCATCCCCGCAGCCGAGCGCAACTTCGCGGCGCTCGGTGGCACCTCGCGCATCGCTCCGGGCTCGACGCTGCCGGCGCCGAAACCGGCGTTCCCGCGCTACATCGAGCCGGCGGCCTGAGGGCGGTCGCGCGATGCTGGTCGACAGTCACTGCCACCTGGATTTTCCAGACTTCGCGGAAGATCTCGACGGGATCGTGTCGCGTGCGCGTGCGGCCGGCGTCAAGCGCATGGTCACGATCTCGACGCGGGTGGGGAAGCTGAACGATCTCGTCAGGATCGCCGATCGCTATGACGATGTCTATTGCTCGGTAGGCACTCATCCACATAACGCGGATGAGGAGGATGGCATCGCGCCGGATGAGCTGATCGCGCTGACGCAGCATCCCAAGGTCGTCGCGCTCGGCGAAGCCGGGCTCGATTATTTCTACGACAACGGCTCACCGGAGGCGCAGGCGAGGGGCTTTCGCGCCCACATCGCCGCCGCCCGCGCCACCGGCCTGCCGCTGGTGATCCACACCCGCGAAGCCGACGAGGATTGTGCCCGTATCCTGGAAGAGGAGGTCGGACGCGGATCGTTTCGCGCGGTGCTGCATTGTTACACCGGCGGGCGTGAGCTCGCGCTGAAGGCGGTTTCGCTTGGGCTGTATATCGGCTTCACGGGTATCCTGACCTTCAAGAAGTCGGACTCCCTGCGCGCGCTTGCGGCCGAACTGCCGTCGGACCGTATTCTGGTTGAAACAGACTCGCCCTATCTTGCGCCCGGAAAATTCCGCGGCAAACGCAACGAGCCGGCCTATGTGGTCGAGGTCGCAAAGGTGCTCGCTGAGGCGCGCGGCGTGTCGTTGGATGAGATCTCGCGCCAGACCACCGAAAATTTCTTTCGTCTGTTCTCAAAGGTGAAGGCTTCAGGAGACGCATGACGCTGACGCTGACGATCCTGGGCTGCGGCTCATCCGCCGGCGTGCCGCGCCCGGCGCTCGGCTGGGGCGCCTGCGATCCCAACAATCCCAAGAATCGCCGTCGTCGCTGCTCCCTGCTGGTCGAACGAAAATCCGAGCACGGCACCACACGCATCGTGATCGACACGTCGCCGGACCTGCGCGAGCAGTTGCTTTCGACCAATGTCGACCACATCGACGCGGTGTTCCTGACCCACGAGCACGCCGATCAGACCCATGGCATGGACGACCTGCGCTCGGTCGTCATGCATATGCGACGCCGCATCCCGACCTACTTCAACCTGTCGACCGCCAAGGACATCATGGCGCGGTTCTCCTACTGCTTCATCTCGCCGGAGGGCAGCGACTATCCGCCGATCCTGACGCGGCATTCGATCGAGGCGGGCGAAAGCCAGACCATCCTGGGGAAGGGCGGCGCGGTGACGATGGCCGCCTTCCTGGTGCAGCACGGCAACATTCCCGCGCTCGGCTACCGCATCGGGGATGCCGCCTACACACCAGACCTCAACGACATCCCGCGCGAGAGCTGGGGCGCATTGGAAAATCTGGACCTCTGGATCGTCGACGGCCTGCGCTACACCAGTCATGTCAGCCATTTCAGCATCAACGATGCGCTGTCGTGGATCGAACGTTTCAAGCCGAAGCGTGCGGTCATCACCAACATGACCGCCGACGTCGATTACGAGGTCATCAGGCAGTCGCTGCCTACGGGCGTGGTACCGGCCTATGACGGGCTGCGGCTGGAGACGCAGTAAACCCGCGGTGGAAATTCTCCTGCCAGGCGGCATACTCCTTGCTTGCGCCGGCCCCATCATGTTGATCTAACGTCTGAAAGACAGGCGTTTGACAGGGCGATATTCAAGCAGGGCCGGCAGCTGATGTGCAATCGCCGGGTCGGTTGAATCGCCTCAGTGCGAGGATGGGGATTGCGTTTGGCAGGCGACGATGTAGCGGCTCAGGGACTGGTGCGACGCGCTCTGGATCTCCTCTATCTCGGCGCGGGCTACGCCGCGGGGGTCTTCCTGGTTGCGATCTTTGCAATCATGATGGTCATGTCGGTCGGGCGTCAGTTTGCGATCAACATTCCCGCAGGTGACGATTTCGCGTCCTGGTGCATGGCTGCAATGGCTTTCCTCGGTCTCGCGCACACCTTCAAGCGCGGAGAGATGATCCGCGTCGGCCTGCTGCTGGAGCATCTGCACGGGCGGACCAAGCAGGTCGCGGAGATAGTCGCGCTGGGCATCGCCACCGCATTCATCCTCTACTTCACCCGGCATGCCGTGCAGATGACCTACGATTCCTGGCGCTTCAACGACGTGGCGCAGGGCGTCGTCGCGCTTCCACTCTGGATTCCGCAGCTCGGCTTTGCCGGCGGCCTTGCGATCCTGTCGATCGCGCTGATCGATGAAATGGTCAATGTCGTCGGCGGCAACCGGCCGAGCTACGAGAAGGGCTCGCCGGACGAGACGCCCGACGAGTTCATCGAGCGCATCTCGCAGGGCGGCGGAGGTTGACCATGGCCAATCTCGGCATGATCGAGCTGTCGTTCGTCCTGCTCGGTGTCATGATCCTGCTGCTGGGCAGCGGCGTCTGGATCGCGGTCTCGCTCGGACTGGTCGGCTTCGTGGCGATGGCGCTGACCACGAGCCTGCCACTCGGCTCGGTGCTTGCGACCACCACGTGGAGCGCAAGCTCGTCCTGGACGCTGGCCGCGCTACCGTTGTTCATCTGGATGGGAGAGATTCTTTTCCGCACCAAATTGTCGGAGGAAATGTTCCGCGGTCTGTCGCCCTGGGTGCAGTGGCTGCCGGGGCGGTTGACGCATGTGAATGTGATCGGCTGCGGCATCTTTGCGGCGGTGTCGGGCTCGTCGGCCGCGACTTGTGCAACCATCGGCAAGATCGCGCTGCCGGAACTCGACAAGCGTGGCTACGACAAGAGCCTGAGCCTCGGCTCGCTCGCGGGCTCCGGCACGCTCGGCCTCTTGATTCCGCCCTCGATCCCGATGGTGGTCTATGCGGTCACGGCGAATGTCTCCGTGCTTCAAGTGTTTCTCGGCGGCTTCCTGCCGGGCGTGCTCGTGATTGTGCTCTATTCCGGCTACATCATCATCTGGTCGCTGCTCAACCCGAAGAAGATTCCGCCGCGCGATCCGCCGATGCCATTCCGGCAGAAGCTCCGCGAGTCGGGCAAGCTCGCGCCCTGCCTGCTATTGATCCTGGCGGTCTTCCTTTCGCTCGTTCTCGGCTTTGCGACAGCGACCGAATGCGCCGCATGGGGTGTCTCGGGCGCGCTGCTGCTGGCGTGGTGGAGCGGCACGCTCACGCGCAAGAACTTCCTCGAGAGCATCATGAGCGCGACGCGCCTGACCTGCATGATCATGCTGATCTTGGCAGGCGCGGCCTACACCACGGCTGCGATGGCCTATACGGGTATCCCTGCGGCGCTCGCCACCTGGGTCCAGGGGCAGCAGCTCACACCAAGCATGCTCGCCCTCTATCTCAGCATCATGTACATCATCCTGGGATGCCTGATCGACGGCATCTCGATGATCGTCCTGACCGCCGTCATCGTGCTGCCCATGGTCAAGCAGGCCGGCCTCGATCTGGTCTGGTTCGGCGTCTATCTCATCATTCACGTCGAGATGGCGCAGATCACGCCGCCGGTCGGTTTCAACCTGTTCGTGCTTCAGAACATGAGCGGCCGCGATACGTTCACCGTCGCGCGGGCGGCATTTCCATTCTTCATTCTGCTGCTGGCTGCCGTGTTCATCATCACGGAGTATCCGCAGATCGTGATGTTCTTGCCCAAGCTTGCTTTCCCAGACTGACGTACCGCTTTTCAAATTGACTGTGAGGAGAAGCCCGATGATCTCTCGTTTAGTCCGCGCATCCTTGATCGCTGGCGTCGTGATGGCCGCGACACCTGCTTTGGCCCAGACCAAATGGAATTTGCCGGCAGCGTATCCTGCCGACAATCCGCACTCCGAAAATCTGGTCGCCTTCGCCAAGGACGTCGAGGCCGCCACGTCCGGCAAGCTCCAGATCACGGTTCATCCAGGCGCCTCGCTGTTCAAGGCGCCCGACATCAAGCGCGCGGTGGTGACCGGGCAGGCGCAGATGGGCGAGGTGCTGCTGTCGATCCACGAGAACGAGGACCCGCTCTTCGGTGTCGACGTCGTGCCGTTCCTCGCGACCAGCTTCCCCGACGCGATGAAGCTGTATCAGGCCTCCAAGCCTGCAATCGCCAAGAAGCTCGATGCGCAGGGTCTCAAGCTGCTGTTCGTCGTGCCGTGGGCGCCGCAGGGCGTCTATGTCAACAAGCCGCTCGCGACCATCGAAGACATGAAGGGCTTGAAGTGGCGCGCCTACAATGTCGGGACCGCGCGCATCGGCGAGCTGGTCGGCGCGCAATCGGTCACGATCCAGGCTGCCGAACTGCCGCAGGCGCTTGCGACCGGCGTCGTGAACTCCTTCATGTCGTCGGGCGGCACGGGCTATGATGCGAAGGCCTGGGAGTCGCTCAAATACTTCTATGACGTGCAGGCCTGGATTCCGAAGGACTACACCTTCGTCAACAAGGCCGCGTTCGAGGCACTCGACAAGCCGACGCAGGAAGCCATCCTCAAAGCAGCCGCGACGGCGGAAACGCGCGGCTGGAAGGCCTGGCAAGACAAGAGCACCTGGTACATCGAACAGCTCAAGGCCAAGGGCATGACGGTGGAGCCGCCGAGCCCCGCGCTGAAGGCCGGCTTCCAGAAGATCGGTGAGCAGCTCACCGCCGACTGGCTCAAGAAGGCAGGGCCCGACGGCCAGGCGCTGATCGACGCCTACAAGAAGATGTGAGACTGGCGATGCCTTCCGCTCACCGCTTTCCGGCGCGTGGGCGGAAGTCTTCTCCTCGATCTCGCGGCAGCCTCACCATGCGTAACTCAGCATGGTTTTGCCGGTATAGGCTCGACACTTCGCTGTCGAAGTTCGCCGTGGCGGACCAGCCGTTGAGGTCGCGCAGCTCGATTGCAACGCCCGTGAGCGCCCGCGTTCGGCGCCAGTACCACCGACGATGACGCCTTGGCCGGGCAGGGACTGGAACGCAGCTGGGATCGATTGTCCCGCGCTGAAATCATGCGCCCAGGCGAGCCGACCGCGCAGGTTCAGCGCGCTTCCCCAAGGCAAAGGACGTGCTCGTGCGCAGGCCGAGCTCGGTGCGGCTGTCCGTGAAGCCGTCGCCGGCGGAATCGCAAATGCGTCTCTAACGTTTTCCAATCTTTTCCTGTCGTGTCTCGACATCGTCGAGGCTGCGCGTTCGGTTTCCGACAACGCACAATCGCCGCGCAAAGGCAGCTTATGTTTCCAGATATTTCTGAAGCCTCGATCGGCTCAGGCCGAGATCGCCTTCGCTGATCCGACTTCGTTGCGCAGTAGGAATTTCTGGATCTTGCCGGTCGAAGTCTTCGGGATCGGCCCGAACACGACCGCCTTGGGCGTCTTGAAGCCGCTCATCTGCGATCGGCAGAACGCGATGATCTCGGCTTCGCTCGCGCTGGCGCCGTCCTTCAGCTCGACGAAGGCGCAGGGCACCTCGCCCCATTTCGGATCGGGCTTGGCGACCACGGCGGCGAACAGCACGGCCGGATGCTTGTAGAGGATGTCCTCGACCTCGACGGAGGAGATGTTCTCGCCGCCGGAAATGATGATGTCCTTGGAGCGGTCCTTGATGATGACGTAGCCGTGCTCGTCGAGCACGCCGAGGTCGCCGGTGTGAAACCAGCCGCCCTCGAAGGCTTCCTTGGTCGCTTTCTCGTTTCTGAGATAGCCCTTCATCACGATGTTGCCGCGGAACATGACCTCGCCGATGGTCTCGCCGTCGCGCGGCACCTCTTGCATCGTCTGCGGATTGATGACGGTGACGTCTTCCTCGAGCGGGTAGGGCACGCCCTGCCGGCGCTTCATGCGCGCGCGTTCAGCGGGCGGAAGCTCGTCCCATCCGGGCTGCTCGGCGCAGACGGAGGCGGGGCCGTAGACTTCGGTCAGCCCGTAGACATGCGTCAGCTTGATGCCGATGCTTTCGGCGCCTTCGAGCACGGCGACCGGCGGCGCGGCGCCTGCGATCAGACCGACGACGCGACGGGCGGCGTTGCCTTTGGGCGCATCGGGCGCGTTGATCAGCGTGTTGTAGACGATCGGTGCGCCGCACATGTGGGTGACGCCGTGCTGTCTGATCAGCTCGAAGATTTTGGTCGGCTCGACCTTGCGCAGGCACACGTTGGTGCCAGCGGCCGCCGCCACAGTCCAGGGGAAGCACCAGCCGTTGCAGTGGAACATCGGCAGCGTCCAGAGATAGACCGGATGCTGACCGAGATTGCCGGCGAGGATGTTGCTGACGGCGTTGAGATAGGCGCCGCGATGATGAGTGACGACGCCCTTGGGATTTCCTGTGGTGCCCGAGGTGTAGCTCAACGCGATCGCGTCCCATTCGTCCGC
Source organism: Bradyrhizobium zhanjiangense (assembly GCF_004114935.1). NCBI lineage: Bacteria > Pseudomonadati > Pseudomonadota > Alphaproteobacteria > Hyphomicrobiales > Nitrobacteraceae > Bradyrhizobium > Bradyrhizobium zhanjiangense. Next base: position 5,187,626 of record NZ_CP022221.1, read on the forward strand.
AGGCAGGACCGCGGTGAAGCTCGGATCTCCTAGCGCGAGCGCCGCCTCATATTCGATCTCGCCGATGCGCTTGCCGCCCTTGAAGGCCGCATCGTCGACGTCGATCACGAACGGCTTTGGCCCGGTCATCTGTGCGAGTGCGTCGGTGATGACGCCGGAGAATTCCGGATCGACCAGAATGATCTTGGCCCCGCCATGGTCGAGCTGGAACGCGATCGAGGGCGCATCCAGGCGGATGTTGAGTGCGTTGAGCACGGCGCCCGTCATGGGGACGGCGAAGTGCGCCTCGTTCATCGCCGGAATGTTCGGCAGCATCGCCGCCACGGTGTCACCGACGCCGATACCCTTGCCCGCCAGATAAGAGGCAAAGCGGCGGCAGCGCTCGTGAGTCTGCGCCCAGGTGAAGCTGCGGCCCTCATAGACCGTGCTGACAAGATCGGGATAGACTGCGGCGCTGCGCGCGAGGAAGCTCAGCGGGCTCAGCGGCACATAGTTGGCGGGGGTCTTGTCGAGGCCGATATTGTACTGGTTCTGCCGCTCACTCATCGACATCCTCCTGAAAACGCCTCAAAGGAATCCGATCGAAATCCAGGGGAAGATCGCGACGATGATCAATCCCACCAGCAGCGCCAGCAGATAGCCCCAGATCGGCCTGATGCCTTCGGCCGGATCGACGCGTCCGATGGCGCAGGCGGCATAATAGCCGACGCCGAAGGGCGGGGCGAATAGCCCGATACCCATGGCCAGAATGATCACCATGGCGTAGTGCACCTCGTGCACGCCGACGGCACGGGCGATCGGAAACAGCAGCGGCCCGAACAGCACGATCGCCGGAATGCCCTCGAGCACGCTGCCGAGAATGGTGAAGGCCAGGATCGAGACGGCGATGAAGGTTGCGGCTCCCCCGGGCAACCCTGTCATGGCCGCCGCCAGCGAGCGCGAGAAACCTGATTGCGTCAGGCCCCAGGCCATGCCGGTGGCGGTGCCGATAATAAGCAGGATAGCGCCCGACAGCGCTGCGGTCTCGACCAGCATCGGAAACAGCCGTCGCCAGTCGAAGCGGCGGTAGACGAGGAGGCCGACCAGGGCGCCGTAGACGATGCCGATGGTGGAGACTTCGGTGGCGGTCGCGATGCCCTCGACCACGGCGTAGCGGATCACGAAGGGCAGCGCGAGCGCAGGCAGGGCGACGATGAAGGTCTTGCCGATCTCGGATGCCGTGGCGCGGCGGACGTGGCTCATGTCCACGTGGCGGTAGCGCCACCACACCAGCATGCACAGCGTGATCGCGAGCACCACGCCGGGCAATAAGCCCCCGGTGAATAGCGCTGCGATCGACACGCCCGTGACCGAGCCGATCGTGATCAGCACGAGGCTCGGCGGAATCGTCTCGGTCTGGGCACCCGTCGCCGCAAGAAGCGCGACGAGATCGCCGGGCTTGGCGCCGCGCTGCTTCATTTCTGGGAACAGCACCGGTGCGACCGCCGCCATGTCGGCGGCCTTGGCGCCGGAGATGCCGGAGACCAGGTACATGGCGCCGACCAGCACGTAATGCAGGCCGCCGCGGACATGCCCGAGCAGGCTCGCCAGGAACGCCACCATGGCCCGCGCCATGCCGGTCATCTCGATCAGAAGCCCCAGGAACACGAACAGCGGCACCGAGAGCAGGATGAGGTGGCTCATGCCCTCGTCCATCCGCCCGACCAGCACCATCACGGGCGTTCGCGTGGTCAGCGCCAGATAGCCGAAGATCGCGAGGCCAAAGCCGAACGCAATGGGAACGCCGGCAAAGACGCAGAAGCCGGCGACGCCGACGAAGAAGATGACGAGGTTGAGATTGCCGAGCGGCCGCAGCGACGGCTCCGCCAGCCAGAATGCGCCGATCAGGACCGCAACAGACAGCACGGCGGCCGCAACCATCCGGTAATCGGCGGCGCGCAGCAGCCGCAGCAAGGCGAACGCCGCCATCAGGCTGATGCCGGCCGGCAGCGCGGCAGCGCGCCACATATTTGAGATCTGCAGCGCCGGTGTGGTGATGTAGCTCTCTTCGTAGGCATAGTCGCAGGACGGCCAGACGATCAGCGCCAGGAACGCCAGCGCCGCGCAGGTTGCGACCAGATCGAGATAGGCCCGCATCGCCGGCGTGGCGCTGGCCACCACCGCAGTCATGCGCATGTGCTCGGAGCGGCGAAACGCGACCGCCGCACCCAGCATGGCGAGCCACAGGAACAGGATCGAGGCGAGTTCGTCCGACCAGATCAGCGGCCGGTGCAAGCCGTAGCGCGCAACCACGCCGGCAAACAGGATCACGATCTCGGCGACGACCAGGATCGCCGCCGGGATCTCCATGAGGAGGCCGAGTGCGCGCTCCGTTGAGGTCAGCAATGAAGGTCGGCGAGGGGACTGAACAGTCGCCTCGCCCGCCACTTCGATCACCTCGACCTCGACATGAGCCATGACGGCCCCAACACGTTACGACAGCTTGCCCACCGCCTTTTCCAGGAGGTCCCAGGCCTGATCGCCGTATTTGCCCTTCCACTCGGCATAGAAGCCGGCGGACCGCAGCTTGTCGCGGAACGGCGCCACGGCCGGCTGGTTGAAGGTCAGGCCCTTGGTCGCGAGCTCCTGCTGGAGGTTGGCGTTGAGCTTGGCGGTATCCGCGCGCTCGTTGACCGCGGCGGCGTTGATGTTCTTGGCGACGATGGTGCGCACGTCCTGCGGCAGCTTTTCCCAGGCTCTGCGGTTGGCCAGGAACCAGAAGCCGTCCCACATGTGGTTGGTCAGCGAGCAGTACTTTTGCACCTCGTAGAGCTTTGCGGTCGAGATGATCGCCAGCGGATTCTCCTGGCCCTCGACGATCTTGGTCTGGAGCGCTGAATAGACCTCGCTGAAATTGATCGAGGCGGGCGCCGCATCGAACGCCTTGAACATCGAGGTCCACAGCGGCGACACCGGCACGCGGATCTTGAAGCCCTTGAGATCGTCCGGACCGGTGATCGGCTTGGTCGACGACGTGGTCTGGCGGAAGCCGTTGTCCCAGATCTTATCCATGACCTCGAGGCCGGCCTTCTTGATCTCGCCGCGGACATGGGCGCCGAGATCGCCGTCCATGGCCTTCCAGACCGTGTCGTAGTCCGGGAACGCGAAGCCGATGCCGTTGATGGACGCCGCCGGCACCAGGGTCGACAGGATCAGGCCTGACAGCGTGAAGAACTCGACGCCGCCGGAGCGGATCTGGCTCAGCATGTCGGTGTCGGAGCCGAGCTGGTTGTTCGGGAAGATCTGGAGGTCGAACTTGCCGTTGGTCTCGCTCTTGATCGCGGCCGCCATCTCCTTGGCGCGCACGTTCAGCGGATGAGTGTCCGGCAGGTTGTTGGCGTATTTGTAGGTGAACTCGGTGCTCTGGGCGCGGGCAACATGGGGCGCACCGAGGCCGCCCAGAACCGCGGTCGCGGCGGAGGCCTTGAGAAGCGTGCGTCGGGAAAAGCTCATGGGTCTGCTTCCTCGGAAAGTTTGTTGTTGTTCTGAGATGCAAACCTATACGGACGTCAGGTCAGAAGGTCATCTGCGATCTCGCGAGGCCTCGCTTATTGCAGCCGGACAAGGTCACGGCAATATCGGCTTTCGGAGAGATGGGCCGACAAAAAATGCGAAAACAACCCCATGCACAGTAGCCGTCAATGAGCTGGGAAGAGCCGCCCAGCGCCAGCCCGCAAATGGCCTGGAGCGAAGGTGCGGTGGCAGGAATTCCATCTAAATGTCTGATCTAATTGTACATAAATATATTCCATAATATACCTTATGCGAATTACGGGCATGGACGTGGCAGGCAGTTCCCCAAGCTGGTGCGAACCCTACTTCCGGGCCCAACATCAGGAGCCAACCGAGCATCCGACGGTTAGTCGGATGGTCGCGGACAGGAATTGCAGGAGATCAAAACGCCGCAGCCATGGGAGAGTCGTCATGCAGGAGACCGCTGCCCGCGCCACTGCCTCGCGTGTCATTCCGTTCGATGCCGCCAAGCTCGACCGTCTCATGGAGGACGCCGGCCTCGATGTGTTGATCGCGACCTCCAAGCACAATGTGCAGTACCTGTTAGGCGCTGAGCGGGCGATCTTCTTCGACTATGTGGACGCGCTCGGTGTTAGCCGCTATTTGCCGGTCCTGGTCTATCCTAAGGGCGCCCCCGAGAAAGCGATCTATGTCGGCCACCGGATGGAGACCCATCAGCGCGCTGTCGCGCCGCCATGGGTTCCGGAGCTCCAGACCGAGTCCAATGGATCGGTCGATGCGATCACGCGGGCCGCAGGCCTGATCCGGGATGCCGGCGTGCCCTTGCGGCGGGTCGGGGTCGAGATGGCGTTCCTGCCGATGGATGCCGGCCGGGCACTGGCCGATGCCCTGCCCGGTGCCGAGCTCAAGGACGCCGTCGTGGTGCTGGAGCGGCTGCGGGCAGTCAAATCGGCGGCGGAATTGGCGAAGCTCAAGACCGCGTCCGAGCTCGTCATCGCATCCATGCTGGCGGTGAATCGCCGGCCACGGTCGGGGCACGACCAAGCATCAATTGGCGGATGCGTTGCGCCTCGCAGAAGCCAACCGCGGACTGACCTTCGAATATTGCCTGCTCGCCTGCGGCAGCAGCCACAACCGGGCGCCATCGTCGCAGCATTGGCAGCAAGGCGAGGTGCTGTCGTTGGACTCCGGCGGCAATTATCGCGGCTATATTGGCGACCTCGCGCGCATGGCCGTATTGGGCAAGCCGGATGCCGAGCTGAAGGACTATCTGGCCGAAATCGAGGCGGTCCAGCGCGCCGCCTTCGCCGCGGTCCGGCCGGGCGCCATGGGCGGCGACATCTACGTCGCGGCCGAGCGACAGCTCGCCCAGATCACCCAGCGCGACTGCACCGATTTCCTGGCTCACGGCATGGGCCTCGTCAGCCACGAGGCCCCTCGCCTGACCGCCAGGGGTCCGGTTCCCTACGACGACACCGACGCCCGCCAACCGCTCGAAGCCGGCATGGTGGTGTCGATCGAGACCACGATGAAGCATCCGACGCGTGGCTTCATCAAGCTCGAGGACACGGTCGCGGTAACGCCGACGGGATACGAGATTTTTGGCGAAGGCGGGCGCGGGTGGAATCTCGGCGGCAACGCGCTTTAGCGTAGCGGCAGCAACTCCAGCTGGCTCTGCATCTTGTTGGCGACTGCTGCGAACCAGCTCTGCCTCCGACGGCGGCGCCCCACCCTCGATCACTTCTGCGCGCGACCAGGATGCAGTTTCGCTTTGGTTCGGGCGACTTTCGGTCTGCGAAAGCCGGGCCAGCCCGCCGATCCGGCAACTCGAATGCCCAGGGGGCCAGGTCTCGCCCCCAAAGCGATGTCAGCACGCAGGACGAAATCGAAGGGTCACATGATCACTGAGCCGACGGCTTTGGCTATGCGCAAAATGCTCGAGCTGCCGCTCAGTGCAGCGGCAACAGATCGAGCTCGCTCTGCGCCTTCTTGACGACCGCGGCGAACCAACTCTGGCTCGGCGCTTCCTTGGCGAAGCAGGCTGTGAAGGCGGTCATCGCGTTGTCTTCGCGGGTCATGTCACCGCGCGGGTCCTTCTTGTCGACCGGCTTGGCCATCATCTGTTTCCAGACCTTCTCGCAGGCCGGGATCGGGGTGGTCTTCACAGCGCGCGATGCGGCGATGAAGTACACCTTGTCGCCCTGGATCGCGACGACGTCGATTTCATCCGGCGCACCCTTCAGATCGCCATTGCCGCGCACGCCGAGCACGGCGGCCGCGGCACTCACCGCCGCAGGCTTGGTGATTGGCAGCTCCGCATAGATGGCGAAGGCGGCGTCCTGGATCGCGTAGTAGTAGAAGCGGTCGGATTTCAACGCAGCGCCGCTCTCCTGCGGCATGCCATCCTCGCGATGCTCGCCCAGCCAGTGCTTGAGCAGCGTGGTCGTGGTCACCACCGCTTGCGTCTTGTAACCTTCCGAGGCGAAGCTGAGCCCGTCGAGATGGCCGAAGCCGATGTCGTTCTTGAACAGCGTGTCGACGTTCGACTTGCCCTCGGCCGGCAGCCCCTTGATCGTGACAGGTCCCACCAGGCCACGCAGCACGCCCGTCAGCTCCTTGAGTGCGGCATCGTGCTGCTTATAGATCTCGTCGCTCTCCTTGGCTGCCGAGAACCTTGCGATGTAGCGATCGCGCAGGTCGAGATAATGCTCCTCGAGCGCGGCCGCATTGGCGGGTGTTGCCAAGGCGAGCAGGCAGAGCAAGGCGGGTAATCTCATGGCAATGTCCGCAAAAACTGGAAGCTATCTCCAGTCTTTGTGCCGGTGCCGGGCGAGGAGGTTCACCCGCGATGCCGCGCTGTGCTCTTCGCGCGCGACGCACGGCAATCGATGCAGTCTCCCTCAATAGCTTCGGCCCGGGCCAGACGAGCCGCGCGAACCTCGCGCCCCGCGGAAGTAACGGCACCACCCGTCCGGGCTGATGGGTCCGGCAACGATCTCGCAGCTGCCGGGGGGGCGGAAATGCGCACAAACCCCGCAGCGCTGGGCTCCGTTTGGTTGATACTGGTACTGCGTGACCTCTTTCGGGATGGGCTTGCGTGTGCGGGCATAGGCACCCCGTGGCAGATCCTGCCGTGCCATGGGCCCACGCCGGAGCCGCAGCCGCGCCCGCCAGCGCTGCGCCGCAGAGCGATTTTGCGATGAAGCCGCGGCGAGAAAGACCTTGATCCGGCATGTTGCTGGAGGAAGAGCTTGCACCTACCGGCTTGGATTGATCACTCATCAGTCGCCTCCTGGCGGTACCGCCTTGGGCAAGTGGGATTTCCCAAACCGTGCCGGAATATTCTTGGTTCCTAAATATCCTCAGGTGACCGTAATCGCAGCGCGGCGCGTCACCACGGATATGCGCTACGGATTCGCGGCAGGGTTCATCCGAACGAAGCCCGGACGAGCGCCCTACTCTGCCGGCGTGAGTTGCTGCCGGCCGAGGCGCATCGCCGCGGTCTCGCGCACGCGGACGCGGGCGCGGCGCTTGCGCCACCAGATCACGACGCCAGTGACCGAGAGAGCCGCCACGATGAGGCCCATGATCGAGATCAGGATGCGGCCGAACAGCCCGACGATGCGGCCCGAATGCAGCGGGAATTGCGCCTGCACGAAGATGTCGGCGGCGGTGCCGACCCAGGGCAGGCGCTCGCCGATGGGACGGCCGTCCTCGCTGTCGTAATAGAGCTGCGCCGGGCCGACGCCGCCGGCGCCGTGGTCGTCGCCGGGATGAAAGAAGGCGGCGGCATAGACGCCATGGGCCGGGCCGTAGCTGATCGCGCCGACCGGGGTGGTCCACCCTCGCCCCTTGCCGTCGGCCGCCGCGCGCGCCGCGATGTCGGCAAAGCTGACCTTGGGCTCGATGGGGTTGTCGAGATCGCGATAGGGCCGCTGCTCATAGGGCGTCGGGGTGTAGTTCGAGACCATCTTCATCAGCGGCGAGAACACCTCGAAATAGAGGTTCAGCGAGAACGCCGTGAAGGCGATGACGAACAGCACGCCCCAGGTCCACAGGCTGAAGGCACGATGGATGTCGAAATTGATCCGGTAGGCACTGCCCGAGGTCTTGATGGTCCAGGCCGGCGCCCACCGCGCCCAGAAACCGCGCTCGAGCCGGCGCGTGACTTCAGGCGCCCGCGCCGCCTTGGCGCGCCGGCGTGCGGGCAGCGTCAGATAGAAGCCGACGAAGCAATCGATGGTCCAGATGATGGCGATCACGCCGAGCACGCGCATGCCCCAGCGGTCGCTGCCCCAGAATTCCGGGATGTGCATGGTGTAGTGCAGCTTGTAGAGGAACGAGACAAAGTTTTCTCTCGTCACCGGCCACACCGCGCCCCAATAGCGCCGGCCGAGCTCCGCGCCGGTGTTGGGATCGAGGAAGACTTGATTGTAGTCGAGGGCGTACCGCTTGCCGGTTGCGGGATCGATCCGCGGCATGACGAAGAACCACAGCGAGTGGCCCTCCTCCGGCGTCATGAAGAGATAGACGACGCGTGCGCGCGGATCGCGCTGCTCGATCGTCTTCGCGAGCTCGATCGAGGGAATCGCCGGACCCTTACTGCTGACGTCGAACAAATGGCTGTTCAGGACGTCGTCGATCTCGTGATCCCAAGAGATGATCGCCCCGGTGATGCCGGAGAAGAACAGGAAGCCGGCGGTCAGCAGTCCCGCCCAGCGATGCAGCCGTCCGAATATCGCTCTCATGGTCTTCCACTCTCATCCAGCAGGCCGGGCCGCCATTGCCGAACCGACTTTAAGTGAACTCACCAGCGGTAGGTCAGCTTGCCGATCGCCTTGCGTCCCTCGGCATACATGCAGCCCGACAGGCCGTAGCAGGCGGCGACGTAGCGTGTGTCGGCGAGGTTGGTGACGTTCAGCGACAGGCGCCAATTGTCCCTGGTGTAGGCCAAAAGCGCATCCAGCACGGTCGAGGATCCCACCTTGAAGGTGTTGGCATCATCACCCCAGGTCGCGCCGACGTAACGGATGCCGCCGCCGAACTGCAAGCCTGCGAGCGGTCCGTTCTGGAGCGTGTAGTCGCTCCACAGCGAGGCGCGGTTGAGCGGCACGGTGACCGGCGCCTTGCCGACATTCACCGGATCCTGCGTGACCATGGCATCGACATAGGCATAGGCCGCGCGCAGATTCCAGCCGTCGGCGAGCGACATCGTGCCTTCGAGCTCGATGCCGCGCGACTTCACCTGCCCGATCTGTTCGTAAAAAGTCATTGCAGGTACGTACACAGCGACGTTGTCGCGCGTTAGGTCGAAGGCGGCGAAGGTGAACAGCGCATTCCAGCCGAGCGGCTGGTACTTGACGCCGACCTCGTACTGCACGCCGGTCTCGGGATTGAGCATCTGGCCGCCCGGTCCCGTGGCGAGCACCGGCAGGAAAGATTCCGAGTAGCTGAAATAGGGCGCGATGCCGTTGTCGAAATTGTACATCACGGCGGCGCGACCGGTGAACGCCGAGGCATCCTTCGAGACAGACGTATTGGAGATGCCGCTGTCGAGCTGCGTCGTCACGAAATCCTGGCGGCCGCCGAGCTGGAACGACAGCCGGCCGAGCTTGATCTGGTCCTGCGCATAGAGGCCGAGCTGCGACTGCTTCACGCCGGTGTTGTCGTTCATCGCGCCGATGGTCCAGTCGTAGCTGTAGACCGGGTTGAACACGTTGATCTCCGGCGATGACGTCGTAACGCTAAAGGCGGTGTCGCGAAACGCAGTGTTGCGATAGTCGATCCCGACCAGCGTGGTGTGGTTGAAGATGCCCGTGGTGAACTTGCCCTGGAGCTGGTTGTCCACCGCGAACGAGTTGATGTACGAGTTGCTGTAGCTGCCGAAACGCCCCAGCTGCCCTGCCGCCTCGTCGGTATACCCCGTGCCGTAGAAGGTCTTTTCCTCGTTGTGCTGATAGGCATAGCGCAGGTTCTGCCGGAACGTGATGTTGTCGGTGAAATCGTGCGAGAGCTGGTAGCCGGCGGTCGCGATCTCGGTGTTGAACGCGTTGAAGCTCGGCACGCCCGCGAAGAAGGAAACCGGAATGGTGCGGCCGTTGTTCGGCCACACCGTGCCCGAGGCCGGCAGGAACTGGAGGCCCCACCCTGCCCTGTCGCGCTGGTAGTTGGCGAGCAAGGTGATGGTGGTGTCCTCGTTCGGCTTGAAGGTGACGGCGGGCGCGATGAAGACGCGGTTGTCTTTGGTGAAGTCGACCTGAGTCTCGCCGTCGCGCACCACGCCGGTGAGGCGCCACAGCACTGTGCCTTCCTTGTTGGCGGACCCGCCCATGTCGAACTGGCCCTGATAGCGGTTGAAGCTGCCGCCGGAGATCGAGACCTCGCCGAACTGCTGCGCCGTCGGCAGTTTTGTCACGTAGTTGAGGATGCCGCCGGTGCCGCTGCCGCCATACATCGCCGAGGACGGGCCCTTGAGTATCTCGATACGCTCGGCCCCGTAAGGATCGAGCCCGTTGAAGTGCACGTAGCTGCTGGACGGAATCCGCAAGCCGTCAACGTAGAGGCCCGACATGGTCGTGTCGAAGCCGCGGATCTGAAGGGCGCCGAAGCGAGTGTCCGAGCCGCCATTGACGTCGCCGCTGACGCCGGCCGTGTAGCGCAGCGCCTCGCCGATCGAGACCGCGCCCTGGTTCCTGACCTGGTCGGTGGTGACCACGGACACCGACTGCGGCGTTTCGATCAGCGGTGTATCCGTCTTGGTGGCGGTGCCGCTCCTGGTGGCGACGAAACCGCGCACCGGACCATTGGCGCGTTCGCCGGTGGCGCCGTTCGATGCCGACTGGGTTGGCGCAGCCTGCTGCGCCGGAGCGCGACGATTGGCGCGAGAGGCGCGTGTCGCCGATCTGCGTGACGATGCAATCGCCGCGGGGCGAGCGCGTTGGGCTGGCGCGTCGACGGTGACAGCGGGAATTTGCGTCTGGGCTTGCACGTCACCGAGCGGCACGGAGAGAGCAAATGTGCTGACCGCACCGAAGAAGAGAAGATGAATCTGTCGGCGACGCGTGTCATCACGCGAAGAAAGTTGGAAGTCGGTCACGTCTTGGAAGCCCCACGCACTGCCGGCTTTGCCGGTATCATTTTTGATGCCCCGCCCTAACTCAGGCGGTTTCGGAGTGCGATAGGAACGCGGTTAGAATCCCTCCAGACGTGTGCGCAGCATGTGCGGCGAATGCGCCCAGTCGCGTTTCGATTTTGGAATGTTTCCAGACGGACGAGAATCTGCCCGTCCGCAATATCTGGAAACGATATCAGCGGTGCCGCAGCCGGCGGTTGACGCGACGCGCCAGATAATCGCCCGCGCTCTGCACGAGCTGCACCAGCGCGATCAGCACGACGACGACGGCCAGCATCATCTCCGGCATGAAGCGCTGATAGCCGTAACGGATGCCGAGATCACCGAGGCCACCTCCCCCGACGGCGCCGACCATCGCGGAATAGCCGAGCAGGCTGACGACCGCGAGCGTCAGCGCCAGCACCAGGCCCGGCAGCGCCTCGGGGATCAGCACCTTGAGCACGATCTGGATCGGCGAGGCCCCGAACGAGGACGCCGTTTCAATGAGGCCACCATCGATCTCACGGATCGCGGCTTCGACGAGGCGTGCGATGAACGGTGTCGACGCAATCGTCAGGGGGACGATCGCCGCCGTCGATCCGATCGAGGTGCCGGCGACGAGGCGCGTGAACGGGATGATGGCGACGACCAGGATGATGAAGGGCGTGGACCGCGTCGCGTTGACGATGACGCCGAGCACGCCGTTGATGGCGGGTGCGGCGAACAGCTCCCCCTTCCGGCTGGTCGCAAGAAAGACGCCGAGCGGCAGACCGAAGACGGTGCCGAGCAGCGCCGCGATGCCGACCATGAACAGGGTTTCGCCCGTGGCCTGGGCGATCAGGTTGATGAGTTCAGGCGACATGGCCGAGACGCTCCGCCGGGAATTGATATTGAGACAACCAGGCGAGCGTCCGCGTCGCCGCGTCCTCTCCGCCGGACATGCCAAAAGGAATGCCGAGAACGAGCGAGCCAACGTGCTGGCCGCTGATCTCGTCGATGCGCGCCGAGAGCAGTGCAACGTCGAGGCCGAGCTCTCGGGCGAGCCGCGCCACCAGCGTATCGCCGGCGCCGGCGCCGCGGACCTGGACGCGGATTACGACCTGTCCACCCGCGACCGGCTCCGAAACAATGCGGCTCGCCAGCGACACCGGCAGGCTGTCGCCGATCACCTCCGCCAGGAAGGACTGCGTGATCGGGTGCCTGGGATGGGTGAAGATGTCGGCGACATCGCCGCTCTCGACCACGCGGCCGGCATCAAGCACCACGACCTCCTTCGCGAGCTGACGCACCACCGACATTTCGTGGGTGATCAGCACGATGGTCACCCCGAGCTCGCGGTTGATATTGGCGAGCAGATCGAGGATCGCGCGTGTGGTCTGCGGATCGAGCGCGGAGGTCGCCTCGTCCGACAGCAGCACGCTCGGCCGCGTCGCCAGCGCCCGCGCGATGCCGACGCGCTGCTTCTGGCCGCCGGAGAGTTCCGAGGGATAGCGGTCGTGCTTGTCGGCGATGCCGACCAGCGCGAGCAGCTCGGCGACACGAGCCTTGATGTCGGCCTTCCCCCACCCGGCGATCTCGAGCGGCAGCGCGATGTTGTCAGCCGCCGTGCGCGACGACAGCAGGTTGAAGTGCTGGAAGATCATGCCGATCGAGCGCTGCGCCAGCCGCAATTCGCGCCCTGCGAGCGCCGAGATATCCCTGTTGTCGACGATGACGCAGCCCGTGGTCGGCTTCTCCAGCCCGTTGATCAGCCGGACCAGGCTCGACTTGCCGGCGCCGGAGCGGCCGATCACGCCGGTGATGGAACCGCGCGGAATCGCGAAGTCGATGTCTTGCAGAGCGTTGACGCCGGGCTTGCCGCGATAGGCTGGATAGGTCTTTGAGATGCCGGCGAAACGGACCATCGCGTCCAGCTCGGTCGCGGCAGGCGAAATCGCTTCAGGCGTCTGGATCGGCTGTCCGATCGCAAGCGATTGGTGGGCGTTCATGGTGGTGGCCTTCATGCACAATGGTTCGCTTGCCCGCAAAATCCGCGGGGAAGCCTGGTCGCTATCATGCGACGGGATTGGAACCGCGATGAGGGCTCGGAAAGCGCGCTGCACCGCAGCACGCACCATCACCCTTTCAGGTCCGTCTTGCAATGTCAGATATCTGCGGGAGTTGGATGAAGTTTTCCAAATCCCGCCCCTCGGGGAGAAAATTCATCTGCCAGGCCAAGAGCCTCCGGCGCGGCTCAGTGGACCTGCAACCAGGGCAGCACGATCAGCAGGAGGCCGGCGAAATAGAGCAGGCCGAAGATCAGGCCGAAGCCCCAGAACTGGCCTTTGCCGATGTAACCGCTGCCGAAATACATCGGCGCAGGTCCCGTCGCGTAAGGCGAGATCACGCCCATCAGGCCGAGCGAATACATGCAGAGCATGGCGAGCGTCGTGACCGGCAGATCAGTGATGCCGGATCCGACCGCCAGCACCACCGGCAGCACGGCGGCGGCATGCGAGGTGATGCTCGAGAAGAAATAGTGGATCCAGAAGAACAGCGCGACCAGCAGCAGCATCGCGGTCGATGGCGACAGCCCCGCGAGCGGCTTGGCGTACTCGCTCGCGAACCATTTGATGAAACCGATCTCGTTGAGGCCCGAGGCCAGCGTCAGCAGCGAGGTGAAATAGAAGAACACTTCCCAGGCGCTCTTCTCGCCGACGATGTCGGCAAACTCGATCACGCCGGTCACCAGCATCAATGAGATCACGATGAACACGACGGTGGTGGCGTTGACGAAGTTCGAGCCGAGCACGGGGACGTGGATGTCCGGGCTCGAGCCCGCGATCCACAGGAACATCGCCAGCACGATCAGGCCGAGCATGATCCATTCGTTGCGCGACATCGGGCCCATCGCGCTGAGCTCCTTCGCCGCCCATTCCGAGATTTCCGGGCTGCGCTTCACCTCGGGACGGCACACCAGATAGCTGAGCAGCGGCACGAGCACCATCAGGAGGATGCCGAGCGGCGCAAAGCCGACGAACCACTGGCTCCAGCTCACCTCGATTCCGACCGTCTTCTTGGCGATCGCAAGCGCTGCCGCATTGGGTGCGAGCGCGGTGAAGAACAGCGAGCTCGTGATCGCGGTCGCCGCAAAGGCGGTCCACATCACATAGGTGCCGATCCTGCCGGCGGTCGGTCCCGGCTCGGAGCCATAGATGCGCGGGATGTTGCTGATGATGGGATAGACGATGCCGCCGCTGCGCGCGGTGTTCGAGGGAGTCGCCGGCGCGAGCAGGAAGTCCGACATCGCGACCGCATAGCCGAGGCCAAGCGTGTTGCGGCCGAGCCGCTGCACCAGCACCAGCGCAATGCGCCGGCCGAGCTGGCTCTTGCGATATCCGATCGAGAACACGAAGGCGCCGACGATCAGCCATACGGTGCTCTCGGCAAATCCCGCCAGCATCCAGCGCAGCGATTTCGTGGGATCGGCATCGATATAGCCGGCGACGCCCGCGACCGTGAGACCGATGAACCCGACTGCACCGACGGGCATCGATTCCAGGATGAGCCCGGTGATGACCGCCGCGAACACGGCAAAATAGTGCCACTGATTGACATTGAGACCCGACGGCACCGGCCACAGATAGATCGCCAGCCACACCACGAGGGGCGCGATCAGCTTCCAGCGAAACCCGTTCGCCTCAGACGCCTGTGAGCTAACGGTCATGGGCCCTCCCCTCGATTGTCGTCAAATCAAGCGGCCCGTTGGCCGGACCGCTCTTGTCCCATCGCGGCGTATACGGATTGTCCGCGGCGCGATCAATGGCCAGAAGCGGGTTCTGCCGCTAAGTGCCTGATTTTCCGAGAGGCTCACAAATGTCCGGTGCGCCGGTGCTCCGGCTCGCTACCATGGACAGGAAACCTGATCGTTGTGCCGATGGTGATCCAGTTGGCGTTCTCGCCGGTGATGTTGCGGCCGTAGATCACGTCGACGGAGAATATCTCATTTGGCCGGTAGCGCACGCCGGTCTGAAAGCGCGGCTGCACGATACTCGCGATCTGGGACGCGCCGGCCTGGCCGTAAGCCTCGACCGTCCACTGCAACGTGTCGGTGAACTTCCAGTCGAAGCCGATGCCGTAGGTCAGGTAGTGGCGATCGACCGTGCGATCCCAGAGCCAGCCGGCATTGACGTTGACGCGCATGGTCTCGGACAAGCGAAAGGTCGCTGGTATGACCGCAAAGGCGGACAACGCTTCGCCGGTCGCAGCATCGAATGATCCACCGCCATAGGCCGACAATCCCCAGCGCCCGATTCCGGTCGGAATGAAATTGGCCTTGGCTTTCGGAGCCAGCGTCGTGCTCCAGTCGCCATCGCTGCGGGCCCGAATGGTCTGCATACTCAGCTCGATCGGCCTGAAGGGATCGACGACGCAGGAGGGATTGGCAACCGCTGCGAAATCCGTGTTGGAAGCAGTCGACAGCCAGCTTTCGACCTTGCAGGAGCCGACCTCGGAGATATCGGCGGCATCGACTGCATAGGCGCCATTCGCCGCGCGCGCATCCTGCGCCGCAATTGCGACAAGAGCCGCGATTGCGGCGGATATTCCGGTTCGTGCAGCCCAGCCCATGGCGCGATGTTAGCAGAGTCTTCGCCTCGACAAGGCCTGGATTCTGGGACTATCTTCGCGCCATGAGCGAGCATCATCACGACCACGATCACGACCATTCCGAGCTGTCCGAAACCGAGCTGCGCGTGCGCGCGCTCGAGACGATCCTGACCGAAAAAGGCTATGTCGAACCGGCCGCGCTCGATGCCATCATCCAGGCCTATGAGACCAAGATCGGCCCGCATAACGGCGCGCGCGTCGTCGCAAAAGCCTGGACCGATCCGGCCTTCAAGAAAGCGCTGCTGGAGGACGGCAGCAAGGCGATCGGCACGCTCGGCCATGTCAGCCGCGTCGGCGATCATCTCGTCGTGGTCGAGAACACGCCGCAGCGTCACAACATGGTCGTGTGCACGCTGTGCTCCTGCTACCCCTGGGAAATGCTGGGGCTGCCGCCGGTCTGGTACAAGGCGGCGCCCTACCGCTCGCGCGCAGTGAAGGATCCGCGCGGCGTGCTCGCCGATTTCGGCGTCGCGCTGCCCAAGGACATTGAAATCCGGGTGTGGGATTCCACCGCCGAGACGCGCTTCCTGGTGCTGCCGATGCGCCCCGCGGGCACCGAGGGCTGGAGCGAGGAGCAGCTCGCTGAACTCGTCACCCGCGACTCCATGATCGGCACCGGCTTTCCGCGGAAACCTGGAGCGCCGTCGTGAACGGCGTGCACGACATGGGCGGCATGGACGGGTTCGGCAAGGTCGAGCCCGAGCCGAACGAGCCGATGTTCCACGCGGATTGGGAAGCGCGTGTCCTCGCCATGGTGCGTGCGATGGGTGCGGCCGGCGCCTTCAACATCGACACCTCGCGCTTCTATCGCGAAACGCTCCCGCCGCATCTCTATCTCTCGAGCTCCTATTACAAGAAATGGTTCCTCGGTCTCGAGGAGATGCTGGTCGAGAAGGGCTATCTCACACGGGAGGAGGTCGCCGCCGGCCACGCGATGCAGCCAGGAAAGGCGCTCAAGCACGGCAAGTTCGATCTCGCCAATGTCGAGCGCGTGATGGTGCGCGGCAAGTTCGCCCGCCCTGCCCCGGCCCCTGCGAAATTTGCGATCGGCGACCGTGTACGCGCCAAGAACATTCATCCGGCGACGCATACGCGGCTGCCGCGCTATGTGCGCGGCCATGTCGGCGTCGTCGAGCTCAACCATGGCTGCCACGTGTTTCCTGACACGGCCGCGATGGAGCAAGGCGAAAATCCGCAATGGCTCTACACCGTCGTGTTCGAGGGTCGCGATCTCTGGGGCGCGGATGGCGATCCCACGTTGAAGGTTTCGATCGACGCGTTCGAACCCTATCTGGACCCGGCGTGATGAGCCGCACGCTTGCTGCCGCCGCAACGGCGGCGATTCCGAGCATTCCTCGCGACGACGACGGCCCGGTGTTCCGCGCGCCCTGGGAGGCGCACGCGTTTGCGATGGCGTTGAGCCTGCACGAACGCGGTGTGTTCACCTGGCCGGAATGGGCCGCAGCGCTCGCCGACGAGATCAAGCGCGCCCAGGCTGCCGGCGATCCGGATACGGGCGAGACCTATTACCTGCACTGGCTCGCCACGCTGGAAGGCCTCGTCGCACGCAAGGGCGTCGCTTCGACGGAGACGCTGCACCGCTACCGCGACGCCTGGGACCACGCCGCCGACCGCACGCCGCATGGCAAGCCGATCGAGCTGCGGCCGGAGGATTTTCGGTAGGTCTCGCTGAGTTCGTCATTGCGAGCGCAGCGAAGCAATCCAGAATCCCTCCGCGGCGGCAGTCTAGATTGCTTCGTCGCAAGAGCTCCTCGCAATGACGGCGGAGAGAGCGCGGGTTCTCTCCGCCTGTCGTCGCCCGGCTTGACCGGGCGACCCATTACGCCGCGGCCTCTTGGCTCAAGCACGGTCTCTAGGACACTGGATCACCCGCTTTCGCGGGTGATGACCCGAATTTGTAGTCTCAGCGCCCCGCCACGAACTCTCGCCACCCTTTCGCCCGCAGGCTGCACGCCGGGCACTCCCCGCAGCCGTATCCCCACTCGTGCTGCGCGCCACGTTCGCCCAGATAGCAGGTGTGGGACTGCTCGCGGATGAGGTCGACAAGCCCTTCGCCCCCGAGGTCGTGCGCGAGCTTCCACGTCGCCGCCTTGTCGATCCACATCAGCGGCGTATGCAGCTCGAACTGCTTGGCCATGCCGAGCGAGAGCGCGGCCTGCATGGCGCGGATGGTCTCGTCGCGGCAATCGGGATAGCCGGAATAGTCGGTCTCGCACATGCCGCCGACGATATGGGTGATGCCGCGCCGGTAGGCCAGCGCCGCGGCGAAGGTCAGAAACACCAGATTGCGGCCGGGCACGAAGGTGTTGGGCAGGCCGTCGGCGCCCATCGCGATCGCGACGTCGCGGGTCAGCGCCGTCTCGGACACGGCCGCCAACGTCGGGATCGACAGCGTGTGGCTCTCGCCGAGCTTTGCGGCCCAATCCGCGCGCAGGCCCTTGATGCCCTCGAACAAGCGGTCACGGCAGGCCAGCTCAATGGCATGGCGTTGGCCGTACTCGAACCCCAGAGTCTCCACGCGGGCGAAACGGCTGAGCGCCCAGGCGAGGCAGGTGGTGGAATCCTGGCCGCCGGAAAACAGCACCAAGGCGGTCTGTGATGAAAATGCGTCGCTCATGCCCCGCGCTTTAGCACTGCGCAGACCGCCCGCCAATCGGTGGAAATCGGCCTGTTCCGCCGCGCCCCGCTGGGAACGTCCGCCCGCTTTTGGCATAAGGCTTTGGAGCCAGGAGACCGCCCCGCAATGACCCCTTCCCGCGACATTTCCCGCCTGATCGAGATCATGGCGGCGCTGCGCACGCCGGTGACCGGCTGCCCCTGGGACCTCGAGCAGAATTTTGCGACCATCGCGCCCTACACGATCGAGGAAGCCTATGAGGTGGTCGATGCGATCACACGCGGCGATCTCGACGATCTGCGCGAGGAACTCGGCGACCTCCTGTTGCAGGTCGTGTTCCACGCCCGGATGGCTGAGGAGCAGAACGCGTTCGCTTTTGGCGACGTCGTCGAGGCCATCACCCGCAAGATGATCCGGCGTCATCCCCACGTCTTCGCCGACAAGGACGGCAATCTCGCCTCCTCTCACGTCAATGAAGTCTGGGACCGCATCAAGGCCGAGGAGAAAGCCGAGCGCGCCGCGCGCCGGCCGCCGGAGGACGCGCCGGCGCACAAATCGCTGCTGTCGGGCGTGAAGGCTGGCCAGCCCGCTCTGACCCGCGCCACGGAGTTGCAGCGCAAGGCCTCCACCGTCGGCTTCGACTGGAACGACCCGCGCGCAGTGCTGCAAAAGATCCGCGAGGAAGCCGACGAGATCGAGGCCGCGCTGGATCGAAATGACAAGCAGGAGCTGGCAGAGGAAACCGGGGACCTGATTTTCGCACTCGTCAACCTCGCCCGCCATGTCGACGCTGACCCGGAGGCCGCGCTGCGTGCAACCAACGCGAAGTTCGAGCGGCGCTTTGCCTATATCGAGCGTGCGCTTGAGGCGCAGGGCCGCACCCTGGAGCAGGCCTCGCTGGCGGAGATGGATGCGCTATGGAATGCGGCGAAGGACGAGGAGAAGCCGGCGTCGGAGGGACGCAAGGAAGTTCGCCGGTAACTTCAGTGTCGTCCTGGCTTTCGCCAGGACGACGGCTGCTATGTGGCCGACAGATGCGGCACCGCATCGAACCGCGACACCACGATATCCCGCTTGGTCTCGTCCACTCGCACGGTCATGTCGAAGCGGCCGTCGTGCAGCTCTTTCGCCAGCACCTCGGCATTGCGATGGAGCCAGCTGATGCCGGCCCCGTCCGCGGCGTCGATGGAGAGATCGAGCGTGGTGCGCTTGGCGGCCAGGCGTTCCTCGATCGCGGCCAGCAGTGCGTCGATGCCCTCGCCTGATACGGCTGACACCAGCATCGCCGGATGATCCTCCGGCCTGCGCGCGGCGATATTGAGCAGCTCTTCGCGCTGCTCGGCGTCGTAACGGTCGATCTTGTTCCAGACCTCGATGATGCGGCCGGAATCGTCGGGGTTGATGCCGAGCTGGCGCAGCACCGCGTCGACATCGCTCTGCTGCGCCTCGGCATCGTCATGCGAGATGTCGCGAACATGCAGGATGACGTCGGCCTCCAGCACCTCCTCCAGCGTGGCGCGGAAGGCGGCGACGAGCTGTGTCGGCAGGTTGGAGATGAATCCGACCGTGTCGGACAGCATCGCCTTGCCGCCATGCGGCAGGTTGAGCGCGCGCAAGGTCGGATCCAGCGTTGCGAACAACATGTCGGCGGCCTGCACGTCGGCGCGGGTCAGGCGGTTGAACAGCGTCGACTTGCCGGCATTGGTGTAGCCGACCAGCGCGACGACGCGATACGGCACGCGCTGGCGGCCGGCGCGATGCAATCGTCGCGTCGCCTGCACCTTCTTCAGCTCACCCTCGAGCTTGGAGATGCGCTCCTGGATCAGGCGGCGGTCGGCTTCGATCTGCGTCTCGCCGGGACCGCCCATGAATCCGAAACCGCCGCGCTGGCGTTCGAGGTGGGTCCAGGAGCGCACCAGGCGCGAGCGCTGGTAATTGAGGTGGGCGAGCTCGACCTGGAGCGAGCCTTCCCTGGTCTTGGCGCGGCGGCCGAAGATTTCCAGAATGAGCCCGGTGCGGTCGAGCACCTTGGCGTGCAACTGCTTCTCGAGATTGCGCTGCTGGATCGGCGCCAGCGCACAATCCATCACCACCAACTCGACATCGAGGCTCTTGGCCAGCGCGGCGATCTCCTCGACCTTGCCCTTGCCGATGTAAGTGGCAGGGCGGATCTGGCTGACCGGCGCGATGATGGCATCGGCAATGACGAGATCGATCGCGCGCGCGAGGCCCACGGCTTCATCGAGCCGGGCCTCGGCGTCGCGCTGGACTTGGTTGGACAAGCCATGGCTTTCCGATTGCGCGTCGGCACTGCCCGCACGCACTCGCAAGTAGGGGCCGATGACCAGCACCCGCCCCGTCTGCTTAGCCCCTGCCGACCGCGGACGGTCGGCGTCCCCGTCGAAATTCCGGGGTTCCAATCAGAGCACTCTCAAGCCGGCTGATCCTCGCCGCCTTCGAACAACTGGATCGGAGCGCCCGGCATGATGGTCGAGATCGCATGCTTGTAGACGAGCTGCGAATGACCGTCGCGCCGAAGCAGCAGACAGAAATTGTCGAACCAGGTCACGATGCCCTGGAGCTTCACTCCGTTGACCAGAAAGATCGTTAGTGGCGTCTTGGTTTTGCGAACGTGATTAAGGAAGGTGTCCTGTAGGTTTTGTGCGCGGTCTGCCGCCATTTTTTTTCTCGCTTTGAGTTTCTTTTTATTGCGCCGGTTGCGCCCCTGTTTTGGTTGATGCGGGGCCTTTCCCGGTTGCCGTCCCTCATGAGATCCCCCTCGGAAGGAACAGCTGTGCGATTAGAGGACAGGTGGAGTTATTAGGCAAGCCGCTTCACGCGCCAGCCCTCGCCGTCTTGCCCCGAAAAACTACGGAAATCGATGATTTTCCTCGCTTATCCCTGATGTCTCACCGCAACGTCGCGGCGCGAGATCTTGTTTTGACGCGTTTTCTTTACGCGAACCGGTACCCACTTCGCTCGAAAACGCTTTAGCCGACACCGAGCGCCTTCAGCTTCCGATGCAGCGCCGAACGTTCCATGCCAACAAATTCGGCCGTGCGAGAAATATTTCCTGAGAAACGGCTGATCTGTGCAATCAAATAGTCGCGCTCGAATACTTCGCGCGCTTCGCGCAGCGGCAGGCCCATGATGTGCTCGCCATTGTTGCTGGTCGGCATCGCCGGCACCATGGAGCCGACGTCCTGCGGCAACATGTCGGCCGTGATGATGACCTCGGGCCCGCCCGCAGCCAGAATCATGACTCTCTCAACGTTGTTGCGGAGCTGGCGCACATTGCCCGGCCAGACGTGCGATTGCAGCACCGCCATCGCGTCCTGCCCGATCTGCCGCTTGGGCAGGCCGCTGCCGGCCGAGATCTGCTCCATGAAGTAGTCGATCAATTCCGGAATGTCCTCGCGCCGCTCCGACAGCGCAGGCACGCGGATCGGCACCACCGAGAGCCGATGATAGAGGTCCTCGCGGAAATGGCCGGCCGCGATCTCCTCTTCGAGATTGCGCGCGGTGGAGGAGATGATGCGGACGTCCACCTGCACCTTGGCGGTGCCGCCGACGCGCTGGAACGACTGCTCGACCAGCACGCGCAGAATCTTGTTCTGGGTCTCGCGCGGCATGTCCGCGATCTCGTCGATGAACAGCGTGCCGCCATGGGCTTCCTCGAGCGCACCGGGCTTGCGCGGCTGTTCGCCGTTGGATTGCTCGACGCCGAACAGCTCATGCTCCATCCGCTCGGGCGTGATCGCGGCTGCGTTGATGACGACGAAGGGGCCGTCCGCTCGGCCCGAGGCGGTGTGCAGCGTGCGCGCTGTCAGCTCCTTGCCGGCGCCGGCGGGGCCGACGATCAGGATACGGCTGTTGGCCTTGGCCGCGCGCTCGATGGTCTGGCGCAGCTGGTTCATGCTGGGCGAGCGGCCGACGAGCTGGCTGGCGCTCGGCGCGAGCTGCTTCAGCTCCTTGACCTCGCGCTTGAGCCGCGAGTTCTCCAGCGCTCGGGTCGCGACCAGGATCAGCCGGTCGGCCTTGAACGGCTTCTCGATGAAGTCGTAGGCGCCGCGCTTGATCGCGGCGACCGCGGTCTCGATGTTGCCGTGGCCGGAGATCATCACGACCGGCAGATCGGCGTTGTCCTTCTTGACCTGCTCCAGGAGCTGCAAGCCGTCGAGCTTGGAGCCCTGGAGCCAGATGTCGAGGAACACCAGATGCGGCCTGCGATTGGCGATCTCGGCCAGGGCCGTATCGCTGTCGCGTGCCGTCCTTGTGACGAACCCCTCATCTTCGAGAATGCCCGCAACGAGATCCCGAATATCGGCCTCATCATCGACAATCAGAATTTCACTAGCCATGGGTCGCGCCTGCCTTGTCAGCTACCTGTTGAGGCTTCGATTTTCGTTGAATCATTGGTCTTTTCAGTCGGCTCTTTGGTTTCGGCGGCCGGCTCGTTTGTTTCCGAGTCCGGCCTGGATTCCTTGACGGAATCCCCAACCGTTTCCTTGTTGCCCGGCTTGGTTGCTTCCGGGAGCGCCGGCTCGGCTCCCTCGGACTTCGCGGGTTGCCCGGAGATCGCAAAGCGCATCCGCATCCAGGCGCCGCGCTGGCCTTCGCGGAAGTCGGAGGCGTCCTTCAGCTCGATGCGTCCGCCATGGTCTTCCAGCACGCGGCCGACGATCGCCAGCCCCAAGCCGGTGCCCTTGGCGCGCGTTGTGACGTAGGGCTCGAGCAGCCGCGAGCGCGCGACCTTGGGCAGGCCGATGCCGTTGTCGACCACGTCGATCAGCACGTCCTCACCTTCGCGCGACACCACGACGTCGATGCGGCCTTTTCCGTTTTCCTGGCCGAGCTCCTCCGGCGGGACCTGCTCGATCGCCTCGGTGGCGTTCTTGACGATGTTGGTGACGGCCTGGGAGATCAGTCGCCGGTCGAACTGGGCGCGCAGCGGATCCTCTTTGAACTCGGCCTCGATGTCGATCTCGGGATGGGCGACTTTCATCAGGAACACCGCCTGCCGCACGGTGTCGGCGACGTCCTCGCCCTCCATCACCGGTTTCGGCATGCGTGCGAAACGGGAGAACTCATCGACCATGCGCCTGATGTCGTCGACCTGGCGCACGATGGTGTCGGTGCACTGGTCGAAGATCTGCTTGTCCTTGTCCTCGGTGATGGTCTTGCCGAACTTGCGGCGGATGCGCTCGGCCGAGAGCTGGATCGGCGTCAGCGGATTCTTGATCTCGTGGGCGATGCGGCGCGCCACGTCGCCCCATGCCGAGGTGCGCTGCGCGGAGACCAGCTCGGTGATGTCGTCGAGCGTGATAATGTAGCTGTCGCGCGGTTGGCTGGTCTTCTCGGCGCTGACGCGGACCGAGAGATTGCGCTCGGTGCCGTCGCGGGTGATCGTGATCTGGCCCTGCACCAGGCGCTGGGTCCCTTCCCGCGCCGCCTTCATCATCTCGTCGAGCTCAGGCAGCACGTCCGAGAGCGGGTGGCCGAGCGTCTCCGCTTCGGAGTGTCCGATCAGCTTCTCGGCGGAGCGGTTGAGGATTCCGACGCTGCCGGACGCGTCGACGCCGATGATGCCGGCGCTCGCCGACGACAGCACGGCCTCGATGAAGCGGCGGCGGCTATCGATGAGGTCGCTGGCGTTGACGAGCTCGTCGCGCTGGCTGCGCAATTCCTGCGTCATCTTGTTGAAGGTCTCACCAAGCTGGGCAAGGTCGCCTTCGGACTGGTGCACGGCCACCTGAACATGCAGGTCGCCGGTCGAGACCGTGTGGGCTGCATTCATCAGCCGCCGGATCGGCGAGACCAGCGAGTTGGCGAAGTTGAGGCCAATCAGCACCGAAGCCATCAGGATGGTCAGCGCGATCACCGCGAACATCAGCGCGAAGGCGACCTGGATGCCGAGCCGGCGCGACTCGATCTGGGCGTATTCGGCGACGCTGACCTCGGTCTGCTTGAGCTGGTTGACGACGTTCGGATCGAGTGGCCGGGCGACGTAGAGGAAGGTGTCGTTGAAGGCACGCAGGCGGATCACCGCGGCGACGAAGCTCGCATCCGGTAGCACCGCGATTTCGGGTTCGTTCTCGTTCACGTTGCTGAGGAAGTCCGGCGCGGGCGGCGAGTAGGCCAGCCGCATGCCGGTGTCGGCGGATTCCAGGATGTTGGTGTTCTTGTCGATGATCATCGCGCCCGGCAAATTGCGGGAGCCGGCGCTGGCGGTCAGCATCTCCCGGAACGAGCGGCGGTCCTGGTCGTAGAGCGGCCGGGCGTGCGCGATGTCGTTGGCCATGCCGAGAATGTCGCCGCGGATCAGCTGCGCATGGTCCTGCATGTAGGCCCGCGCGATCGTCAGCGAATTCTGGATCACCTCCTTGGTCGGGCCCGAGAACAGCCGGTCGAGGCCGCGCTCGATGGTGACGTTGGCGACGACGGCGACCAGCACCGCCGGCAGCACCGCCACGATCGAGAACAGGCTGACGATCTGGACATGGAGGCGCGCGGCCGCCCGGCCCCGCCGTCGGGCCAGGATCAGCTGCCAGAGTTCCCGGATGATGATCCCGACCAGGAGCAGGATCGTGGCCGCATTGATCAGATAGAACGAGCGGACCACCTCCGGCGTCGGCTCGATCTTGGTGAGGCCGGTCAGAACCAGGAACGTGAGGAAGGCCGACAGCAGCGCCAGGGCCACGGCAAAGGGTGCCAGCCAGCGCCGCAGCGACCAGCGCTTGGGCTCTTCGGCTGGGGCCGTGTCAAAGGATGCGGCCGAGGTATCTGCGCTGATCATTCCGGCAATGGGTGCTGAAAAACGGGTCCGCGGGCGCGCGGATACTGATGTATTCGTACCACATTGTTGCCGAATTGCGACAATTCCGCGGCGTCTCCGCCGCGACCGACGCGCCCATCCACAAGACATGGTGGTTGACGGGAACGGATTCCCGCCATCCCGGCTTGACGGGGATGGATAGATTTTTTCTCGCGACGATGGTCTCGGCCGTTCTTCTGCTGATCGTGGCCGCCGACCTCCTGGTCAACGGCCTGGGTCTCCAGCAGCCGCCGGTGAATGTCGCTAGCGTGACGCCGGCACCCGGCCGGCTTGTTAGATAGATGTGATACCGCGCGTTGCCGCCGAATGACCAATTTGAATGTGCGAGCGGAACATTTCGGTCCGATCCGGACTTCTGCTCACCGCGTCAGCCACAACGGCCAACGCGATCCGGACAGGCTCAGCTCCGCCTTGGGTGGGGGAGCTGAGCCACCGTCCGTTCTGAAAGCCTAGCCCCCGCTCCGATACACCTGGATGTCGAGGTCCCGGATCTTCTTGCGCAGCGTGTTGCGGTTGAGGCCGAGCAGGTCCGCGGCGCGGATCTGGTTGCCGCGGGTGGCGGCGAGTGCAGCCGTCAGCAGCGGCACCTCGATCTCCTTGAGGATGCGGTGATAGAGGCCCGGCGGCGGCATGCCGTTCGGGAAGCCCTGGAAGTGCGAGGACAGATAGGCCTCCACCGCGCCGCCGAGATTGTCGACACCCTGCTGGACCGCCGCGCCCGGGCTGACCGAGGGTGGCGCGAGCTCGCCGTCAATGACCGAGGACGTGATCACGTCCTGCGGATAGAGCGCGGCGAGGCGCCGGGCGAGGTTTTCGAGCTCGCGCACGTTGCCCGGCCAGCGGTGCTGCTTCATCCGCTCCAGCGCCAGTGCGTCGAGCTTCTTCGGCGGCAAGCCATCCTTCTCGGCCAGCGTGAAGAAGTGCCGCACCAGATCCGGCAGGTCCTCGATGCGCTCGCGCAGCGGCGGCAGCCGCAGCGGCACGACGTTGAGGCGGAAGAACAGGTCTTCGCGGAACAGGCCCTGCTGGATCAGGACGCGCAGATCCTTGTTGGAGGCCGCGACGATGCGCACGTCGGTCTTGATCGGGGTGCGGCCGCCGACGGTGGTGTATTCGCCCTGCTGCAGCACGCGTAAGAGACGGGTCTGCGCCTCCATCGGCATGTCGCCGATCTCGTCGAGGAACAGCGTGCCGCCCTCGGCCTGCTCGAACCGGCCGGAGGCGCGAGTGTTGGCACCGGTGAAGGCGCCGCGCTCATGGCCGAACAGCTCGGATTCGATGAGGTCCCGTGGAATCGCTGCCATGTTGACCGCGACGAACGGCCCGTTGCGGCGCTTGCCGTAATCGTGCAGCGCGCGTGCCACCAGCTCCTTGCCAGTGCCGGACTCGCCCGTGATCATCACGGTGAGGTCGGTCTGCATCAGACGCGCCAGCACGCGGTAGATCTCCTGCATCGCCGGCGAGCGGCC
This sequence comes from Bradyrhizobium zhanjiangense, assembly GCF_004114935.1. Taxonomy (NCBI): domain Bacteria; kingdom Pseudomonadati; phylum Pseudomonadota; class Alphaproteobacteria; order Hyphomicrobiales; family Nitrobacteraceae; genus Bradyrhizobium; species Bradyrhizobium zhanjiangense. The sequence goes on from NZ_CP022221.1 coordinate 5,213,839, forward strand.
GACCAGCGGGATCGCCTCCATCTCGGCGTCCTCGTCCGGCGTCGAGACCCGCTCCTTCGGCTCGGAGAGCGCGCGACCGACGATGGCGATCAGCTCCTTCAGGTCGAAGGGCTTTGGCAGATATTCATAGGCGCCGCGCTCGGAGGCACGGATCGCCGTCATGAACGTGTTCTGCGCGCTCATGACGATGACTGGCAGATTCGGCCGCATCTTCTTGATCCGCGGCAGCAGGTCGAAAGCGTTCTCGTCGGGCATCACCACGTCGGTGATGACGAGATCGCCCTCCCCCTGGCTGACCCAACGCCACAGCGTTGCGGCATTGCCGGTCAGCCGCACTTCGTAGCCGGCGCGGGAAAGTGCCTGATTGAGAACGGTGCGGATGGCGGTGTCGTCATCAGCTACGAGAATGCTACCTGCGGGCATCGCTAATCCTCATTTTGCCCCCTGTGATGCAGGCGACGGCTTCCCGGCAAAGTCGGCGCGACTGCTTTGATCGGCATGTTTCACCGATGTGGAATACATCGGCATCAGCACGCGGAAGGTGGTCTTGCGCGGCTGAGATTCGCATTCGATGATGCCCCCGTGATCGCCGACGATCTTTGCGACCAGCGCGAGGCCCAGACCCGAGCCGGTCTGCTTGGTGGTCACGAAGGGATCGAACAGGTTGGGCAGAAGGTCGTCCGGCACGCCTGGTCCGTTGTCTCTGACGCAGAATTCGAGCGGCAGGGATACCCGGGATTTTTGACCGGGGACTGACAGGCGCACGCCGGGGCGGAACGCGGTGGTGAGCTGGATCTCGGCGTCGGGCACGTCGATCAGGGCTTCGGCGGCGTTCTTCACGAGATTGAGGAACACCTGGATGAGCTGGTCCTGGTTCGCCAGCACCGGCGGCAGCGAGGGATCGTAATCCTCGATGAAGCGGATGTTGCGGGCAAAGCCGGACTGCGCCAGCCGCTTCACGTGATCGAGCACCGAGTGGATGTTGACGGGGCCGCGCACCACGGGGCGCTCGTCGCCGAACACCTCCATGCGGTCCACCAGCGTCACGATGCGGTCGGCCTCGTCGCAGATCAGGCGCGTCAGCATGCGGTCCTCGGAGGAAGCCTGCTGCTCCAGGAGCTGCGCCGCGCCGCGGATGCCGGACAGCGGGTTCTTGATCTCATGCGCCAGCATCGCGGCGAGCGCGATCACCGAGCGCGCGGCGCTGCGATGGGTGAGCTGACGATCCATCTTGTCGGCGATGGTGCGCTCCTGGAGCATCACCACGATGTGGCCGGGCCGCTCAGTGAGCGGGGCGACATGCAGATCGACCTGGCGATCGCCGCCCATGCGCGGCGTGCCGAGATCAACCTTGTATTCGTTGACCGGCGAGTTCGACGAGCGCACCTGGTCGATCAGTGCCAGCAAGGGGCTGCCGAACGGCACCAGTTCCTTCAGCGACTGCCGCTTCAGGAACTGCGTCGAGATTTCGAAGAAGGCTTCGGTCGCGATGTTGGCGGCGACGATCTTGCCGTCCGGCCCGATCATCAGCACGGGATTGGGAAGCGCATCCAGGATCGCGTCGCTGTCGGACGGCCGGCGCTGTTCGGCGGCTGAGTTCATGCAGCAGCGCTCCATGCGAAGTCGTCGAAGGCGTCTTGCAGCGATCGGTGGACCAGGCGCGCATCCTCGGAGGTCAGAATCTTCTGACGCCACCCTTTCAGCTTCTCGACTGAAGCTCCGCTCGCATCTGCCGCGATATCGAGCGCCCAGCCGAGATGCTTGCGCGCGTGCCGAAGGCCAATGCTCAGACCGTACAGCGCGCAGACGCCCTCATAGAGCGTGCGGATATAATGCAGCTGCGTCTCAAGCGCCGGCGTTGCTTCCTCTGCCCCGCCCCTCAGGCGGCGGCCGATCTGGCCGGGCAGCCAAGGCTGGCCCTGCGCGCCACGGCCGATCATCACGGCGTCGGCGCCGGAGGCGTCGAGCGCCGCGAGCGCTTTGTCATAAGTGGTGATGTCGCCATTGACGACGAGCGGAATGGAGATGGCCTCGCGCACCGCGCGGATCGCATCCCAATCGGCATCGCCCTTGTAAAACTGGCAGCGGGTGCGGCCATGCACGGTGACGAGATTGATGCCTGATGCTTCGGCGCGCCGCGCCAGTTCCGGCGCGTTGCGGCTGCGGTCGTCCCAGCCGAGCCGCATCTTCAGTGTCACCGGCACCTTCACCGCCGCAATCGTCGCATCGATCAGGCTGACTGCGTGGTCGAGATCGCGCATCAGGGCCGAGCCAGACTGGCCGCCGGTGACATGGCGGGCCGGGCAGCCCATGTTGATGTCGATGATGTCGGCGCCTTCGGCTTCGGCGATCCGGGCCCCTTCGGCCATCCAATGCGCCTCGCAGCCGGCGAGCTGGACCACGTGCGGGCCGATCCCCGTGGCTTCGCAGCGCAACCGCGACATCCGATGGCCGTTGGCGAGCTCATCGCTGGCGGTCATTTCCGACACGACGAGACCCGCCCCCAGCTCGGCGGCCAGCCGCCGAACGGGCGAGTCAGTCACCCCCGACATCGGCGCCAGGAAGACCGGGGTGGCGACATCAATATCGCCTATTTTCAACGGCTTAGAGCCGGATACTGCCGAGCCGGTCACAGGGGTCTCGTTGACTGGACAGGGCCTCATCGCGCCTGCCATGATCTATCTTGCGCACAATTCTTGTGCAGTCAAGCGTCATGCCTACAGTTTAGACAGTTCTGCAGATCTTTCAAGTGCAGTGCAGCAAAATGCTGTTTCCCACAAAGCGGGAAACCCCCTTTTTTTGCGGGCCTGCCGTGCTAGAGGCATGCCGTCAAATCACCCCACTCCCCGACTCTTCATCACCAACTGAGTATTTGAGTCCTATGGCGAAATCACAACGCACTGCGGTCGTCCTCGTCGCAGCCGGTCGGGGCTTGCGCGCCGGTGCCGGCGGGCCGAAGCAATATCGCGAGATCGGCGGTGTGCCCGTGATCTATCGCGCCATGGAAGCCTTCAGCCGTCACCCCGAGGTGTCGGCGGTGCAACCGGTGGTGAACCCCGACGACAGCGCGATGTTCACGGCGGCGGTCGCCGGCCTCAAGCACGAGCCGCCGGCCAATGGCGGCGCCACCCGCCAAGCCTCGGTCCTTGCAGGTCTGGAAGCGCTCGCAAAGCACAAGCCCGATATCGTCCTGATCCACGATGCCGCCCGCCCCTTCGTCTCGGCAGGCGTGATCTCCCGTGCGATCGAGGCGGCGAGCCGCACTGGCGCTGCGATCCCGGTCGTCCACGTCACCGACACCATCAAGCTCACCGGCGAGAGCGGTCATATCGAGGACACGCCGGACCGCGCGCGTCTGCGAATCGCGCAGACGCCGCAATCCTTTCGTTTCGACGTCATCCTCGAGGCGCATCGTCGCGCGGCGAAGGACGGACGCTCGGATTTCACCGACGATGCCGCCATTGCCGAATGGGCAGGATTGACGGTTGCAACCTTTGAAGGCGATGTTGCCAATATGAAGCTCACCACTCCCGAGGATTTCGTGCGCGAGGAAGCACGCCTGGCCGCCCAGCTCGGCGATATCAGGACCGGCACGGGCTATGACGTGCACGCCTTCGGCGACGGCGACCACGTCATGATCTGCGGCGTGCGCGTCCCCCATACCAAAGGCTTCCTCGCCCATTCCGACGGCGATGTCGGCCTGCATGCGCTGGTCGACGCCATTCTCGGCGCGCTTGCCGACGGTGACATCGGCTCGCACTTCCCGCCGAGCGATGCGAAGTGGAAGGGTGCTTCCTCCGATCAGTTCCTGAAATACGCAATCGAGCGCGTCACGGCGCGCGGCGGCCGCGTCGCCAATCTCGAGGTGACGCTGATCTGCGAGCGGCCGAAGATCGGCCCGTTGCGTGACACCATGCGCGCCCGCATCGCCGAGATCTCCGGCGTCGACATTTCGCGCGTCGCGGTGAAGGCGACCACCAGCGAGCGGCTCGGCTTCACCGGCCGTGAGGAAGGCATCGCGGCCACCGCGAGCGCCACCATCCGTCTTCCCTGGAGCGTGTAAGCCATGGGCGGCAGCGACGCACGCGCCCTCTCCCGCTCGCTGCTCGATCTGTGCCGGATGCGCAAGCTGACGATCGCGACGGCCGAATCCTGCACCGGCGGCCTCGTTGCCGGCGCGCTGACCGATATTCCCGGCTCCTCTGATGTCATCGACCGCGGCTTCGTCACCTATTCCAACGACGCCAAGCGCGCGATGCTCGGGGTCGAGGCGAGCACGCTCACCAATTTCGGCGCGGTCAGCAAGGAGACCGCAACCGCGATGGCGATCGGCGCCCTCGAGCGCGCCGATGTCGATCTCGCGGTCGCCATCACCGGCATTGCCGGCCCCGGCGGCGCCACACCCGGCAAGCCGGTCGGCCTCGTGCACTTTGCCGCTGCGGCGCGCGACGGCCGCATCATCCATCGCGAGCACCGCTTCGGCGCGATCGGCCGCAGTGCCGTGCGCGCCCGCTCCGTGGTCGAGGCACTGCGCATGCTGATGGACCTCGCCCGCGGCCCACAAGCCCAGGCCAAGCCGCGCCCCGCAGCCGCAAGCCGCTTGCGTCCCCGCGTCACCCGCTCGCCGCGCCGGCATGCGGTGAAGCGCAGGCCGCCGCGCTCGCCGCGGGGCTAAAGGCGCTCTCACGCCGCCGCCAGCAGCGCACTCGCATGATCGAGCACCCGCTGCTTGATGGCATCGGCATCGGACGGCTTCACCTTTGCGCTCACCGTCAATTCCACGACGGGCGCTGCGGGATCGGCAGCGATCACCTTTGTTACATTGACCGAGGGGGCGGTCCTGTCGTCGATGCGGGGGTCGTCGCGCAGCTCCTTCAGGATCTGGTCGGCCAACGCATTGGCCGCCCCTGCCCTGACCGGAAACGCCACCTTGATCTCGCCCGTACCGGGATAGGCGCTGTGGTTGATGATGGCCGCGCCCCACACCTGCCCGTTCGGCAAGAGGATCTGCGTGTTGTCGGGCGCGACCAGCTCGGTCATGAACAGCGACAACGACTTCACCTTCCCCGCCTTGCCGGCGACCTCGACGTCATCGCCGATATGGAAGGGACGGAACAGCAGCAGCATGACGCCGGCGGCGAGATTGGAGAGCGTGCCTTGAAGCGCAAGGCCGATGGCGAGTGAAGTCGCGCCCAGCACGGCAACGAGGCTCGCGGTCTGGATGCCGAAGAGCTGAAGCACTGCGATGCCAACGACCGCGAGCACGGCATAGCGAGCTACGCTGGCAACGAACAAGGTCACCAGCGGATCGACGCGGTGCGTGACGCCCAATACGCGCGTGACGAAACGCTGCAGTGCGCCGGACAGATACCAGCCGACCGCGAGTAGAAGCATCGCGTAAATCGCGTTCAAGCCATACAGGACGAGCGATGCTTTCAGCGTGTCAACATTGATGGTCATGGCGGCTCCAACCCGGACAATCCGTTGAGAACCCGCGACGGCGCGAAATGATCCCGGCGGATGTCGGCGGAACGGGTGCCGTAGTCGTGTAGCCCGGATGGAGCGCAGCGCAATCCGGGATTCGCTCTGCGGACACAGGGGTCCCGGATTACGCTTTCGCTCCATCCGGGCTACAAGCCTTGGTGTTGCCCGTCGAGGCTGGGCAAGAACGGCGCTTTTTGGGAGTTGATGTAGGATTCGTCTTATGGCGAATCGCACTTTCAAGACCGGCGAGAGCCGGGAACAACCCAGTCTTCTGCCTGCGCGGATTGAGGACTATGTCGGGCCGGACAATCCGGTCCGGGCGATCGAGAGCTTCGTTTGCGCGCTCGATCTTGCAAAGCTTGGCTTCCGCCACGCGGATCGTGGCGCGGAAGAAGTCGGGCAGCCGCCCTACGATCCTGCCGATCTGCTGAAGCTCTATCTTTACGGCTACATCAACCAGGTCAGGTCGTCGCGCCGGCTGGAGCGGGAAGCTGGCCGCAATCTGGAGCTGATCTGGCTGCTGAAGGGACTGAAGCCGGGTTATCGGACGATCGCCAACTTCCGCAAGGAGAACTGGAAGGCCCTGAAGGCCGCGAACCGGAGCTTCGTGCTGCTGGCTCGGGAGCTTGGGCTTGTCGGCGGCACGATCGTTGCGATTGATGGCTCCCTGTTCCACGGCGACGCCAGCAAGGCTTCCATCTTCACGCGCAAGCGGCTCGGCGACCAGATCGCAAGGCTGGACCAGGAGATCGAGGCTTACCGCAAGTCTCTCGAAGACAATGATGCGGCAGAAGCCAAGAAGGTGGGGAAGGACCGCGCGGGCGGTGATGGCCGAGGAGATGGCGGCGATATCGGTGCGAAGGTCGCGGCGCTGATGGCGAAGCGTTCGCGTGCCGAGGCCGATCTCGCTCGGCTGGAAGAGAATGGCGAGACACAACTGTCGCTGACCGATCCGGACGCCCGGCTTCTGGTCAAGAACGGTCAGGGCATTGCAGGCTACAATGTGCAGACCGCGGTTGACGACAAGCACAAGCTCATTGTCGCAAGCGAGGTGGTCAATGACAGCAGCGATGTTCGACAGCTCTCTGCGATGGCCAAGGCGGCCAAAGAAGCCCTTGGAGCCGAGACACTGCAGGCGCTGGCCGATGAGGGCTATTACAGCAGTTTCGAGCTGAAGGCGTGCGAGGACGAGGGCATCATTGCCTATGTGCCGCTGCCCGAAGGTAACGCGCGGCTCGAGAAGCAAGGCCGCTTTGCGCTCAAGGACTTCAACTATGACGGCGCAACCGACACCTACCGTTGTCCCGCGGGCCAGCCGCTGCATCCGCTCAAGAGCAGGCAAAAGAACACCAGCGGCCGCATCGAGATCCGCTACGCAGCCCGCGGAGCGATCTGCAGGACCTGCCCGCTCAAGGTCCGCTGTCTCTCACCGACCACGACCTACCGGACCATCGGTCGCTGGGAGCATGAAGATGTTCTCGAACGTCACCGCGCGCGCATGCAGGGCGCGGGCGATCTGATGCGCCGTCGTTCGGGGATTGTCGAGCATCCGTTTGGCACGCTCAAATGCCGTGCCGGCTATCGTCATTTCCTGGTCCGCGGCTTCGACAAGGTCCGCGGCGAATGGAGCCTGATGGCGCTCTGCTACAACTTCACCCGTGCGCTCAACATCCTTGGCTTTGACGGGTTTCTGGCCGCGCTCGCAAAGACGCTTGCTGTTTGCCGATGTATCCTTGCAGCCCTCCTGCAGCGCATCTTGGCTGCTCCAGAGGCATTCTGGACCAATATCCGGCAGCGGCTCGCAATCGGCCGGTCCGTTCCGGCCTGAGGCCGCCAACGACCAATTCTTGCCCGGCCTCGTCGGGCAAAATACACACCCGACGGGTCAATCGTAACAAGTGAAAATATTCGTCTTTACAGAATTTCTGATTTGTCGCATTGTCGCGCCACCTCATCCTAGTCAGAGGGGCGTATCGCGGCCGCGGCTGCCGGCCTAGCACCCGACGCCGCAGCTTCCAAAACCCAACATCGTCATCTACGGCGCGCCGATGCGCGGCATCGCGCCCTGCGGGTCCTGCCATGGCAGCCTCGACAACAAGACCGGCAGCCCTTGGCTTGAAGGCCAGTCGGAGGCCTATATGAAGGCGCAGCTCCAGGCCTTCGCCTCCGGCGAACGGCGCAATGACATCAGCCAGCAGATGCGCAACATCGCGCGCGCAATGACGCCGCAGGAGATCGAGCAGGCCGCGGCGTACTACGCCTCGCAGCCGCCGGATGTGGTGAAGGCGGTGGATTGAAGCCTCGTCATTGCGAGCGCAGCGAAGCAATCCAGACTGCCGCCGCGGACACTACTCTGGATTGCTTCGTCGCAAGAGCTCCTCGCAATGACGGCGGAGAGAGCGGTGCCCGCCGGGAAGACTAGGACGACGCCAGCTTCGGCCGGCCGTAGATCGCGTCGGCCCGCTTTTCGAACGCAGTGGAGAATCGCGCGAATGCAGCGTCGAACATCGAGCCCATCAGCATTGCCAGCATGCGGCTCTTGAACTCGTAGGCGAGGAAGAACCCGACGTCGCAGACGCGCTCGCCTTTGGGCTCGAACGTCCAGCGGTTTTCGAGGTTTCTGAACGGACCTTGCAGATATTCGACCAGGATCTTCAGATTAGCGCGGTCGAGCGTCACGCGGCTGGTGAAGGACTCCTTGACCAGCTTGAACGACACCGTCATGTCCGCGACCAGCACCTCGGTGCCGTCGGGTTTCGCCATGCGCTGGCGCACCTTCAGCGCGCTGCACAGCGGCACGAATTCCGGGTAGCGCTCGACATCGGCGACCAGATCAAACATCTCGGACGCGCTGTGGTTGACACGGTGCTTGCTCGAAACTCGATGCATGGTACGTCAGCGGGCGTGAGCTGCCCGCGCAGCCTTCAGTCTCGCGAAATCCTCGCCGGCATGATGCGACGAGCGGGTGAGCGGGCTCGCTGACACCATCAGGAACCCCTTGGTGTAGGCGACCTTCTCGTAAGAGCTGAACTCGTCCGGCGGCACGTAACGCATCACCGCGTGGTGCTTGCGAGTCGGCTGGAGATATTGCCCGACGGTGAGGAAATCGACGTCCGCCGAGCGCAGATCGTCCATCACCTGCAGCACCTCGTGGCGCTCTTCGCCGAGGCCGACCATGATGCCGGACTTGGTGAAGATGGCGGGATCGAGCTCCTTGACCCGCTGCAGCAGCCGGATCGAGTGGAAGTAGCGCGCGCCGGGCCGGACCGTGAGATAGCGCGACGGCACGGTCTCGAGATTGTGGTTGAACACGTCCGGCTTCGCCGCGACGACGACCTCGAGTGCCCCCTCCTTGCGCAGGAAGTCGGGTGTCAGGATCTCGATCGTGGTCGAAGGACACGCGGCCCGGATCGCACGGATGGTCTGGGCAAAATGCTCGGCGCCGCCGTCGGCGAGGTCATCGCGGTCGACCGAAGTAATGACGACGTGTGCCAGCCCCAGCTTGGCGGTTGCTTCCGCGACGTGCTGCGGCTCGGACGCATCGAGCGCGTTGGGCAGGCCGGTCTTGACGTTGCAGAAGGCGCAAGCGCGGGTGCAGGTGTCACCCATGATCATGAAGGTCGCGTGCTTTTTGTCCCAGCACTCGCCGATATTTGGGCAGCCAGCCTCCTCGCACACCGTGTGCAGGCCGTTGGCCCGTACGATGTTGCGGGTGTCGGCATAGCCGCGGGTATTGGGCGCGCGCACGCGGATCCAGTCCGGCTTCGGCGGCGAAGCGGAATCGGGCCGGTTCACCTTTTCGGGGTGGCGCGGGCGCAGCGGGTTCGAGATGGTATCGACAATAACGACCATGGGGTGTCCGGTCTGTTCTGGTCCTACCTAGTCGGTCTGGCCAAGCACCGCAACCCGGCTCGCCCCGCCTCAGAGAACATGGCAGATATGGGCAATATCCTGCTCTGTTCTCAGGCGATTCTCACCTCGAATGGCTCCAAGATCGAATGCCTTTCCATTGCGGCTCGGCAAGCCGCTGAAGCGGACCTTTTTCGGCCGCAGCGTCCACGAGGTCGCGCCTGACCTGATCGGTGCCACCATGCTGGTCGATGGCGTCGGCGGAATCATCGTCGAGGTCGAGGCCTATCATCATACCGACCCGGCCGCGCATTCCTATCGCGGGCCGACGCAGCGGAACCAGGTGATGTTCGGTCCGCCCGGCTATGCCTATGTCTATCGTTCCTACGGCATCCACTGGTGCGTGAACTTCGTCTGCGAGGAGGAAGGCTCAGCCAGCGCCGTGCTGATCCGTGCGCTGGAGCCGACCCATGGCTTGGCTGCGATGCGACGCCGCCGCCATCTTCAGGACATGCACGCGCTGTGCTCGGGCCCGGGCAAACTGACCGAGGCGCTCGGCATCACCATCGCGCACAACGCCGTGCCCCTCGACCGGCCACCGATCGCACTGCATGCGCGGACGGAGGATGTCGAGGTCGCTGCCGGCATCCGGATCGGTATCACCAAGGCGGTGGAGCTGCCCTGGCGCTACGGCATCAAGGGCTCGAAGTTTCTGAGCAAGCCGTTTCCGAAATAGGGCTACGATGCCTGCTTCAGCCGCTCCAGTGCTTCGAGCAGCTTGGCCTTGCGCGCGAGTGCCGCCTCGCGCTTTTCGCGCTCCTCCTCGACGACCTCCTCGGCCGCGTTGGCAACGAATTTCTCATTTGCCAGCTTGGACTCGGCGCGCTTGATGTCGGCGTCCGCCTTGCCGATCTCCTTGTCGAGACGCGTGCGCTCGGCGGCGACGTCGATCACGCCCTTCAGCGGCAGCGCAGCCACCTCGCCGCGCACCAGCAGCTGAACCGCACCGTCAGGCGCGCGATCGGCGAAGGAGATATCCGACAGCCGCGCCATGCGCTTGATGACATCAGTCCAGCGCGGCGCGCGCTCCCTGGTCTCGGCCGAGGCGCCGGCGAGCACCAGCGCCGTCAGCGTTGCCGGCGGGATGTTCATCTCGGCGCGTACCGAGCGGATTTGCGTGACGAGGTCGATCACCCAGCCGATCTCGGCCTCGGCCGCCGGATCGGTGAAGTCGGCATGGTCGAACATGGGCAGCACCCAGGCCGGCGAGATGAGCGGATCTGTCGGCCCTGCCGTCGCCGCAAGCATCGCGAGCTGCTCCGGCGTCGGCTGCGCCGGCTTCAGTGGCCACGGCGCCAATGCGAGCAGGCCGTCGCGCTTCGCCGTCACCTCCCACAGCTCTTCGGTGATGAAGGGCATGAAGGGGTGCAGCAGCTTGAGGATCTCGTCGCGCGCCCAGGCCACCATGGCGCGGGTCTCGTCCTTGGCGGGACTGTCCGGACCAAGCAGCACGGGCTTTGCGAGCTCGACGTACCAGTCGCAATAGACGTTCCAGACGAAGCGGTAGATGCTGCCTGCGGCGTCATTGAAGCGATAGGCTTCGATCGCCTCGGTCACCTCGCGCGTGGTGTGCGCGCTCTCATGCGCGATCCAGCGGTTCAGTGTCTCCTTCGCCTTCGCCGGCTCGAAGCCTTCGGGCACGGCGCAATGGTTCATCTCGGCGAAGCGACAGGCGTTCCAGAGCTTTGTCGCGAAATTGCGGTAGCCCTCGACGCGGCTGGTGGCGAGCTTGATGTCGCGCCCCTGCGCCGCCATCGCGGCCAGCGTGAAGCGCAGCGCGTCGGCACCGTATTCGTCGATCAGATTCAGGGGATCGATGACGTTGCCCTTCGACTTCGACATCTTGGCGCCCTTCTCGTCGCGGACGAGGGCGTGGATGTAGATGGTCGAGAACGGCACCTCCTTCATGAAGTGCAGGCCCATCATCATCATGCGGGCGACCCAGAAGAAGATGATGTCGAAGCCGGTCACCAGCGCATTGGTCGGATAGTAGCGCTGCACCTCCGGCGCATCTTCGGGCCAGCCGAGCGTCGAGAACGGCCACAGCGCCGAGGAGAACCAGGTGTCGAGCACGTCCTCGTCGCGGGTGATGAAGCCTTCGCGCTTGTTGCGGTCGAGCGCCATCTCGCGCCCCTGCTCCGGCGTGATGACTTCCTGCTCGACGTAATAGCCGAGCGCGTGGCTGATCGCCTCCTCCTCGGACTCGGCGACGAACACCTTGCCATCCGGACCGTACCAGGCCGGGATCTGGTGGCCCCACCAGAGCTGACGCGAGATGCACCAGGGCTGGATGTTCTCCATCCAGTCGAAATAGGTCTTTTCCCAGTTCTTCGGCACGAAGGAGGTTTCGCCCGACCGCACCGCCGCGATCGCCGGCTTGGCCAGCGTCTTGGCGTCGACGTACCACTGGTCGGTCAGATACGGCTCGATCACGCTGTTCGAGCGATCGCCATGCGGGACCATGTGCGTGTGCGGCTCGATCCGCTCGACGAAGCCGAACGATTCAAGCCGCTCGACGATGCGCTTGCGCGCGACGAAGCGGTCGATCTTGTGGAACTCTTCGGCGAACTGCGAGGCACCTTCGGGCAGGTCGCGCAGATAATCCTCGTTGCCGAGCAGATCGAGGCAGCCTTCCCTGTCGAGAACGCTGATCCTGCGCAGGCCGTGACGATTGCCGACCTCGAAATCGTTGAAGTCGTGCGCCGGCGTCACCTTCACCGCGCCCGAGCCCTTGTCCGGATCGGAATACTCGTCGGCGACAATCGCAATCTTGCGGCCGACCAGCGGCAGGATGACGTCCTTGCCGATCAGCTTCTGATAACGCTCGTCATCGGGATGCACGGCAACGCCGGTGTCGCCGAGCATGGTCTCGGGGCGCGTGGTGGCGACGACGATGAAGCTCGAGGGATCTTCGGGGCTGAACGTCTTGCCCTCGATCGGATAGCGCAGGTACCAGAGGCTGCCCTTGACCTCGACCTGCTGCACTTCGAGATCGGAGATCGCGGTCAGCAGCTTGGTGTCCCAGTTCACCAGCCGCTTGTCCTTGTAGATCAGCCCATCGCGGTGCAACTCGACGAACACCTTGACGACGGCCTTCGACAAGCCCTCGTCCATGGTGAAGCGCTCGCGCGACCAGTCGCAGGAGGCGCCGAGGCGCTTGAGCTGGTTGATGATGGTGTCGCCGCTCTCGGCCTTCCACTGCCAGACCCGCTCCAGAAATTTCTCGCGGCCCATCTCGCGGCGGCTGGGCTGCTGGCGCTCCATCAGCTGGCGCTCGACCACCATCTGCGTCGCGATGCCGGCGTGGTCGGTGCCGGGCTGCCACAGCACGTCGCGACCGCGCATGCGCTCGAAACGGCACAGGATGTCCTGAAGCGTATTGTTCAGGGCGTGGCCCATGTGCAGCGAGCCCGTCACGTTCGGCGGCGGGATCACGATGGTGAACGGCACCGCGTCGCGGCGGTCGGGGCGGCCGGCCTTGAAGGCAAGGCTGTCCTCCCACACCACGGACATGCGGGTTTCGATATCGGCGGGCTGGTAATTTTTCTCGATCATGGGGCTGCTAGAAAGCCGCGCGCGCGGTTCAAGTCAACGGGAAGCTCAACGGCGAGCGTTTTCGGCCCGGGCTGCAGGCCGAATATGACGCAGGAGCAGGGCTTTATCGGGGCCGCACGGCCGGTCTCAGCGGCCGCCGCGCGAGACCCGCTCGATTTCGGCCTTCACAATGCGTTCAACCAGGCCCGGCAGGTTGTCATCGAGCCAGGACTTCAGCATCGGACGCAGCATCTCCTTGACCAGATCCTCCAGCGTCCGCGCATTGCTGCTCAGAACCGTGTGGGCCAGCGAGTTGAAGGCGGATTCGACCGCGGAGACCGTGGATTGCGCGAGGATCGGCTGCTGCGGCGGCAGCGGCGGCGCATCGAAGTCCACCGGCGCGTAAGACGGCGGCGGCGCGGTGCGCGGCGGCGGCGATTCGGCGAATTCGAGATCGTCGCGCGGCTCGACCTTGTGGAAGCTGGGTGGCGGCGGAGGCGGTGTCGGGTCCATCGCCATCTCGTCGGTCAATTCGAGCACGTCGGGCTCCGGCTCGGGTTCGGGAGCGCGGACCTCCGGCGCAGGCGTGGCCGCGTCGAGCCCGGCCAGCAGCGCGTCGATGTCGTCCTGGCTGTTGGACGCGTCAGCCGCAGGTGCGGGCGCCGGCTGCGCCGGCTTTGCGGCCGGCGGCGGTGCGGGCTTTTCGGCGGCGGGTTTGGGCGGAGCGACCTTGGATGGCGGAATGTCGTTCATCGCCTGCGGCTTTGGCGGCGCGGGCACCGCAGCCTTCTCGGGTTTGGCGGCCTCTGTCGGCGGCGGCTTGGCCTCATCGTCGGCAATGATGCGCCGGATCGAGGCCAGAATCTCCTCCATCGAGGGTTCTGTGACCTTTGCAGGCTGCGTCATCTCCGACTCCACATCATCAACGCCCTCGCATGCGTTGTTTTACACCAAGCACGACAGGATTGGCCGGTTCCGGACAGGCGGCCCGACATTTTCGTCGCGGCAGCCCGACTTGTCCCCAGATCACGGCTCAACGTGCGGCGGTGCGCCCCTGCCCGCGGCACTCAAGCTTTACGCACACGGCATCGATACGGGCGAATCGACCCGCATCTTCTTGGCAAGGCTATGTCAGGGATTTTGATGATTGCAAGCAAAGCGCCGGTCGGCCTCGGCTATTGGCGAGGCCGACCGGACACTTACGGAATCAGCGTCCGTCGGGCGTGCGCACGCCGGCCCAGCTGTCGCGGACCTGATGGTAGTGAACACTCGGATCATAGACGGTGGTCGCAAGACCGAGCACCTGCGGCGACAGGCGGCCAACGGCCGCGAGGACGTTATAGGACGCAACCACGCGATCGTGCTGCGCGGTCACCAGCGCAACGCGCGCATTGACCAGGGCCTGTTGCGCGTTGAGGACGTCGAGGGTGGTGCGCTGACCGGCCTTGGCTTCCTCGCGCACGCCGTTCAGCGCGATCTCGGACGCGGCGACCTGCGCCTGTGCGGACTGCACCTGCGCCTTGCCGGCCTGCAACGAACCCCACCACTGCACGACAGTCGCGCGAGTCTGGTCGCGCGTGGTTTCGAGGTTCAGACGCTGCTGCGCCAGGTTTTCCTTGGATTGGCGGATCAGCGAATATTCACCACCGCCCTGATAAATCGGCACCGAGACCTGCGCGATCGCGGATGCGTTGAACGAGCGCAACTGAATCAAGGACTGTTCGTTGGACTGCGTGGCCGATGCCTGGATCGTAACCGTCGGCAGCAACGCACCTTCGGCGACTTTGACCTGCAAGAAATTGACGTCGATGCCGTACATTGCGGCCGTGACGTTGGGATGCTCGACCAGGCTGAGCTCGACGGCCGAAGCGAGCGTTGACGGCAAGAACCGGTCGACCGGCGAGCCCGGTGCGAGGTTCGTCGGCTCGTTGCCGATGATGCGGCGGAAGTTCGCCCGCGTCGTGGTGAGATTCGCTTCGGCAGTGAGCGCCTGCGTCTTGCCGGCAGCCAGTTGCGCTTCCGATTGCGCAACGTCGGTGCGCGTCACTTCGCCGACGTTGAAACGATCACGGGTCTGCTTCAGCGTCTGCTCGAGCACGCGCACGTTGCTGCGCTGGACTTCGAGCGTCGCGGCGTCGCGCAGATAGTCCATGTAGGTCGTTGCACCCTGCAGCAACACGCTCTGATCGAGGCTGCGCAGCGCTTCGCGGGCACCGGACACCTGACTCTCCGCCGCCCGCGTTCTGTTGGCGGTCTGGTTGCCATTGTAGAGCGTCTGCGAAGCGGTTATTCCAGCGCTGCGAGGTACGGTGGTTCCATGGATTGAGTTACTCCCCACGCCACTCTGCAAATCCTGATATTGATAGCCACCGTTCGCCGTCAGCGAGACCTTGGGGCGATAGCCAGACAAGGCTTGAGGCACGTTCTCGTCGGTCGAGCGCACCTGGGCGCGCTGTGCGTTGAGTTGCGGATTGTTCTGATAGGCGCGCACCAGCGCGGACTCGATCGTATCCGCCAAGGCAGGCATCGGCCCGGCTAGCGACAGCAGCAGGACCGAAACCGCAGCTCCGGTGAAGAGCTTCACCCCATGCATCCCTGAAATTCCGTTCATTCTAACGCCCGGCTCGTGCCCGCGAGCTGGGTTACCGTCTACCGAGTGGAGTCGTTGCCCCGCCGCAACATAGGACGGGGATTGTCGCGACGGAACCACCTCAAGGTAGTTCACGGTGGAAACTCTTCACGTGCAGCATCCCGGCCACACTTCTGATTCAGAACGGGATTTTTAGGCTTTAGGACCTCAGAACACGAATGCTGCGGCCCGTTCCAGCCCGGGAAGGACCGGGGCGGCGGCATCGAACAGCGCCCGATGGCCGAATTCACCGTGGCTATGGGTCACGATCACGGCCCGCGGCGGCTTGGATTCGGCCGACACCCCCAAAAGGCGCCCGCCTTCCTTGAGCTGCCCGAGCAACCCCTCCGGCGTTGCTTCGGCAGCGCCGTTGAGGATGATCACGTCATAAGGAGCGGTGGAGGGATCACCCTCGCTGCAGGAAGCGACCTTGCAGGTGGCATTGGCGAGCCCCAGAGCGGCGAAGGCGTCCTTGGCCTTCGCGGCCAGAGCCGAATCACATTCGGTCGCGGTGACCTGGCCCGCGAGCTTGGCGGCCAGCGCGGCGAGATAGCCCGTGGCGCAGCCAACGACCAGCACATTGTCGCCTTCGCCGATTTCGGCAGCCTGCAGCAGCTTGCCGGTCAGCTGCGGCTTGATCAGGAACCGCTTGGCGCCGCCCTCGCTCACGTCGAGATCGAGGTCGAGATAAGCCAATGCCCGCCGGCTGGCCGGCACGAAGACCTCACGCGGAACCGTGAGCATGGCATCGAGAATACGACGGTCGGTGACGTCATTGGTGCGCACCTGGCCATCGACCATTTTTTGGCGCGCGGTCGAGAAACCGGACATTTGCGGACCCTGAAATGCGGACGATGCCGCGGAGATGAGTTGGCGGCATCTTTGGAACATGCCCGGCCAAAACGCAACATGCCGTTGGCTGCGACGAGCCCTGTGTGGCTTGCGCAGCTCACCGCATCAGGGCTGCGGAACGGATCATTCGATCGCCACCGCGAGGCGGCCGATCAGAGCGGCGACCTCGTCCAGTCGCGCCGAGTCGGGCGCCTCCACCGCACGTGCAAGGCAAGCGAGGCATTCATCGTCGCTGAGCTCGGGAACGTCGGCCGGCAGAATCGAGGGGGCCATATGAGTACGGTCGACCTGGATGTCTGGCATGGGAATCAGCTCCGTAAGGATCCGGCACTGCCCAGGCTCGATTTGAATTGAGTCGATTTGGCGCCGTCCTCATGGCGCGACGGCGCTGCCGGACACGTCTACTTGAACCGATTCCGCGGGGTTCGGCACCTGATGGTGCTCGCAGATCGCGCGAACGAGATCGCGCGCCACATCAGGGCGCAGCTTCAACGTATTGAAATATAAGTGAAAGTTGGCTCCCCGGGCTGGATTCGAACCAGCGACCATCCGATTAACAGTCGGATGCTCTACCGCTGAGCTACCGAGGAAAAGGCGAACCAGTCGTTCGCGCGCGCTGCGTATAACAAAGCCGGTTGCGCTTGCAAAGACGAATTCGTCATCTTCCGCAAGGCGGCTGAGGAAGGGTCAGGAAGCGGCCTCTCCTCCAGCCATGTCAGGTCAAGCTACTCGGCCAGGAACGACGTGGTCTTGGTGCCGGAGTCGTAGTGCAGCCGCAGCGCGGTGATCCTGCAGAGGTTGACGTTCTTCCACAGCACCGCCTCGTCGTAGTTCTGCCAGTCGACGCGAATGTTCCAGACACATCCCTCGTCGTCCTCGTCGAACTCGACATAGGTGCTCGCCTGGTTCTGCAAAACCTTGTCGAGCTCGTTGTCCCATTCGTCCAGGCCGTCGTCAGGCGCGTTGAAGCCGAGGAATTTGATGGCGTAGCCGGTCTCGTTGACGACGGTGACGTTGCGGGCGTCAGCCGCGAACGACGGCGCGGCGGCGATCGCAAGCCCGCTTGCGACCAGTCCGGACAGAAAATACTTCATCGAAAAACTCCCGATCGAAACAGGCCTCGGCGCCTGGCGTCGATCGGCGCAGGCGCCGCGGCAACAAATGACGTTGCCTCGAAAGATCCGTCCGGAGCGCAATCGACGGGTTCAAGACACCCATCGACCAGCACTCCGGAAGACGTGCGCGACGCGAGACACGCACGGCCTGTTCTTATCGTTTCGAATTCTCCGCAGCAATGAACGGGCATTCACAGATCGGCAGAGTTTGTTTTCTCCGGTGCGGGCGCAACCGCCGGCACCGCAGCGCCGTTTCCCTTCCCCGTCACGGCGCCGACCAGCGCCTTCACGGGATCTTCGCCCGACGCAAAGCCGCTCTGACGTAAGATCTCGTCGATCATCGGACGCAGCGCATGCACCTTGAGCAGTTCGCCGGCGAGCCCTTCGCCGAAGCCGACATTGCCGCCGGCGCCGTTACCATTGCCGCCGAAGGCGGCGCCGGTATGCAGGATGCGGACGTCCTTGAGGTTGGCGATCGGCTTCACCATCTCGGCGAGCGCTTCCGGCATGGTCTCGATCCGTTTCTTGGCGATCTCGAAATCGATCACGTTGGTGCCGAGCTTGTTCTGCGCCTCGTTCTTCATGGTGATGACGGCGGCCTCGGCCTCACCGATGTTGCGGACACCGACCGCCTTGATCTTGTTGGACTCGGCTTCGGCGGTGGCCAGCGTGGTGATGGCCTCGGCCCGGTCGAGCGCCGCCTTCTTGTCCGCTTCAGCCGCCACGATCACCTCGGTCGATTTGCGCTCGGCCTCGGTACGCGCGGCAAGCACCTGGGTCAGACGGGCACGATCGGCAACCTCGACGGCGCGCGCGGTCACGACCTTTTCCTCGGCGGAGACGGCGAGCGCTTCGGCGGTCTTGGCTTCGGCGACGGCCTCCGAGGTCTGCTTGCTCTTGGCGGCGATCTGGATCTCGTTCTCCTGGGTCGCGATCTGGATCTCGCGCTGCGCGTCGGTCCTGCGCTTGTTGATCGCCAGATCCGACTCGATCACCGCGGTTTCCTTGACCTGCTTGGCGCCGGCCTCCTTTTCTGCGACTGCCCTGTCGGTGTCGATGCGGGCGTTCTCCTCGGTCAGGCGCGCGGTCTGTGTCGCGGTCGCGACCTCGGCGCGAGTGCTCGCGGTTTTGTTGGCGATGTCACGCTCCTGCGAGAGTTCGGCCTCCTTCTTGGTGCGTTCGATGGTCAGGGTCTGCTGCCGTGCTTCGAGATCCTTCTGCGCGATCGCCACCTCGTTGTCGCGGACGATGGCATTGCGGTCACGGCGGCGGGTCTCGGTAATGGTCTTGAGTTGGGTCAGGCCTTCGGCGTCGAAGAAGTTTTCCGGATTGAAGAACTTGACGTCGGTCTGGTCCAGCTTGGTCAGCGACACGGACTCAAGCTCGAGGCCGTTCGATTTCACGTCGGACTCCACGGTGGACTGCACGTGCTTGACGAAGTCCGAGCGCTTCTCCTGGAGCTCCAGGATGGTCATGGTCGCGGCCACCGAACGCAGGCCGTCGACGAATTTCGCCTCGACCTGGTTGCGCAGCGCCTCGGCATCGTTGGTCAGCGCGCCCAGCGTCTGGCTTGCGAGCGCGATGCTCTCCTCGTCGGGACGGACGCGTACGTAGAACTCGGCGACGATGTCGACGCGCAGACGGTCCTTGGTGATGAGGGATTCCCGCTCCTTGCGCTCGACGGTGAGCCGCAATGTCTTCAGATTGACGCTGGCATAGGAGTGGAAGATCGGCAGGATCATGGCGCCGCCGTCGAGCACGACCTTCTTGCCGCCGAGGCCGGTGCGCACGAAGGCCTCGTCGCGGGTGGCGCGCTTGTAAAGAATGGTGAAGACGATCCCCAGGACGACGATCAGCGCGACGCCAATCATGGCCGGGACTGCGATGTCGAACATGACTTTCTCCGATAATGGCCTGCTAGCTGCTTAGAGTGGGCTTGGAGGGTTTGAGTTCATCGTCGGCCTTGACCGCCACGAAGCGGGTGCCATCGCGGTCGACCAGAAGGACCATGGTTCCCTGCGGCAGCGGCGATGATGAAGGTGCTGCGACGGCCCAGACGAAGTGACGGTTGCCGTGGACATCGGCGACGCTGACGCGGCCAGGCGGCCCCTGGTCGAGCGGACCGACGACGACCTCACCGACCCGGCCGACGAGATCGCCGAGGCCGACGGCGTAGCTCTCGTCCTTGGGAATGACCCGCGCGATCGCACGGCTTGCGCCGCGGACCAGCGGAACCGATGCGGCCACCGCCCCGATCGAGGCCACCGTCGCCGGCAACGGACCGGCCACCATCCGC
This sequence comes from Bradyrhizobium zhanjiangense, assembly GCF_004114935.1. Lineage (NCBI taxonomy): Bacteria > Pseudomonadati > Pseudomonadota > Alphaproteobacteria > Hyphomicrobiales > Nitrobacteraceae > Bradyrhizobium > Bradyrhizobium zhanjiangense. The sequence goes on from NZ_CP022221.1 coordinate 5,233,658, forward strand.
GCGACGTCCTGGATCAGGAAGCCCGTGATGGAGAAGGCGCCGAGCAACAGCAGCAGGAAGATCAGCAACGGCACGCCACCGACATTGATCCATGAGATCGCGTTGATCACGCCATTGTCGCTGGGGTGGCCGAAATCGATGTTGGTGCCGAGCATTTCGCTAAGCGAAGCCCCGACCAGCATCGAGACCACCTCGATCGAGCCGACGATGACGATCATGGCCGCCGCGATCGCGAACGGCCTGACCTCCGGCGACATGACGTGTTCGAGCAGAGCGCTCATGACACGGCACTCAGGAACGCGACTTCAACCGGGCCAGCCTCGCTGCAATTTCCTTGTCGCGATGCAACGTGCTGAGCTCGTCGATGTCGCTCGAATACGGGATGCCCGGCGGCACGCCAGTGACCCGCGCCACCGCCCTGCCCGCGCGCAGCGCGTTCGCGGCTGCAGAACCGCCGCCCGGCTTGCGGGGCGATGTCGACGCCTGCTGGCCTGCGACGGCCTCGCTCTTTTCGAGATCGGCGCGGCGCTGCTCGGCGTCCTGGAGCGCCGACAGCACGGCGCGCAGCGACGTCACGCATTGCTCGATCTTCTCGTTGTTCTCGTCGATGGCGCGCGAGAGCACCTCGAACTGCGCCTCCAGATCCATCTGCCGCGCGATGCCGGCGCGCGCGAGATCGTCGCGCCCGTCCGTGATCGCCCCTTCGATCTTGGGAGCGAGCTTGGCCATCTCGCGCTCGATCTCGGTGCGGCGCGCGTTGAGGCGGTATTCCTCGGCGCGCGCGGCCGCGAGCGCATCGCGCGCCTCGCTCTCGGCGCGCTCGATCTCGCGGATGGCTTGGCCAACCACTTTGAGCTTGTTCTTGCCTTCCGCCTGCTCGATCGCGTCATAGGCGATCCCCGCGATCAGACGCCCGACTCGGGACAGGAAATTGTCGGGGGCGGCAGCGATGGTATCCATAGCGTTCTCCTCCTCTGGCAGAATGTTCGGCGTGACGCCGTAGTGAACTTCGAAACCGTCGTCAGTGCGGATCAGGTGCGCGGGCACGCTCTGCCCCCAGCCCTCGGCATAGCCCGCATAGTCGAAGGGCACGCTGAAGCGGCCTTGCACGGTTGCAATCGAAATGGTGGCCGGGCCCTTGATCTTGGCGAGCTTGTCGTCGAGCGGCAGGCGACGGCCCTGCGCCGCGCGATAGTCGACACGGTCGCGCAGGCCCAGCGTCACCAGGCGTGAGGGCAGCGCGGTCTGCTTGCGGATCGGCTCATAGGCATGGGCATGGAGCAGGACCACGTTGGAACCGATGTTATGGCTCCGCGCGACCTCGTCGAGAATCTCCATCATGCGGTCATAAGCCTGGAACGTCGCCTCCAGCGCGCCCCTGGCAGCCGGATCGGGGGCAAGCCTGTAACGCAGCGCAGATGGAGCGTTTCGGGGTGACGGGCTCATGGAAAGCACTAAAGCACCATTTTGGTGCTTTAGGAAGCGGAGTCGCGATCACGGTCCGCTGATCCCTAGGCACTCTATCGGTTAGTCGCCGAGGTCCGGGCCCGCGTTCAAGCCGGGCGATTACCTCCAGATCACAACCGATCAAGACTTCCGGCACGCATGGGTTGCAATTTGAGCCGAAATGCGGAGAGCGTTCGGCATCCCGTAACCGACGCCACTCTCGTGTCCCGGACAAGCAGCAACGCCAAAGGCGTTGCGGCGCAGAGCCGGGATCCAGCAGGCCACGGTAATCGCTGTCGCAGGGGGCCCGGCTCAGCAGCGCACCGTTCCCGGACGATGCTTCGCATCGCGTTGAGAGCGCTGCGTCCGGGCCGCGAGACGGAGATTGAAGCGCAGACTCTCTCCACGTCGTCATTGCGAGGAGCTCTTGCGACGAAGCAATCCAGAGTCATTCCGCGGAGAGATTCTGGATTGCTTCGCTTTCGCTCGCAATGACGGAGTTGGACGCAACACCTCTCTCTACCAACGCAAATCTCTGTCTCAGACACACCTACGCCTCCTCGCGGCTCTTCTCGCCCGAGTCATGCTCCATCTCGACACCCTCTTTTGTCAGAGGGCGCAGGGAAGACCGGGCTGGGCACCCGCGGTCCACTGTGCGAAAGGTTGCGCTACAAGAGGCTGCACAGCGGCATACAGGTGGAGCCGGAAACAACCCGGCCTTCCCTGCGCAGTGGTTTGACGGCTTATGCCGAGCTCTCCCCGGGGAGCGATGCACTATTGCCCCCGTCGCTTTGCAGATGGCTGATGCGCGCGCCCGGTCGGACGAAACGCATCACCGCAAGACTTGACGCACAGGCCCCGGGCGTCAGGACGACGCGGTTTTGCCGTACGCTGGTCGCACCGGTCGTTTGCGCGTGGCGATCGCTCACGGTCTCCCGCCCTGCGATTGCCTCACCGCGCCGGTGCTGCCAGCGGCCACCACGGCTCATCCCGCGTTTCGTGACGATCGCGATACGCCCCTCTGACTGGGGATGAGGTGGCGCGACAATGCGACAAATCAGAATTTCTGTAAAGGCGAATATTTTCACTTGCTACGATTGACCCGTCGGTTGTGTGTTTTGCCCGACGGACAACGCAACGGCTTGTAGCCCGGATTTCGCTGCCGCTCCATCCTGGCTACAGCAACATCTCACGGCCGCCGGCACACCAGGTCGATCTCGATCAGCGCGTCATAAGCAAGGCCAGTGACGCCGACGCAGGTGCGGGCCGGCAGGCGATCCGGTGCAAAGTAGCTGCGATACGTCTCGTTCATCGCCGCGTAGTCCGCCTTGAACCGCGTGAGATACACGCGCGTCATCACGACATGCTCGAGGCCGAGACCAAGTCCGGCCAGAACCACCTTCAAATTCTCCATCACCGCGCGGGTCTGCGCGACGATGCCCTCGGGCAGGACGCCGGGCGCTTGTGGTGTATCCGGCATCTGGCCGGTGACGAAGACGAAGCCGTCGGTCTCCACCGCGTGGCTGAAGGGCGCGACCGGCTTCGGTCCGCCGCTGATCATGTGGAATTTCACTTGGGTGTCCTTGTCAAGGTGCGTCCTGAAACAGGCGCTTGCTGAGGATGGCGTGCACGCCCCAATTGCCGTCGACCACCTGCGTGACGCCGAAATCGACGGCGGCCGACATCAGCGCGATCGCCTCGTCCTCGCTGAGACCTTTGGTGTTCATCAGGAAGCGCCGCATCTTGCGGAACGCGTCCTTCATGGCGAGATCGAGCGAGGATTTTGCGTAGACCTCGCTTTGGCCCTGCGCGCCGAACTCGGCGAGGTAATTCGGGTGGCTGAAGCCGGTCAGCACCCAGTCGGTCTCGGTCTCGATGAGGGGATAAGAGAGATCGGCGAAGGGCCGGCCGGCGAGATCGGCCTTCTTGTGCAGGATCACCTCGAAGGTGCCGGTCATCGAGCATTCGATCGCGGTGCCGCTGAGCTCGCCGTCGCCCTGTGTGGCATGGGGATCGCCGACCGACAACAGTGCTCCGGGCACGGAGACCGGAAGATAGACGGTCGCCCCCTTCCCGAGCCGCCAGTTGTCGAGATTGCCTCCGAAATAGGACGGCGGCACGGAATCGACGAAATCGACCTCGCGCGGCGCCACCGCGATCACGCCGAAATGCGGCCGCAGGGGAATGCGGATGCCGTCGAGCACGGCGTGGCGGGGCTTGATCGTACCGGGCGTGACGGGAACGCCGGGATAGTCGTAGGTGGCGTGCACCACGCCGGAGGGATCGGTCTGCGGCTCCCAGCGGTAGGAATAAAGCGCGCGGGCGTGTGGCTGCACGGGATCGTCGAAGATCTCGTAGATGGTAACGACCTCGCGCGGCTGGGGACCGCCGAGAAACTCGCTATAGTGATAGCCCCACCACGCCGCGACCGAAGAGCCGAACACGCGGCCCGCATGGTTCGGGCTGCGGCTTGCGCGCGGGACGATGTCGAGGATGCGCACCTCCAGCACGTCGCCGGGCTGGGCGTCCTTGACCGCGACCGGCCCAGTGCAGATGTGGACGCCGAATCCCTCGCCCGCGCCGCGGCCGAACACGCTGGCATCCATGGGACCGGCACCGCGGCGGTCGACGTTCTTCTTGTCGGCCGTCCAGCCGAACACGCTTTCGGCGCCGGCATCGCCCGCGATCATCATCTCCGGCGCGTCGGAGGCGTGCTGGGTCAGCGTTTCGATGGTGATGGTATCGCCGGAGGCAATCTCGATCTGCGGCGACAGCGAGCGGCTGAAATAACCCCAATGGACGCGGCGGGCCTCGACCGGGAGGTGATGATGCCTCCGCTCCGACGTGGTTCGCTCCTCGCTGCCGGCACAAGTGACGCTGCTGCGGACCTCCACGCTCTGATGCGTGCGGAGCTGTGCCAGCGCCTCCTGTGGCCAGCCGCGCTGGCCGGCGACGCCATGCTGCGAGGTCGCCCGCTCCGCCTCCTGCTGGCGAAACTCGCGCGGCGGCAATCCGAAGCGATGACGGAAGGCGCGGCTGAAATGCGCGGAGTCGCCGAAGCCATAGGCGTAGGCGATCTCCGAGATCGAGCGATGCGCCTCGGCCGGATTGGAGAGATCGGCAAAGGCGCGCTGGAGTCGGCGCTCGCGAACGTAATGGGTAAAATTGTCGCCGACGGTTTCGAACAGCTTTTGCAAATAGCGTTCGGAGATGCCCTCGGCCTGCGCGACACGCGCCGGTACCAGATCGGGATCGTCGAGGCGGCGCTCGATGGTCTGACAGATTCTGTGGAGCAGCGCGGCCTGCGTCGCGCTCGATCCGGCATCGGAGGCCGATGATGCCAGCCGATGCGCGAGCGTCAGGAGAAGATCGACCAGAGACTGCGCGACCGAATTCCATTCGGCGTCACTCAGGGTGTCGAGGATCCGTGCGGTCGTGTCGAGCAGACGGGAGAATACATCGGCAAAGCCGCCGGGTGGGACGACGCGGGGCTCACCGAGCCGTGGCTTGACCGAGAGGCGTCCGTGCAGCGCCTCCGAGGTCACCGACAGCGCGATGGCGCGCATGTCGCGCTGAAATACGACGCTCCAGTCGCCGGCTCGCGGCAGCAGCACGAGGTGGCCGACGGGAACGATGCGATGACCGCCGGCGCTTTTCAGCACCATACCGTCCTCGACCGGCAACAGCGCGATCGGAAGATCTTCACTCGCTTGCGCGAGAGGCCCGACACTCTGCGCGCCTGCGGCCATGCGGGTCAGTGCAACACCTGCGGTGTGGCGATGGGATGCGGTCGCGTGTCCGTCGAAAATGCCGTGACCGCCCGCTGGTTGCAGGCCGACCGCAGCCAGCACGTCCCGCCAGGCTTCGGGGCGGTCGTCTTGCGCGTAGGATTCGCTCGTGAACGGGCGGAAGCTCATCGGATCGACCCAGATTGCAGTCGATCGAAGCAACCTCTGTGCCAGACGCACGCGGTCCTCCGTCACAGCGACGGGCCGCAAATGAGGTTTGTCCTTCACGCGTTCATCCGGAATATGGAATGCACTTCAATGCATTAGTCGCACCGGAAGATGTTCTTGCGGATCGTGCCGTGAACGCCCCAATTGGCATCGACCACCTGGGTGACGCCGAAATCGGCGCCGACCGAAATCAGCGAGATCGCCTCGTCCTCGCTGAGGCAATGCACGGTCATCAGGAACCGGCGCAGTTTTCTGAATGCGTCGCGCATCGCACGGTCGAGACTGGAGTGATTGGCAATCTGGGTTTGTGCGTCAGTGCCGAGGGCTGCTAGGTAGTTCGGATAGGTGAAGCCGTAGAACGACCAGGCGTGGTCAGTCTCGAGCATGGGATGGTCGAGGCCTTCGAGGCTGGTGCCGCCAAGGTCGACCTTCTTGTGCAGGATGAATTCGAAATCGCCGGTTAGCGAGGTCTCGATCGCGGTGCCGCCGAGCTCGCTGTCGCCTTGCGCGGCATGGGGGTCGCCGACCGAGAAATAGGCGCCGGGGACCGCGACCGGATAGAACATCCGCGCCCCCTTGCCGATGCGCCAGTCGTCGATGTTGCCGCCGGTATAGCTCGGCGGTATCGAGCTGACGAAATCGGCTTCCGACGGCGCGAGGCCCATGGTGCCGAAATGCAGCCGCGCCGGCACCCTCACGCTGGAGAGGATGTTCTCGCGCTTCCTGATCGTGGCGTGGTCCACGCGCACGCCGGGATAGTCGATGGTCGGATGCACGATACCGTCCGGGTCGATCTGCGGCGTCCACACGTAATTGTAGACGGCCTTCGCGTAAGGCTCACCCGAGGTGTCGAGCTCGAAGATGGTGACGACCTCGCGCGGCTTCGGCTCCTCGACCAGATCGTGGTAGTGAAAGCCCCAGTTTGCCGCGACGTTGGAGCCGAAGCAGCGGCCGGCATGGCAGGCGCTGCAGCTCGGCCGCGGTCGGACGTCGAGAATGCGAACCTCCAGAATGTCGCCGGGCTCGGCGCCTTCGATCGCGACGGGACCGGTAAGAAGATGCACGCCGATCCCCTCGCCTGCGCCGCGGATAAAGGGGCCCTCGACGGGGCCGGAGCCGCGGCGCGTCACGGCCTTGTGCTCGCGCGTCCACTGGAACACGCTCTCGGCGCCGGGATCGCCCTCGATCATGCGCTCGTAATCATCATTGGCATGATGGGTCAGCGTTTCGATAGTGGCGCGGTCTCCGGAACGCAGCGTCAGGGCCGGCGCGACGGTCTTAGAGAAATAGCCCCAATGGACGGTCTTCGGCGAAACCGGCAGCGCGACATGCTTCATGAGGTGGCCTCTTCGGGGAACGCGGACGTGAACCTTGTGGAGACAGCGCTCATCGCACGGTCTCCGGAGTCTTCTCGGCTTCCATCACGCTGAGGAAACGCGCCGTCAGCGGATTGCGAGGATTGGAGAGCACCTCGTGCGCCGGTCCGTCCTCGATGATCGCCCCGCCGCTCAGGAAAGCGACACGATCGGCGATCTCGTCAGCGAAACGGATCTGGTGCGTGGAGATGATCATGGTAAGGCCGTCGTCGATGGCGAGACGGCGGATCACCTCCAGCACCTCATTGACGAGCTCGGGATCGAGCGCCGAGGTCGGCTCGTCCAGCAGCAGCACGCTCGGATTCGGCGCGAGCGCGCGGGCGATGGCAACGCGCTGCTGCTGGCCGCCGGAGAGATGCCGCGGCAACGCGTCGGCGCGATGCGAGAGCCCAACGCGGTCGAGCAGCTCGGCGGCCCGACGATCGGCATCGATCCGGCTCACGCCGTGGACCCAGCGCAACGGGCCGGCGATGTTCTCCTTTGCCGACAGATGCGCGAACAGATTGAACTGCTGGAACACCATGCCGACGCCGACGCTGGCGCGTTCATTGGCAATCGCCCGCGGCGACAGCGGCTTGCCGTTCTCGCCAAAGCCGAGGCGGCGGCCGCCGACGCGCACGGTGCCGGCGTCCCAGTTTTCGAGATGGTTGATGCAGCGGAGCAGCGTGCTCTTGCCGGAGCCGCTGGGACCGAGCAGCGCGACGACCTCACCCACGCGCACCGTGAGGTCGAGGCCGTCGAGCACCTTCTGCGGGCCGTAGCTCTTGGTGAGATCGTTGACATCGACCGCGACATTGTTGCGCGCGATCGTCGCGGCGCGGCGGGCGCGTTCCTCGCGCGTCAACGCCAGGGGCGCCGTGTCGGTGAGCGAGGGCTGTGCGGGCTCTCGATCGGTGACGGCGGCAGCGGCAAGCTCAAGCTTGGTGGCGAGATCCACGCGGCGCCAGGGCAGGTAATCGGCGAGCTTGCGCTCGCGGCGCGTCGTACGGTCGAGATCGAGCAGCCATTCGACGAAGAGCTGGATGGCGCTGATGGTTGCGGTCAGCACGAGATACAGAAGACCTGAGGCAAAGAAGATCGAGAAGAAGTCGAAGGTCGAGGACGCGAGCTGGGTCGAGCGCAAGGTCAGCTCCTGGACCGCGACGACGGAGGCGAGCGAGGAATTTTTCAGCGCACTCACTGCCTCGTTGCCGAAGGCCGGGATCATGGTGCGGATGGCCTGCGGCGCGATGACCCGGTGCATCAGCACCGACGGCGTCATGCCGAGCGCCTGCCCCGCCGTCAGCTGCCCGCGGTCGACGCCGAGCACGCCGGCGCGCAGCATCTCCGCGATGAATGGCGCCTCGTTGCAGGCGAGCGCGAGGCCGGCGGCGAGCACGGCCGGAAGCTTGATACCGATATGGGGCAGCGCGTCGTAGGCGAACACCATCTGCAGGATCAGCGGCGTGCCGCGGAAGATCACGGTGTAGGCCCTGGCGATCGCCGCCAGCGGCCAGAAGCGGGAGAGCTGCATGGCGGCGAGGATCAATCCGAGGATCAATCCGCCGCCGAGCCCGAGGGCGGTCACCTCCAGGGTGAGCTCGATGCCCTCGAGCAGATACGGCATGCTCAGATAATGGAGGAACAGCGACATCAGTCAGCCGTCAGGATGTCCGGCTCCTTGAAATTGTTCACGTCGAGCCCCCACTTCTTCAGAAGCTCCATATGCGTGCCGGCCTTCTGCACCTCGATCAGCGCGGCTAGCACCGCGTCACGGAATTTCGGCTTGTCCTTGGGCACGGCGATGCCGACGGAGTACGGGATGGTCACTGCGATCGCCTTCTCCAGCTTGTCCGGATAGGCCTTCACCGCGCTGTCGACGGTGTTGACGTCGTTGACATAGGTGTCGGCGCGGCCGGCGAGGATCGCCTGGATGCAGTTGGCGTTGTTGTCGTAGAGCTGGATGGTCGGCTCCGGCTTGCCGGCCTTCTTGCACTCCGGGATCAGTGCCTGGATCAGGGGCACCTCGACATAGCCGGTGTTTTCGGCGGCGGCGGCGCCGCACATCGACAGGTTGATGCCGTTGATGCCCTTCGGATTGCCCTTGGCGACCAGCACGCCGTCGAACACTTTCGAGTAGGTGATGAAGTCGGCGGCCTTGGCGCGCTCCTTGGTGGCGTAGATGTCGGAGATGACGATGTCCGCTTGCCCCGCGGCGAGCGTGGTGAGGAGCGCTGCGAACACGACCGGCTTGTAAGTCAGCTTGAAGCCGAGGCATTCGCCGATGGCTTCGCCGAGATCGATGTCGAAACCGATATATTTGCTGGGGTCCTTGGGATCGATGGTCTCATAGCCCGGCGTGTGCGGGTTGATCGCATTGACGAGTGTCTTGCCCTTCCAGTCCGGGTACTTTTCCTGGAGCGCGGTGCAGGCGGCGGGCGCTGCGGCCTGCGCACTCAGCGGTGCGGCGGCAACCATGCCGAATGCGATCGCTGCGCCAAGCATGAACTTGCGCCACCGCAATGATGCGCGCGCCATTCCCTGCCGCGCCTGGGGCCAAACCGATTTCTCCATCTCGCCAGTTCCTCCGAAATGTCATGGCGCCTGCCATGGTCCAGTGATCGGGGAGGAAACGTGAGGGAGTGCGCCGAGAAAAGCTTGTCCGCAGGCGTACAAAAAATTGGATGGAGGCGCCCGGCATTTGGGCAAGCGGTTGCACAAAAACTGTTCGCCCGGTCGCCAACCGACGCAGGCGCCAATTCCGAATTCGGGAGAACGAAATGATCTCGTCTGATGCAGCAATCTGCCGATCAGGGAATCATTCGGTAAAGCCGTTTGACAGAGATATGACGGCCCGCCGATGGAAATGTGACGCCAGAGTGGAGCATCTAGGGCCGCCTTCCCCAGCAAATCAACCGGACCTCCACAGTCTGTCCGCAGCATATTCACAAGTTGACCGTGCCGGATTCGTGAGCCTGTGCAAGCCACTTGCTGCGCACAAATCCACAGAGTCTACCCGCCAGCCTGATCGAACACGCTGCGACAGGCTTCGCTCAGGCTGGCCCGGTTGCGCCGCAGGCGCGCGGTGATGGCACGGACGTTGGGGATTTCGCCGGCGCAGAGGCGATAGACGTCGGGCGTGCAGGCTCGGCGCTGCTCTGGCGTTCCCTGCGCATGGGCGGCGGAGGCAAACAGCGTCAGAAACAGCCCGACCGTCGAGGCGTGGCGCGCCCGGTTCTTCACACCTGAAAACCGCAAGAACCTCGCCTTCATGACTGCTCTCCCGTTCTGCCCTGCCCGCCCGGCTGCGTTGACCGGTGTCGCAACAGACGGTGCGAGAAATAAACCCGCGGGGATGTGATTTTATTCACAGTGCTCGCAAGCGGAGGAACCTAGAGTTCCCAAAGAGTTTCAGGAATTGCTAACCAATCGGGCCCCCGATTGCCGGATCGTTAAAATGCGAACGATCTGGTCAATCGGGAAACAAACCGGCTTTGCGACATTGCGCCATCCGCGTTCCGGAGGGTGTGATGAGCGAAGCCGAATTCAACTTGCTGCTGGATGCCGTCCGGGACGTCATGATTGACGAAGATTTTGGGCCCGCGCCGGAGGAGGAATTCGTGCCCCGCTCGTGGTCGTACGCCGCAACGCCCAAAGCCGCCAATGACAATGAGGGCGCCTGGCCCCTCCTGCCCTTTCCGGACGGCTGGTACGCAGCCTGCTGAGCCACCTTCGCTGAGAAGGAAGCGCCCGTCTCGCGGGCGTTTTGCTATAGGCACGCGCCGACAACCCGACGCAGCGACGAATCAAGTCTTGACGCGCTCCTCGCCGTCCTGCGGCGCCCGGTCGGCTGCGGCCGGCGGAAAGATGCTGTCATAGATCGCGCGCGCCTCGCGAATGAGGCGAGCCCGCTCCAGCTCGGATTTCGGGACAAATCGGACGATGTCGCCCACGGCTTCTCCAACGCTCGGTTGATTAGATATCCCGCCCAATCGATGCGAATTCTATGCCAACGGGCCTGAATCGCGAATTTCCACCCGGCCCCGGGGAAACCCGGTAGCGAGCCGCGCGAAAGCAATGCTCGCGGAACCTGAGCCGAAGTGAGTTTATTCTGAAGAATCAGAGGCTTGATGGAGGCCACGACCAGAATTGAACTGGTGTACACGGTTTTGCAGACCGTTGCGTAACCACTCCGCCACGTGGCCCCGTAAGGCCGGAGCAATATAGGGGATGAAGGGTTTAGGCAACCGCCTTCGTCCCACTTTCCAGGCGACTTCCAACGCCTTGACGGAGACCTCGAGCGCTATGCTTTTGCCCAGCCTGTCAGGCTCGTTTGCGACGCCGGAAGTCGCGGCGGCCGCGCTTCGGGGCAGGTCTGGGCGCCAATTCCGGCATCTCGGCCTGGACCTCACGGTAGCGCGCCAACAGTCGCTCAAAACTGGCGTGCAGGGTGTCGGCGATATCAGGACGCCGCTCGAGGCCCGCGAGGATCGTCGCCGCCGCCTCGATGGTCGAGAGGCCGTCGCGGCGTGGCTCCTTGCGCAGGCGCCCGTAGCGCGAGGGGTGCGCCGGGTTCAGGATCACGCGCTGACACTTCAGCATCCAGGGATTGCGCCACCACAGCGCCTTGGCCTGGCTCCAGGTGCCGTCGAGCAGAACGACGCCTTCGAGCTTGCCGAGGATCGCCCGCTGATTTTCTGCGATCTCGCCCTTGCGGTTGAGCGCGACGATCTCGCCTTCGGCGTCGAGATCGGCGGCGCGGGCCGAGCCGAGATAGAGCACGGCCCAACGCGCGGCATTCTCGACCGGCCGGCCCAGCGCCTTGGACAGGCTCGGCCAGGACAGGCCGACGCGCACCGTGGCATCGGCGAAATGCTTCGCGAGCAGCCGGGCGGTGCCGAGCGCCCTGTCCTGCTCCTGCGGATGCTGGAGGATCAGGAGCGACAGCCGATTCTCAATGGGCGTGACGCTGTCGCAGATGCACAGCGGCATCGGCTTCTGGCAGTGCGGGCATTCGGGGATGGGCTCGGCCGGCGCGGCGGCGGTATCGGGCGCGTTGGACATGGCGCCGCTATACGCTCGATGCGGCGCCTCAACAACCTATTCCGCCGGCGCGGCCAGCGGGCGCGGCGCGGTTCGCCGGCGCAGACGGTCGATCAGGAGGTAGATGACCGGCGTCGTGTAGAGCGTCAGGATCTGCGAGACGAACAGGCCGCCGATGATGGTGATGCCGAGTGGTCGGCGCAGTTCCGTGCCGGGGCCGGTCGCGACCACCAGCGGGATGCCGGCGAACAGCGCCGCCATCGTCGTCATCAGGATCGGGCGGAAGCGCGCCTGGCAGGCCTCGAAGATCGCCTCCGCCGAGGACAGCCCGCGCTGGCGCTCGGCATCGAGCGCGAAGTCGACCATCATGATGCCGTTCTTCTTGACGATGCCGATCAGCAGGATGATGCCGACGAAGGCGATCACCGTCAGCGGCGTATTGGTCAATTGAAGCGCAAGCAGCGCGCCGAGACCGGCCGAAGGCAGCGTCGAGATGATCGTGAGCGGATGGGCGAGGCTCTCATAGAGCACGCCGAGCACGATATACATCGCGACCAGCGCGCCGAGGATCAAGAGCGGCTGACGGCCGCTGGTCTTGGCGAAATCGCCGGCATTGCCGTCAAAGCTGCCGCGGATGCCCTCGGGCATATGCAATTCCTCGACCGCACGCTGGATGTTCTGCGTCGCGGCCTGGAGCGGCACGTCGGGCAAGAGGTTGAACGACACCGTGGTCGAAGGGAACGACTGCGAGTGATAGACCGCGAGCGCCGCGAGCCCGCGCGTGGCGTGCACGACGGCCGACAGCGGTACCTGCGCGTCATTGGCGCCTGCGACATAGATGCGTTCGAGGTTGGAGGGATCGACCTGGAATTTCGGGTCGATCTCCAGCACGGTCATGTACTGGTTGCGCTGGGTGTAGATGATTCCGATCTGCCGCTGCGCGAAAGCGTTGTTCAGCGCATTGTCGATGTCCTGCACCTTGACGCCGAGCGCCGAGGCCTTCTGGCGGTCGATCGACAAGGTCAGCTGAAGCCCGCCGGGATCGCGATCGCTGGAAATGTCGGTGATGCCTTCGACGCTCTCCATGCGTTTGGCCACGATCGGCGCCCATTTCTGCAGCAGGCCGAGATCTGTGCTGGTCAGCGTGTACTGGTAGTCGGAATCGCTTTGTCGTCCGCCGGCGCGCACGTCCTGGGCGGCGAACATGAAGAGGCGGATGCCGGGCACGGGATACAATGCGCGCCTGAGACGGTCGATGACGACCTGCGTCGAGACATGGTCGCGCTCCTCCGGCGGCTTCAGGCTGATGAACATGGTGCCGCGGTTCGAGGTGGCGCCGCCGGGGCCCACGCCGCTGCCGACGGTCGAGCCGATGCCGGCCACCGCCGGATCCTGCATCACGATGTCCGCGAGCCGCTGCTGTAGGCCGAGCATCGACTGAAATGAGATGTCGGCCGAGGCGCGCGTCGCCCCGATCACGAAGCCGGAATCGTCGGTCGGGAAATAGCCTTTGGGGACCTTGATGTAGAGCGTCACGGTGAGAGCGATGGTAGCGAAGAACACCAGCAACGTCAGCAGCGGGAATTCCAGCGCGGTGCGCAGGGTGCGGGTGTAAAAGGCGACGATGCGCGACAGCGAGCCCTCGATCAGGCGATCGAACAAGGTCGCGGTGCCGGACGTGGTGTGCCGGATGTAATGGGCGCAGATCATCGGCGTCACCGTGAGCGACACCAGCGTCGAGACCAGGATCGCGAAGGTCAGCGTCAGCGAGAATTCGCGGAGCAGCCGGCCGACGATGCCGTCCATGAAGATCAGCGGCGTGAACGCCGCGATCAGCGAAAGGCTGATCGAGACCACGGTGAATCCGATCTGCTTCGCGCCCTCCTGCGCAGCCCGGAACGGCCGCATGCCGTGCTCGAGATTGCGGAACATGTTCTCGATCATGACGATGGCGTCGTCGACCACGAAGCCGACGGAGATCGCCAGCGCCATCAGCGACAGATTGTCGATCGAGAACCCCGCAATCCACATGCCGGCACAGGTGCCGGCCAAGGCCAGCGGCACCGAGATGCCCGCCGCGATCGTTGGCGTCAGCCGCCGCAGGAACACGAACACCACGACCATGACGAGGAACGCGGTCGCCAGCAAGGTCCATTGCATGTCCAGGACACTGGCGCGGATCGTGCCGGTGCGATCGACCAGCGTGGAGATCTCGACGCCGGCCGGGATCCACTGCTTCAGCGCGGGGATCAGCGCCTTGACCCTGTTGACGGTGTCGATGACGTTGGCGTCGCCCTGCTTGGTGATCTGGATCAGCACCGCCGGCTGCTTGTTGAACCAGGCGATCGAGCGGGCGTTGCGGACGGAATCCTCGATATCGGCGACGTCGGAGAGCCGGACGAAATTGCCGTTCGAACTCTTGATGACGATATCGCGAAACTCTTTCGCCGTGCGCATCTGCCGATTGAGCGCCAGCGTCTCGCTCTGGCGCTCGCCGTTGAAGATGCCGACAGGACCGAGCGGATTGGCGTTGATGATCGCGGTCCTGACGTCGTCGGTGGCGATGCCTGCGTTCGACAGCGCGACTGGATTGAGCTGCACTCGCACAGCCGGCTGATCGGCGCCGGAGACGGTGACGTCGCCGACCCCCGGCACCTGCGAGATGCGCTGCGCGATGACCGTATCGGCGACGTCGTAGATCGCGCTGGCCGATAGCGTCTTCGAGGTCAGCGCCAACACGAAGACGGGCGCGCCGGCCGTGTTGGCTTTGCGAAAGCGTGGCAGCGTCGGCAGGTCGCTCGGCAGATCGATGAGCGAGGCGTTGATGGCTGCCTGCACGTCGCGGGCGGCCTTGTCGATGTTGCGGCCGATGTCGAACTGGAGCTGGATGTTGGTCGTGCCGAGCGAACTCGTGGACGTGATCTGGTTGATGCCGGCGATCTCCCCGAGCCGCCGCTCCAGCGGCGAGGCGACCGTCGCGGCCATCACGGACGGATCGGCGCCGGGCCGGCTGGCCGAGACGAAGATGGCGGGAAAATCGACGTTCGGGACGGAGGCGACGGGAAGGAACTCGTAGGCGACGACACCCAGCAGGAACAACCCGATCGACAGCAGCGTGGTCGCAACCGGGCGGCGGATGAAGGGCTCCGAGATCGATGCCATCACTGCATCCCCTCGGTCGCGCCCGCGACCGGCGGGCCGCCGGATTCAGCCGGCGGCAGCGCCTGCTCGAGGCGGCGGTTGATGCGGTCGAGTGCAAGGTAGATCACGGGCGTGGTGTAGAGCGTGAGCAACTGGCTCAGCAGCAGGCCGCCGATGATGGAGATGCCAAGCGGGAAGCGCAGCTCGGCGCCGGTACCGCTCTCGATCGCGAGCGGCAGCGCGCCGAACAGGGCCGCCAGCGTCGTCATCATGATCGGACGGAAGCGCAACAGGCAGGCCTGCACGATCGCCTCGTTCGGCGACATGCCCTGCCCGCGCTCGGCCTCGAGCGCGAAGTCGATCATCATGATCGCGTTTTTCTTGACGATACCCATCAGCAGGATGATGCCGATCAGGCCGATCACCGAGAGATCCTGCCCGCACAGCACCAGCGCCACGATCGCGCCGACGCCGGCCGAGGGGAGCGTCGACAGGATCGTGATCGGGTGGATGTAGCTCTCATAGAGCACACCCAGCACGATGTAGATGGTGATGACGGCGGCGAGCAGCAGCCAGGGCTGGCCGGCCAGCGCCTTGGCGAATTCGGCGGCATCGCCGGCATAGACACCGACGATGCTGTTGGGCATGCCGATCCGGGTTTCGATCGTCTTGACCGCCTCGACGGCATCGCCGAGCGCCGCGCCGGGCGCCAGGTTGAAGCTGAGCGACACGGAGGGGAATTGCGCCTGGTGCGAGATCGCGAGCGGCGCCGTAGTGCGCTTCAGCGTCGCCACGGCCGACAGCGGTACCTGAGCGCTCGGCGCGCCGACGGTGCTGCTCGCGGCGCCCGGCAGATAGAGCTTCGACAGGATCGAAGGATCGCGCTGGTACATCGGCAGCGCCTCCAGCACGACACGGTACTGGTTGGCCTGGCCGTAGATGGTCGAGATCTGCCGCTGCGCGAAGGCGTCGTTCAGCGTGTCGGTAATTCCTTGCAGACTCACGCCGAGTTGACCGGCGCGGGTACGGTCGACATCGAGCTGTGCCCGCAGGCCGCCTTCCTGCGCCTCCGAGGAGACGTCGCGGAACAGCGGGTCGCGCCGCATCTCCGCCACCAGCTTGCCGGCCCATTCCGAGACCAGCGTCGCATCGGTGCCGGTCAGCGTGTACTGGTATTGCGAGCGGCTCGACTGGGTCGAGATCTGCACGTCCTGCACCGGCTGGAAATAGACGGTCATGCCGGGGATGCCTGATACCCTCTCCTTCAGGCGGATCACGACTGCCGCGACATCGTCACGCCGTTCGCCGCGAGGTTTCAGGGTCATGACGAGGCGCCCGACATTGGTGGTCGGGTTGACCGAACCGGCGCCGATGACTGAGACCACCCCGACCACGTCGGGATCGGCCTTGATGGCGGCGGCAGCCTCGGCCTGCCGCTTCTGCATCTCCGCGAACGACACATCGGGTCCGGCCTCCGTCACCGCTGTGATCGAGGCGGTGTCCTGAAGCGGCAGGAAGCCTTTTGGCGCGACGACATAGAGGACGAGGGTCGCAACTAGCGTGGCGAAGGTCACGACCAGCGTGGCGCGCTGGCGTTCCAGTACCCACAGAAGCGTGCGGTGATAGAACTCGACGGTGCGGTCGATGAAGCGGCTGATCGCGGCGAGGCCGGGCACTGCCAGCTCCTCATGGGCGTGCTTGAGCAGCCGCGAGCACATCATCGGCGTCAGCGTCAGCGAGACCACCGCCGAGGTCACGACCGCGATGGTCAGCGTCAACGCGAATTCGCGGAACATGCGCCCGACGAGGCCCGACATGAACAAGAGCGGGATGAAAACCGCGATCAGCGACACCGTCAGCGAGATCACGGTGAAGCCGATTTCGCTCGCGCCCTTGAGCGAGGCTTCCATCGCACTCTCGCCATCCTCCATGTGGCGGACGATGTTCTCGATCATGACGATGGCGTCGTCGACGACGAAGCCTGTGCCGATCGTGAGCGCCATCAGCGACAGATTGTCGAGGCTGAAGCCGGCAAAATACATGATGCCAAAGCTCGTGATCAGCGACAGCGGCAGTGCCACGCCCGCGATCAGCGTGGCGCGCAGCGAACGCAGGAACAACAGCACCACCAGGGTCACCAGCACGACGCTCAAGATCAGCGTGAACTGGACGTCATGGACCGAGGCACGAATGGTGACGGTGCGGTCGGAGACGATGGTGAGGTTCACGCCGGCCGGAATCGCGCGCTGCACCTTGGGGATCTCGGCGCGGATTTGGCTGACGACGTCGATGACGTTGGCGCCGGGCTGGCGCTGGATGTCGATGATGACGGCCGGCGTGCCCTGGTACCAGCCGCCGGTGCGGTCGTTCTCGAGACCATCGACGATCTGCGCGACGTCGGCAATGGTGACGGGCGAGCCGTTGCGGTAGGCAATGATAACGGGCTTGTAGGCGTCCGCCGCGGCGATCTGGTCGTTGGCGGCGATGATGTAGGATTGCTGCGCGCCGTCGAGCGAGCCCTTCGGCCCCGAGACGTTGGCATTGGCGATTGCGGTGCGCAGGTCCTCCATGGCGATGCCGTAGGCGGCGAGTCGCGCCAGGTCAGCCTGGATGCGCACCGCCGGCTTCAGCCCGCCGAGCACGGAGACCCGTCCGACGCCGGAGATCTGGCTCAAGCGTTGCGCCAGAATGGTGTCGGCAATGTCGCTCATCACGCGCAGCGAGATGGTGTCCGAGCGCAGCGCCAGCGTCATCACCGGCGCGTCTGCCGGATTCACCTTGGCGTAAGTCGGCGGATAAGGCAGCGTCTTGGGCAGCACGCCGGCCGCCGCGTTGATCGCAGCCTGCACGTCCTGAGTCGCGCCGTCGATGTCCCGGTTGAGGTCGAACTGGAGCGATATCTGGCTGACGCCGAACGAGCTCGTCGAGTTCATCGCCGACAGCGACGGGATCTGTCCGAGCTGCCGCTCCAGCGGTGCGGTGATCAGCGAGGCGATCACGTCGGGGCTCGCACCCGGAAGCTGCGTCGTCACCTGCACGGTCGGGAAATCGACCTGCGGCAGCGCCGAGACAGGGAGCGCGAAGTAGCCGAGCGCGCCGCCGATCAGCAGCGCGATGCCGAGCAGCGAGGTTGCGATCGGTCGTCGGATGAAGGGTTCGGAGACACCCATGGGTTACGCCTGCCGCGTCAAGCGGCTGTTGTCGGGATCATGGCTGCTTGGCTCCACCTCCCGATGCCCCCGGCCCCGGTGCCGGTCCGGTCTGTCCCTTCTGGTCACCTTCGCTGCTCTTGCGCTTGGCGCGGAACTCGCCGTCCTTGCCCTGTCCGTCCTTCTGGCCGTCCTTGGCACCATCCTTCTTCTGAGCGTCCGGCCCACGCGAGCGCTTGCGCGGGGCAAGATCGGCCGAGGGGGTCTGGTCGTCGCGGCCGACGGTCACCTTGGAGCCGTCGGACAAATTGGCAAAGCCCGTGGTGACGACCTTGTCGTTCGGCGACAGGCCGCTGGCGATGACGGCGTCATGCTCGTTCTGCTGCGTGACCGTCACGGGCTTGGCCGAGACGATGTTGTCCTCGCCGATGACATAGCTGAAGGTCCCGATCGGACCACGCTGCACCGCAGAGGTCGGCACCACCAGCGCCTGCGTCAAGGTCTCGACCTTGAGGCGAACATTGACGAACTGGCCCGGCCAGAGCTGGTAGTTGGCGTTGGGGAATTCCGCCTTGAGCCTGAGCGTGCCGGTGGTCTGGTCGACCTGGTTGTCGATGCCGGTGAGCTTACCGGTATCGATCACCGTGATGCCGTCATTGCCGAACACGTCGACGGCGAGCGCACCCTTCGCCGCCGCGGCGTTGACGCGCATGATCTGCTGCTGTGGCAGGCTGAACCACACCGCGATCGGCTGCAACTGCGTGATGACGACAAGGCCCGTGGTGTCGGAGGCGTGGATGATGTTGCCCTGGTCGACCTGTCGCAGGCCGACGCGGCCCGAGAGCGGCGCCACGATCTTGGTGTAGCTCAGCGTCGCCGCGGCATTGTCGATCGCGGCCTGATCCGCCTTCACCAGCGCCTCGGTCTGCGCTACCAGGGCCCGCTGGGTGTCAGCCTGCTGCTTCGAGCCGGCATTGGTGGCGGCGAGCTGCTCGTAACGCGTAAGGTCAATGCGCTGGTTGGCGAGTTGGGCCTGATCCTGCGCCTTCTTGGCCACCGCCTGATCGTACTGCGCCTGATAAATCGCCGGATCGATCTCGCCGAGCACGTCGCCCTTCTTGACGTCCTGACCTTCGGTGAAATTGACCGCGATCAGCTTGCCGTCCACCTGCGAGCGCACGGTCACGGTATTGAGCGCGCGGATCGCACCGACGCCGTCGAGATAAACCGGCACGTCCTGGACGCGCGGACTCGCCGCCAGCACGGGCACCGGCAGATCGGGCCGCTGGTTGCGGTTGTTCGCCTGCTGCTGATGCGTGACGGTCCAGCCGAGATAACCAAGGCCGCCGAGGATCGCGAGCGTGATCAGGGTCATGACCAGGCCGCGGCCGCGCGATTTTTTCGCCGTCCCCTCCTTCGCGCCTTGCTTCGTCTCCGGCTTAAAGAGCATTGACCGGTTTCTCCATCCTCGGCTCCCAACCGCCGCCGAGCGCCTGGTACAGGCTCACGATGGCGAGAAGCCGCGCGAGTTGGGCCTGCGACAGCGCGTCTTCCGCCTGGAACAGGGTCAGTTGGGTGTTGAGCACGGTCACGATGTCGGCAGTGCCGGCGCGCAATTGCTGCTCGGAGAGATCGAAGGCGCGGCGCGAGGCGGCGACGACATCGCGCTGCAATTGCAGCTTGATCGTGGTCTGCTTGATCGAGAACAGCGCGTTGTCGACATCGGCAAAGGCCTGGACGATGGTCTTGCGGTAGGTCTGCAGCAGTTCGTCCTGACGCGCCTTGGCAAGTTCGAAATTGCCGAGGATCCTGCCGCCGTCGAAGATCGGCTGCGTGGCGCTGCCGACGAGCTGGAAGAAGGCGGCATGCGGCTGGAACAGCGAGACCAGCGCCGAGCTCTGATAGCCGCCATTGCCGGTCAGCTGGATCGTCGGAAAGAACTGCGCGCGGGCATTGCCGATGTTTGCGGTGGCGGAGGCGAGCTGTGCCTCCTGCCGGCGGATGTCCGGCCGCTGCGTCAGGATCTCGGACGGCAGGCCGGGCGTGACGCGCGGGATCGCGATCCGGTCCAGCGAGCCGCCGAGCACGCGCACGCTCTCCGGCGGGCGCGATACCAACACAGCCAGCGCGTTGATGTTCTGGTCGAGCGTCTGGCGCAGTGGCGGCACCAAGGCCTTCTGGTTCGCGACCAGGCTCTCCTGCTGGGCGACGTCAAGATCGCTTCCGGTGCCGGCCTTACGTCGCTCCTTGACTGCATCGAGGATGCGTTGCGCGCTCGCGATGTTGCGCTGTGAGGTCCTGATGCGGTCCTGCGAGGCCAGCACCTGGAAATAGGCATTGGCGACGGCTGCAAGCGTCGTCAGCGCGACCGTGTCGCGATCGAAGCGGTTGGCGTTCGCCGTCTCCTCAGCCGTCTGCAGCGCGTCGCGGTTCTGGCCCCAGAAGTCGAGCTGGTAGCTCGCGCTCAGCGAGGCCGAATAGTTGACGACTTCGCGCCCGCCGATGGACAGGCCCGAGGCGCTCGAGCCCGAGGTGCGCGAGTAGGTTTCCGATCCAGCCGTGGACAGGCTCGGCAGCAGCGCCGCGCCCGCCTGCCGCGCCTGGGCGTCGGCCTGGACGATTCGCGCCACCGCAGCGGCGATGTCGAGGTTGACGGTCTGCGCCTCCTCCATCAGCTGCGTCAGCTCCGTGGAGCGGAAGCCGCGCCACCAATCCAGCGACGGCGGCGCATCCCCTTTGCCGGCGTATTTGTACTGCGTGGGAACATCGAGCGCGGGATCGGGAAGATCCTGCGTCAGCACGCAACCGCCCGAACTGGCCGCGAGGCACAGCGCCGCAAGCCAGCGCGCCGCGTGCCGCGTCCTGGACGCAGACCCCGGAGACCGCCGCATGGCGATCGCAGGAACAACCTGTGTCACATCCACCCCCCGCCGGGCAGGTCGAGCCGCCACCGCGAAGCCGGATTAACCGATTCGCGGCGGCGCAGTCGGGGGGCGTTGGACAACTCGTTCACAGCTGTGATGCTTTCTGCGGAACCTGAGACCCATATTAGCCGGGCGCGGAACTGCGGGACAGTCCCGCAGGTGCGAGAGGCGCGTCAGAACGGACCGACGTCAGGACCGCGCAAATGCGAGATGTCCTTGTCTCGCAGTGGCTTCTTGCATTTCAGCGCCGTCCTGTCACGCGCTCAAGCTTACTAAGATTTCATGTGATATTGCCGCAACACCGGTGCGGCTCGATCCTTATCGGAATGCTCAACAGCACCCACGCGATTTCAGCTCCGTCTCGAGGTCGGGCGACTCTCACGAGATCGTCAATTGCGACGAAAGCAAATGCGCCTCGCTCACGCAGATATGCTTTCAAGCTTCCGGACGCCTTTCACCCAGCTCGACATCGAGACATGCCGCCGAAGGCGAAGATTGTCGCGAGGACCGCCCACGACGATCGTTATCTTCTGTGCTCCGACGAAGATCGCCCATATTCTCCTACCGATATCCCGCCTCGCGGCCCGGCACATCATCGCCGGGTCTGTGCTCTCAAAAATATCCCTGCTGCGGCGGGGGCTTCGACCGGTTTCGCCGCAGCGCAAAAGCCTTCCCCTTTTGTCTTGCAAGCACTAGGTTCTGGCCAAGCTGATCAACCCCTTTGCCAGTGATTTCCCCCGATATGACCATTAAGAATGACGTTGTCGAAGCCATCGGCAACACCCCGCTCATCAAGCTCAAGCGCGCCTCGGAATTGACCGGCTGCACCATCCTGGGCAAGGCCGAGTTCATGAATCCCGGCCAGTCGGTGAAGGACCGCGCCGGCAAATGGATGATCCTGGAGGCCGAGAAGCGCGGCGAGCTGAAGCCCGGCGGGCTCGTGGTGGAGGCGACGGCCGGCAATACCGGCATCGGGCTTGCGGTCGTTGCGAGCACGCGCGGCTATCGCACCCTGATCGTGATCCCGGAGACGCAGAGCCAGGAGAAGAAGGATTTCTTGAAGCTGTGCGGCGCCGAGCTGATCGAGGTGCCGGCCCTGCCCTATGCCAACCCCAACAGCTACCAGCATGTCGGCCGGCGCCTCGCCGACGAGCTGCGCAAGACCGAGCCCAATGGCGTGCTCTTCGCCGACCAGTGGAACAATCTCGACAACGCCAAGGCGCATTACGAATCCACCGGACCCGAGATCTGGGAGCAGACCGGCGGCAAGGTCGACGGCTTCGTCTGCTCGGTCGGCAGCGGCGGCACGCTCGCCGGCGTCAGCCGCTATCTCAAAGAGCAGAACAAGAACATCCGCATCGCCTGCGCCGATCCGCACGGCGCCGGCATGTACGAATATTTCAGGACCGGCGATCCCAAGGCCACGCCCGGCGGCTCGATCACCGAGGGCATCGGCCTCAACCGCGCGACCGCGATCGTCGAGACGGCCAAGGTCGATGACGCCTATCTCATTCCCGACGCCGAAGCGGTCAGCGCGATCTACGAGCTGCTCCAGCACGAAGGCCTGTGCCTCGGCGGCTCGACCGGCATCAATATCATCGGCGCGATACGCCTTGCGAAGCAGCTCGGGCCCGGCAAGACGATCGTCACCGTGCTCTGCGATTCCGGCAGCCGCTATCAGTCGAAGCTGTTCAACGCGGACTTCATGCGCGCCAAGAACCTTCCGGTGCCGGAGTGGCTGGAGAAGCGTAGCAACATCAAGCCGCCTTTCGTCTGACTGCCGTAGGATCCCTCACATCCGGAAAGCGCGCGCCCAAACGGCCCGCGCGGCCGGGTGTTTACACGACCTCGCCGCGTTCCGAGGCCGAGGCACAATAGTCGTGCCAGAACTGGCGATATCCCGCCTCGACCCTGCGCGTATAGATCTCGACATTGCCTGCCGGCGAGGCTGCGATCCGAGCTGGCAACTCCGCACGCAACTTCGCCAGATGCGCAGGCTGTGCCGCATATTTGCACGCGATTGCGGCGTAGCCCTCGTCGTCCTCGGCGACCCAGTCGTCGAGCCCAACGGCGGCCACGATGGCGCCACCGGCGCGCGACGAGGCGCCATTGCCGAGCTTTGCGACGACCGGAACGCCCGCATAGAGGGATTCCCAGGTGCTGACGCCGCCATTTTGCGGGAACGTATCGAGGGAGATGTCGACCTGCGCGAAGGCCAACAGGTGCTCGTGGCGTGGGGTCGAGCCCATGCAGATCACGTTCTCTTCGGCGATACCCTGCGCCACGAACCGCGCGATCAGATTGTCGCGCAGCAAGGAATCATCGAGCAAAGTATGCTTGATGATGATCTTCGATCCGGTCGCCTCGCGCATCACTTTCGCCCATACGCGGATTGCCTGGTCCGAGATCTTGTAGATGCGGTTGAACACACCGAAGGTGACATAGCCGTTGCGGAGCATGGGAAGCTCCGAAGGCGGCACATCCAGGATGGGATCGGTCGTGATCAGGCACGGCAGATCGTGAACCTTTTCGGCGAGCAGATGGCGCGCCGATTGCGGAATGAAGACCGGATCGGCGAGCACGTAGTCCATGGTCTGAAGGCCCGTACCGGTCGCGTGGCCGAAGCCCGTGACCTGGATGGGAGCCGGCTTGCGGGCGAATACGGGCAGCCTGTTGCCGGTCGAATGCCCGGACACGTCGATCAGGATATCGACATTGTCCGCCTGGATACGATCGGCCAGCTCGTCATCCGAAAGCTGCCAGGCGTCCACCCAGATATCCGCCAACGACTTGAATTCGGCGGTCATCTCGTCTCGCAACGGCGAGCACGAATAGCAGACGATTTCGAATTTGGCGTGATCATGATGGCGCAGCACCGGCAGCAGGCCGAACGCCGCCGAATGGTACCAGAACTCGGCAGCGACATAACCGATCACGATCCGCCTGTCAGGATCGAGCTGCCGTGCTGAGAGCTGCCTTTGCGGCAACCTTGCGCCGATCGCCTCCCACCAATATTTTCGCGCGGCCTGCTGGACCGCGAAATCGGCGTCGGAAAGAAAGTCCAGAAAGTGGATCTTCCGCGCAATCAGGTCCGCATGGTCCGGCGCGATTGCCAGCGCGGCGTCGAGATGCTCGATTGCGGATGCGATCTCGCCCTGGTTTGCAAAACAGGCGCTCAGCAACGTCATCGCGATCGCGGAGCGCGGATTTTCCTCGAGCAAGGTCTTGACGGCCGCAATCGCCTGCGCCGTGTTGCCCATGGCAAGCGCGACCTGCGCCTTTCCCTGCAAGGCCACCTCGAGCCTGGGCGAAAGCGCCAGTGCTGCATCGAAATCCGCTGCCGCCCGCTCCGAGCGCGACAGCTCGAGATGGAGCCGTCCGCGGTGTGCCAGGCCCTTCGCCGAATTGGGCCTGATCGTCAGCGCCGCGCCGAGCGCGGCTTCCGCCTCATCGTAGTGCTTGAGCTCGATACTGACCACGCCTTTGCCAACGAGCGCTTCCACGTGACGCGACTGAAACACCAATGCGCGCTCGAAACTTTGCTTGGCGCGGTCGAACTGGCGTAGCGTCAGCTCCGCCAAGCCACGATTGCAAAGCGCATCGGCATGGTCCGGCTTCAGGCGAATGGCGCGGTCGTACGCTTCGATCGCCTGTTCGGGCAGGTTCATGTGGAGCAAGGTATTACCGAGGCTGGTCAGGGCCTGCGGAAAATTCGGCTTCAGCGCGATCGCCCTCTCCTGACATGCGCGGGCGGCCTCAAATTGCCCGAGGCCGGAGTGTACGGTCGCGAGATTGTTATAGGCCTCATGCGAACGCGGCTCGAGCGCAATCGCGCGCGCGAGCAGCTGTTGCGCCTCCCCCAGGCGGCCGCCTTGATGCGCGCACAGGCCGAGCAGGTGCGTGGCGTCGAAATGATCGGGAATGGCTTGCAGGACCTGACGGCACAGCGCCTCGGTCTCCGCATATCGTCCCTGGCCATGGGCGCTCGCCGCGGCGGAGATGATGGCGTCCGCCTGCTTCTTCAATTTCTTCTGCAATCGCGCGTTCTGGAACGCGCGCGCGCCGGCGCCGCTGCTCTGCAAGGTATCTCTCCGGAGGATGGCCCGGAGCGAGTCTAACTGATTCGCAGCCGGCGCCGCCCCGTCAGCTGAACCAGTAACGCCCCGGGGCGCAACCGACCCGCTTATGCCAGCTCGCCGCCGTCCGAGGCGGCGGCACAATAATCGCGCCAGAACTGGCGGTAGCCCGCCTCGAGCTCACGCGTGTAGATCTCGACATTGCCGGCCGGCGAGGCTGCAATCTGAGCCGGCAACTGCGCGCGCAACTTCGCGAGATGATCGGGCTGCGTCGCAAATTTGCGCGCGATCTCGATATAGCCCTCGTCATCCTCGGCGACCCAGTCGCCGAGACCGACGGCGGCCACGATGGAGGCGCCGGCACGCGACGACGCCCCATTGCCGAGCTTGGCCACCACCGGAACGCCCTTGTAGAGCGATTCCCAGGTGCTGATGCCGCCATTTTGCGGGAACGTATCGAGGGAAATATCGACCTGGGCAAAAGCCGCCAGGTGGTCGTTGCGCGAGGTGGTGCCCAGGCAGCTGATGTTCTCCTCGGCAACGCCCTGCGCCACGAAGCGCGCGACCAGGCTATCGCGCAGCAATTGGTCATCGAGCAAACCATGCTTGAGGATGATCTTCGATCCCGGCAGCTCTCGCATCAAGCGCGACCACACACGGATCGCATCGTCCGATATCTTGTAGATGCGGTTGAACACGCCGAAGGTGACGTAGCCGTTGCGGAGCATCGGCAGCTCGGAAGGCGCCAGATCCGAGACGGGCTCCATCGTGATCAGGCACGGCAGATCGTGGATCTTTTCGGCAAACAAATGCCGAACCGATGGCGGAATGAAAATGGGATCCGCGAGCACATAGTCCATGGTCTGCATGCCCGTGCCCGTCGCGTGTCCGAAGCCGGTGGCCTGGATCGGGGCCGGCTTCCGCGCGAAGACCTGCAGCCTGTTACCGGTCGTGTGGCCCGAAACGTCGATGAGGATGTCGACATTGTCGGCCTGAATGCGATCGGCGAGTTCGTCGTCCGATAGCTGCCAGGCGTCGACCCAGA
This sequence comes from Bradyrhizobium zhanjiangense, assembly GCF_004114935.1. Lineage (NCBI taxonomy): Bacteria > Pseudomonadati > Pseudomonadota > Alphaproteobacteria > Hyphomicrobiales > Nitrobacteraceae > Bradyrhizobium > Bradyrhizobium zhanjiangense. The sequence goes on from NZ_CP022221.1 coordinate 5,259,793, forward strand.
CGTCCGCCATTTGCTTGAACTTGGCGGTGTACTCGTCCTCTCCCGGCCAAGAGTAGTAGCAGATGATTTCAAATCGGGCGTGATCATGATGGCGCAGCACCGGCAGCAAAGTGAGGCCCGCCGAGTGCTGCCGGAATTCGGCAGCGACATAGCCGACAACGATCCGCTTTTCCGGATCAAGCGGGCGCTTCGGCAGCTCCCTTCGCAGCATCTTGGAGCCGATCAAGTCCCACCAGTCTCGTCGGACCGCCTGCTGGACCACGAAATCGGCTTCGGCGCGGTAGTCCTGCAAGAAGATCTTGCCCCTGATCGCATCCCCATAGTCCGGTCGGATCGCAAGCGCACGATCGAGATATTCGATCGCGGAGTCCATGTCCCCCTGGTTCGAATAAGCGAAGCCCATCAGCGCCAACCCCATCTCGGAGCGCGGATTTCGCTCGATCAAGGTCGTCGCGGCCGCCATCGCCTGCGCGGTCTTTCCCATGACGAGGCAGGCCTGCGCCTTGCCCCGGAGCGCCAGTTCGAGCTTGGGCGAAATGGCAAGCGCCGCCTCGAAATCCGCAAGCGCGGGCTCCAGGCGCTGCAGCTCGTAACTGAGGCGCCCGCGTTGGGCCAGGATCCTTGGCGCGCCGGGCTTGATCGCGAGCGCCATGGCAAACTTGGCTGCCGCCTCCTCGTGGTGCCGCAGCTCCATGCTGACCATGCCGCTGCCGACGATGGCCTCGGCGTGACGCGGCTGAAACAGCAGGGCGCGATCGAAACTTTCCTTGGCGCGAGTGACCTGTCCAAGCAAGATCTCGACCATGCCGCGATTGCAGAACGCATCGGCATAATCCGGCTTCAACTTGATGGCGCGTTCGTGCAGCTCGAGCGCCTGTCCGTACTGCCCCAAATGCATCAGCGTATTGCCGAGGTTGGTCAGCGCCACCGCGAAATTCGGCTTCAGCGCGATGGCCCTCTCCTGACACCGCCGCGCCTCTTCGTAATTGCCGAGGTCGAAATGCACGGTGGCGAGATTGTTATGGGCATCGTGCAGGCGCGGATCGAGCTCGATCACGCGCTCAAGCAGTTGTTGCGCCTCCTCCAGGCGCCGGCCGTCATGCGCGCACATACCGAACAAGTGCATGGCGTCGACATGATTCGGAATCGCTTTCAGGATCTCACGGCAGAGCGCCTCGGTTTCGGCAAATCTGCCCTGGCCATAGGCGGCGGCCGCGGCGAAGAGGATGGCATCCGCCTGCTTCATCAATTTCTTCTGCAATCGCGCGTTCTGGAATGCGCGCGCGCCGCCGCTGCCCTGCAAGGTGTCTCTCCGGAGGATTGCCCGGAAAGAGTCTAACTGATTCGCGGCCAGGGCCGGCCGATCAGCTGGACCGGAGACGCCCCCGGGATTTCCCGGGGCTCAGCGCAGGATCTGGCTCAGGAAAAGCTTGGTGCGGGCGTGCTGCGGGGCGGCGAAGAATTCTTTCGGCGTGTTGGCCTCGATGATCTGGCCGGCGTCCATGAACACGACGCGGTTGGCGACCTCGCGGGCAAAGCCCATCTCGTGGGTGACGACCAGCATGGTCATGCCCTCCTCGGCGAGATCGACCATGGTGTCGAGCACCTCCTTGACCATTTCGGGGTCGAGCGCCGAGGTTGGCTCGTCGAACAGCATCACCTTCGGGTTCATGGTCAGCGCACGGGCGATCGCGACGCGCTGCTGCTGGCCGCCGGACATCTGGCCGGGAAACTTGTTGGCCTGGTGCGGGATCTTGACCCGCTCCAGGAATTTCATGGCGGCCTCCTCGGCATCCTTCTTGGGTATGTTGCGCACCCAGATCGGCGCCAGCGTGCAATTATCGAGGACCGTGAGATGCGGGAACAGATTGAAGCTCTGAAACACCATGCCGACTTCGCGTCGCACCGCATCGATATGCTTGAGGTTCGGACCGAGCTCGATGCCGTCGACGACGATCTCGCCCTCCTGGAATTCCTCGAGCGCGTTGATGCAGCGGATTAGCGTCGACTTGCCCGAGCCCGAGGGCCCGCAGATCACGATGCGCTCGCCCTTGTGGACATCGAGGTCGATGTCGCGCAGGACGTGAAAGTCGCCGTACCATTTGTTGAGGCCGGAAATCTTGACGATGGGGTCGGACATGGTGAGCTCCATCAGTTGCGGCGGTGAGCGTTGAGGCGGTGCTCGACGAACAGCGAGTAGCGCGACATTCCAAAGCAGAAGATGAAATAGATGACGCCGGCAAAGGCAAAGCCGGTGAACGCGGTCGACGGCGTCGACCATTTCGGATCCGAGAACGAGGCGCGGAGCGAGCCGAGGAGATCGAACAGCGCCACGATCGAGACCAACGAGGTGTCCTTGAACAGCGAGATGAAGCTGTTGACCAGGTTCGGAATGACGTGGCGCAGCGCCTGCGGCAACACGATCAGCGAGGTCGTCTTCCACCAGGAGAGCCCCAGGGCAGCGGCCGCCTCGCCCTGCCCGCGCGGAATCGCGGCCAAGCCGCCGCGGACGTTCTCGGCCTGATAAGCGCCCGTGAACAGCGCAATCCCGATCAGGGCGCGCACGAGCCCGTCGACGGTGAAATTGCCGGGCAGGAACAAAGGCAGCATATAGGTTGCGAAGAACAGCACGGTGATCAGCGGCACGCCGCGCCAGAATTCGATGAAGGCGATCGAGAAGATCCGGATCAGTGGAATGGTGGAACGGCGGCCGAGCGCCAGCGCGACACCGATCGGCAACGAGGTGACGATGCCGGTGACGGAGACCACCAGCGTCACCAGAAGGCCACCCCACAAATTCGTTGCCACAACAGGCAATCCCCCACTGTCGAGGCCCATCAGCTTGATGACGATCGCGATGCCAATGAAGGCGGCGATGCTGGATGCCAGAGCCCGCCCGCCGGTGCGAACGCCGCCGCCAAGAACGAAGGCGATCAGGCAGACAATCGCGGCCGTGATGGCGAAATCGGCCCAGACCGGCTGCCCCGTCTCCTGGATCTGATCACGCAGCCAGGTGAGCGGGAAGATCAGCCAGGAGATCGCCGTGCCGACCAGCACGATGAGGCTTCCGACGGCCCACAGCAGCGGTGCGATGGCGGACGTCTTGCTGAGATTGAGCAGCGCCTGCCCGGCGCCGATGAGGCTCTCGTCGAACAGTTGCAGCAGGCCGACCGTCCAGCTCAGGCCCAATCCCTTGATGCCGCCGCCGTGCAACAGGAAGAATGCCACCACCGGAAGGGCGATGAAGAACAGGCTGGCATTCAGCCCCTTCGCGGGCAGCCTGGGAATGAGCAGCGGCGCCAGCAGGACCACCGCCAAGACGAACGTGAGATTGACCCGCCAGCGCTCGGCCTCGGGATAGAAGCCATAGACCAGTTGCGGCAGCTTGGCCTGGATGTAGGGCCAGCAGGCGCCGACCGCAAAACCAGCGTTCTCGGCAAGGCAAGCCGTGCGATCGTTGCCGGTCCAGACCGCATCGACCATCAGGAATTTGACGGAGGGAACGATGGTGAACCAGAGCAGCAGGGCGCCCACGATCGTGAGCAGGATGTTGGTCGGCGAGTTGAACAGGCGGGTTCGCAGCACGCCGATGAAGCCCGTGGTCTTGACCGGCGCGGGACGCTCGGCGACCAGGTCCCGACGAACGAAGGCGGACGTCGCAATATCGCTCATGCGCCGAGGCTCCGGCTGACGCGCCAACCGTAGACGCTCATGATCGCGCTGGTGACGAGGGAGATCAGGAGGTAGACGCCCATCGTCATGGCGATGATCTCGATCGCCTGGCCGGTCTGGCTCAGCGAGGTGCCGGCGAATACCGACACCAGGTCAGGATAGCCGATCGCGACCGCGAGCGAGGAATTTTTCGTGAGGTTGAGGTATTGGTTGGTCAGCGGCGGCACGATGACGCGCATGGCCTGCGGCACGACGATCAGCCGGAGCGTGGTGCCGCGGCTCAGGCCCAGCGAGGACCCCGCCTCCATCTGCCCCCTATGGACGGACAGGATGCCGGCGCGCACGATCTCGGCGATGAAGGCGGCGGTATAGGTCGATAGCGCCAAGGTCAGCGCCACGAACTCCGGGATGATGCGCGAGCCGCCGGCGAAATTGAACCCTTTGAGCTGCGGCAGCTCGACGGTGAAAGGCAAACCGAACACCAGGATGGTGGCGAGTGGCAGCCCGAACAGCAGACCCAGCACGTAAGGCCAGATCCGGATCATCCGGCCTTCCTGAAACAGCGCGCGCCGCGCATAGATGCGCAAGGCCAGCGCCGCGACGATGCCAAGCGCCAGCATCGCCAGGAACGGCTCGAGACCGCTCTCGCCGATCGGGCTGGGAACCACGAGGCCGCGATTGCTGAGGAAGGCAATGCCGAGCAGCGAAATGCTCTGCCGCGGATTGGGCAACGCCGCGAGCACCGCGAGGTACCAGAACAGGATCTGGAATAGCAGCGGCAGGTTGCGGATGAGCTCGACATAGATTTCGCCGACGCGCGACAAGAGCCAGTTCGGCGACAGCCGGCACAGCGCGACGATGAAGCCGATCACGGTGGCGAAGACGATGCCGACCACCGAGACCACGAGCGTGTTCAGGAGCCCGACCACGAACACGCGCAGGAACGTGTCCGAGCCGGTGTAGGGAATCAGGGTCTGATTGACATCGAAGCCGGCATTGTTGCGGAGGAAGCCGAAGCCGGCGGCGATGTGCTGGTTTTCGAGGTTGGCGCGGGCGTTGGAGACGATCTCATAGCCGATCCAGCCCAGGATCGCCGCGAAGGCAAACTGGACGGCAATGCCGTTCCAGCCTGCCTTGCCGCCCAGCACACGCCTGATCTTCAGCGCGATCTGGGGCGGCGGTTTACGGGCCTCGGTGCTCATCGCCGCAAGCTGCGGATCAGGGTGATCAGCGGATCGGCGGCGCGTACTGGAGACCGCCCTTGTTCCAGAGATTGTTGAGACCGCGGTTGATGGCCAGCGGCGAGCCCGAGCCGACGTTGCGGTCGAACACCTCGCCGTAATTGCCGACCGCCTTCACGATCCGTACCACCCAGTCCTTGGTCAGGCCGAGCTGTTCGCCGAAATTACCGTCGCTGCCGAGCACGCGCTTCAGCTCCGGGCTTTCCAGCTTCGCCTTCTCGTCGACGTTCTTCGAGGTCACGCCGAGCTCTTCAGCCGTGATCATCGCAAACAGCGTCCATTTCACGATGTCGAACCACTGGTCGTCGCCGTGGCGCACCATCGGCCCGAGCGGCTCCTTCGAGATGATTTCGGGGAGCACCATATGGTCGTTGGGATTGGCGAGCTTGAGGCGGTTGGCGTACAGGCCCGACTGGTCGGTGGTGAAGACGTCGCAGCGGCCGGCTTCATAGGCCTTGACCGTTTCGTCATTGGTGCTGAACGCGATCACCTCGTACTTCATGTTGTTGGCCTTGAAGTAGTCGGCGAGATTTTGCTCGGTGGTGGTGCCGGTCTGCACGCAGACCGATGCGCTATTGAGCTCGAGCGCGGAATTCACCTTGAGGGACTTCTTCACCATGAAGCCCTGCCCGTCATAATAGGTCACGCCGGTGAAGTTGGCGCCGAGCGAGGTGTCGCGCGAGATGGTCCAGGTGGTGTTGCGCGAGAGCACGTCGATCTCGCCGGATTGCAGCGCCGTGAAGCGGTCCTTGGCGGACAGCGGCACGTATTTGACCTTGGTCGGATCGTTGAAGATGGCCCCGGCGATGGCGCGGCAGACGTCGACGTCGAGCCCGGTCCAGTTGCCCTTGTCGTCGGGCGATGAGAAGCCCGGCAGGCCCTGGCTGACGCCGCAGGACAGCATGCCCCGGTCCTTGACGGTCTTGAGCGTTTGCGCATCGGCGGCCTGCGCGGTGAGGCCGGCGGCGAGAGCCAGAGTGAGAGCCAGGGTTACGCGTTTCATGGGCTTCGGGCCTTTCAAAATCGTCTCAAGTGTCGGGAACGTTGTCTTTGGGTCATCTCTGCCAGGGCTAATCGTACCAAGGCTAGCCTTGCAAGACTCATGCTGGCCAACCTAGCCGAACACCCGCCGATCCCGGGAGGCCATACCTTCATCCCCGCCGAAAGGCGCCCGCCATTATGGCTGTAGCGCAAAGTCCGGTCAGGCGATGGATCGAAGGTCGCGGCAGGCCCCTCAACATGCGGCGACTGAATAGCACCTGCGCATCACAGAACGACTGGCGTGCCGGGTCAAGGGGTTGACGGGACTCTTCTGTGTTCTGTTATTAACGACGGCGGCCTTTCGGCCAGCCCGCGGGCGCGACGCGCCCGCTGGAAACGCGGTTTTGAAAGCAGACGCATGGATTCCTCGCACCCCTCCCAGCAGCAGGCCGAGACCCGGCTGGTCACCTCCGGCCGCGACACCAAGGCGCAGAAGGGGTTCGTCAATCCGCCGGTATTTCACGGCTCGACCGTGCTCTATCCGACCGCCGAGGACCTGCACGCCCATCGCGGCGAGTTCACGTATGGCCGCCACGGTTCCCCCACCACGAAGGCCTTCCAGGAGACGCTGATGGCGCTGGAGGGGCCGCAATGCGCCGGCGTCGGCATCGTGCCGTCGGGACTGTCGGCGATCTCGACCACCCTGCTCTCGGTGCTGAAGGCCGGCGACCATCTCCTGGTCTGCGACAACGTCTATCGGCCCTCGCGCAATTTCTGCAACGGCATGCTCACCCGCTATGGCATCGAGACCACCTATTTCGATCCGCTGATCGGCGCCGGCATCGACAAGCTGCTCAAGCCCAACACCCGCGCCGTTCTGGTGGAGGCGCCAGGCTCGCAATCGTTCGAGATGCCCGACATCCGCGCCATCGCCGAGATTGCCCATGGTCGCGGCGCGCTCGTCATCGACGACAACACCTGGGCGACGCCGCTCTATCACCGCTCGCTCGAACAGGGCGTCGACATCAGCATGCAGGCGGCCACCAAATATATCGGTGGCCATTCCGACATCATGTTCGGCACCATCTCGGCCAACGCCAAGGCTTGGCCGATGGTCGCCGAAGGCATTCGCCTGCTCGGCGTCTGTGCCGGCCCCGACGACGTCTTCCTGGCGCTGCGCGGTCTGCGCACGCTGTCGGTGCGGCTGGCGCAGCATCATCGTTCGGGGCTCGACATGGCGCGCTGGCTCGCCGCCAGACCCGAGGTTGCGCGCGTATTGCATCCGGCACTCGAAACCGATCCCGGCCATGCGATCTGGAAGCGTGACTTCACGGGCGCGTCCGGCCTGTTCAGCATCGTGCTGAAGCCGGCGCCGCAGAAGGCGGTCGACACCATGCTCGACACGCTCAAGCTATTCGGCATGGGCTTCTCCTGGGGCGGCTTCGAGAGCCTCGTGATTCCCTTCGATTGCGACGCCTACCGCACCGCGACCAAGTGGGCGCCCGGTGGCCCGACGCTGCGCCTGCACATCGGGCTCGAGAGCGTCGACGACCTCAAGGCCGATCTCGACCGCGGCTTCGCTGCTCTCAAGGCGGCAATGTGAGCCTGCTCACAGGGCATCGTGCGCGAGGACGCGGCATCGCGCCGGCGGACGCGCAATCGCGCGCCGCGGGAACGTGCACGCGCCGTAAACGTTAACGGCGACGCGCCAACAAATGATTTGATCCGCCGACGTTTGGCGCTAGCCTCACCAATCGACTCCAATCCGGACACGGAGCATGGGAACGTTGGTTCTGCTTGATCTCATGGGCGGCGTTGCGCTGTTGTTGTGGGGCCTGCACATGGTCCACAGCGGGATCTTGCGCGCCTTCGGTCCCGACCTGCGGCGCCTGCTCAGCAAGGCGCTGAGCAACCGCGTCAGCGCATTCGCCGCCGGCCTCGGGCTCACCGCCCTGCTCCAAAGCAGCACGGCGACCGCCCTGATCACGAGCTCGTTCGCCGCCGAGGGTCTCGTTAGCCTGGCCGCCGCGCTCGCCATCATGCTCGGGGCCAATGTCGGCACGACGCTGATCGTGCAGGTGCTATCGTTCAACATCGCAGCCGTTGCGCCGGTGCTGTTCGTGCTCGGCCTCGTCGCCTTCCGCTCAGGCCCGCGATCGCGGATCAAGGACATCGGCCGCGTCTGCATTGGCCTCGGCCTGATGCTGCTCTCGCTGCACATTCTGCTCGACACGCTGGCGCCGGCGGAGAACGCGCCCGGCGTCCGCGTCGTGATGTCGGCCATAACAGGCGATCCCATTCTGTGCATCGTCATCGCGGCTCTCATCACCTGGGCGGTGCATTCGAGCGTCGCCAGCGTCCTGCTGATCATGTCGCTGGCCTATTCGCAGTTCGTGACGCCTTATGCGGCCCTCGCACTGGTGCTCGGAGCCAATCTCGGCAGCGCCATCAATCCCGTGTTCGAGGGCGCCAGGCGCGACGATCCCGCGAGCTACCGCCTGCCGGTCGGCAATCTCGTCAACCGCGTGATCGGGATTGCCGTGGTCCTGCCCTTCCTGGGCGTGATCGCCGAGCACATGCACGCCTGGCAGCCCGATCTCGCCCGGATGACAGCCGCCTTCCACATCGCCTTCAACGTCGGCACCGCCGTCCTCTTCATCGGCCTGCTCGATATCATGTCGCGCCTGTTGACCCGGCTGCTGCCCGATCGCGTCAAGGAGGCCGATCCGGCCCGCCCGCGTTATCTCGACGAGACCGCGCTGGAGACGCCGTCACTGGCGCTCGCCGACGCCGCCCGCGAAACCTTGCGCATGGGCGACCTCGTCGAGGTCATGCTGCGCAAGGTGATGGCCGCGATGATGACCGGCGACCGCGCGCTGGTCGACCAGGTCTCGAAAACGGACAATCTCGTCGACGGTCTCGACGAGGCCATCAAGCTCTACGTGACGAAACTCATGCGGGGCAGCCTCGACGAGAGCGAAGGGCGGCGCGCGATGGAGATCATCTCCTTCGCCATCAACCTCGAGCATATCGGCGATATCATCGACAAGAGCCTGAGCGAGCTCGCCACCAAGAAGATCAAGCGGCGCTTCCAGTTCTCGGCCGAGGGGGCCGAGGAGCTCGCCGCTTTCCACAAGCGCACGATGGATTCGCTGCGGATCGCCTTCGGCGTCTTCATGTCGGGTGACGCCAATGAGGCGCGCAAGCTGCTGGTGGAGAAGACGGCGCTGCGCAATACCGAGCTTGCCGCCGTCGAGCGCCATCTGGATCGGCTGCGCGAGGGCCGCCCCGAGACCATCGAGACCACGTCGCTGCATCTGGACGTGCTACGTGATCTGCGCCGCATCCACTCGCATATCTGCTCGGTCGCCTACCCCGTGCTGGACGCGGCCGGCGAACCCTATCGCCGGCACGAGGCCGATCAAGCCGCCCTGCCCGCGTCAGGCGCGGCGTCTGCGTTGCCGCGCTAGCGCTCCTAGGTCAGCGGTCCAGCGTCTTAGAGGCGCTGCCGCGGTTCTTCACGATCAGCATGATGTTGCGGATATAGATGATGGTCGCGAGCGCCTGTCCAAGGATGATGACCGGCTCGCGCTTCACGACGCCGTAGACCAGCGTCATCAGCCCGCCGCCCATGGAGCAGAACCAGAACGCCATCGGCACCACGCTGTTGCCGGCCCGTTCGCTCGCGATCCACTGCACCAGGAAGCGCGCGGTGAAGAACAATTGTGCGACGAGGCCGAACGCGAGCCAGAAATCGAACTTGGCGACGAAGACGTCGTAGATATAGTTGCTCAGCGCCTGACCGTATTGGATGATCATGCGTTCACCTCGGTCACATCTGGCGTCGTCTTCTTGCGGCGGATCAGCCACCACACGCCGGCGAGATCCATGATGCCGATCCACAGCCGGTCGAAAAAGCCGTAATTCGACACGCCGGAACGGCGCGGCCGGTCGATCACGTCGACATAGGCAATGTCGTAGCCTTCGCGGCGGACCAGCGCCGGCAGGAAGCGATGCAGCCCGTCGAAATAGGGCAGCATCAGGAACACGTCGCGCCGGAACGCCTTCAGGCCGCAGCCGGTGTCGCGCGTGCCATCCTTCAGGATCGCGTTGCGAACGCCGTTCGCCACGCGCGACTGTAACTTCTTGAAGCCGGTGTCCTTGCGCCCGATCCGCTGGCCGGCGGCGAGCCCGACGCGCCCTGCTCCCTTCTCGACCGCCGCGATCAGGTCCGGCAGGAATGCAGGATTGTTCTGGCCGTCGCCGTCGAGCGTGGCAACGATCACCCCGCGCGCCGCACGCACACCACTGCGCACGGCTGCCGATTGGCCGCCCGATCTCGCATGGCGGAGCTGACGCAGATTGCCCCGCTGCTTCATGATGCCGGCAAGCCGCTCGCCGGTCGCATCCGTCGAGCCGTCGTTGACGTAGATGATCTCATAGGCCCAGCGGCCATCGAGCGCCGCCGTGATCTCCTCGATCAAGGGCGCGATGTTGTCGGCTTCGTTGCGCACGGGAACGACGATGGAAACCGATGGCTGGGACGTCGACAAATCAAGGCTCGTGGTTGGAATTGGCCTGCCTCCAAGGAACCGGCGCCCCGGCAGGCAGCCGCTTTTATGGGGCGGATGCCCCGTGGGCAACCCTTTTGAGACGGCTCGATACCGCCCCGGGAAGCGGCACGATCGTGCCGTCCGCGCGGATGGCAAAGCCCAGCCTTCGAGCCGCGAACCAATAGCGGACGGCCAAGGCGCCGACCGTGCCGACCATGGCGCCGGCCACGACGTCGCTCGGGTGGTGCGCGAGCAGCACCAAACGCGTCAAAAGGATCACGATTGCGTAAGTGAACATGAACACGCGCAGGCGCGGCCACAATGCTGATACAGCAAACGCCAAGGCGAACGCTGCCACTGCGTGGCCCGACGGCAGGCTGGCGTAAGCCCCCGTTCCCTCGAACGGGATGAAGTTGAACGGATTGGCCTGTCCGCCGACGAACGGACGTCCGCGTCCGATGAGATATTTCAGGATCTCGGCGACCAACGCTGACACGGCAACCGACAGAAACATGAATTGCAGCCGCGTGCCGAGGCCAAGCAGCAGCGCACGGCGAGTCCCGTGCAGCGCTGCCGCAACGAATGCCACAGCCACAAGCGCAGCCCCCAGCACCGACAGCACATACTCGTCCTTTCCGAAATCGGTGAGGATGCGGATTGGCCACAGGCTTGGCGTGCCCCGCGCCGGCATCAGCTGGATCTCGGTCAGATCGAACGCGACCATCAGCACGATGACTAGTGCTGCGCCCGCTGCACTGAGCCAGAGCGAATGCCGCGCCAGCTTTCGGGCGGCCTCGGCGCGGCGCGAATGCGAGGGCGTGCGCACGAGTTGCGCCAGCGCATGCCAGGACACGGCGAGCACTTGCGCGGGATAGCCTGCAGGCGGCCCAATGTCGTTCGGGGCCCGCATCCTATTCGGTGCCTTCCGAGCGGAAGATCGAGATCGCGATCGCGCGCCCTTGCGAGAAATTATAGCCCTCGATGCGCGTACCGACCTTGTAGCGCAGCCCGATCGCCTCGGCGCGCTGCACGAAGCTACGCTCGGAGCGTTGCTCGATCAGCGCGAAGCGACAGCTGCCCTGCCGCATGAAGTCGGCCGCGCCCGAGCCGTCGGTGAGCAGCGTCTGCGTGCCCGTCAGGAACACGAGGCTCGGTTCGTGATAGCCGGCAGCAGCCGCCTTCGGTCCGACGCAGGTGACGTTGCGAAGCGCGCGCGCGATCTCGATGCTCGGAAACAGCGGGGTCAGCGACGGCAGCACGATGCCGTAGACCGTCACCGCCAGCATCAGCGCGGCGACCAGCGCGTTCAGCAGCGAGCGCTCGGCGCGATTGTTGTCGTAGAGCCACCAGGCGAACAGGCCTAAGATCAGCGATGCCGCGATGAACGGCCAGGCCACGAAGGCCGGCTGGCGCGTCAGCATCACCGCGCCGACCACGGCGATGATCGAGGCGGCCGCGGGGATCGCGAACCACCAGGCCGAGCCGCGCATCAGCCAGGACCGCGACAGCACGCGCCGTTCCACCGCTCCCGCGGTGAGGATCGCGATCGCGGGGTACAACGGCAGGACATAGTGCGGCAGCTTGGTCAGCACGGCTTCGAACACGATCCACGACGGGACCAGCCAGGCCAGCAGGAACTGCGCGCCGGGCTCGCGCCGTGCCCGCCAGACCGCGGGCGCTGCCATGGCCGCGAGCGGCGCGCCCGGCCAGAAGGTGATCCAGAACAGCGCGAGGTACAGACCAGGAGGTGCGCCGTGGGATTCCTGGGCGCCTATCTTGCTCAGCATGTCGCCGCCGACGGAATCGGCGAAGAAGGCATCGCCCGCGCGCCAGAAGATCGCGACGAACCAGGGCAGCACCAGCACCAGCATCCACATCAGGCCCCAGACCGGACGCAGCCGCCATAGCCAGGAGGCATCGCGGTCCTGGATCGCGAGCGCGACGATGGTCAGGCCGGCAAACATCAGGATCAGCGGACCCTTGATCAAGATGCCGACGGCAAGCGCGCTCCAGAAGATCGCCGGCCAGCTCCAGGGCGGATGGGTCTCATCTTCCGCTCGCTGCCAGGACAGATAGGCCCGCGCCATCGCCCCCATCGCGGCGACCACGCAGAACAGCAGCATCGCATCGGTCTTGGCGAGACGCGCCTCGACACCGAGCAGCACCGAGGCGCACATCATCAGCGCCGCCAGCACCGCGGCGCGCCGCGTGACGAAACCAAGCGCGGCCCAATAGGTCATGAGCACGGCACCGATCGCTCCCAACAGCGATGGCAGCCGGTAGACCCAGATGCGCAATTCGGCCTTCGGCAGCTTGAGCGCCGCAGCGGTTTCGACCGCGGCCGATTGCAGCCAGTAGATGCCGACCGGCTTCTTGTAGCGGACATCCTCCTGGAAGCGGATGTCGACATAGTCGCCACTCTCGACCATCTGCTTCGTGGCCTGGGCAAAGCGCGCTTCGTCGCGGTCGATCGGCGGGATGGTGAAGAAGCCCGGCAGGAATAGCAGCAGTGCGCACAGCACCAGGAAGCCGACCGCACGGGCGTGGCTGGCCGTGACGATATCGAGCATGCGCACGAGCCCGCTGCCTGGATTGGCGGGCGATTTCGGCTCGCGGGGGGCTCCAAAACGGGGCGTTGGGTAGGTCTCGGCCATTGGTTCCGCTTACGCTGAAACCGCCATCGCCACAACCGCTTAAGCCGGGCTCATTGAATTCGAATGACAACTGTGTCCGCCGCGCCCGTGGCGTCGATCACGGTGAGCCGCGCAAAGCCCGGACCGGGCGGATCGATCAGCCGCTGGCGACGGCCGTCGATCTCGCCGAGCGCGGTTCCATTAACCATGACGGTCATGGGTAGAACGCCGCCGGCGACTTTGACCGGCATGGCTGCGCTCTCCTGACCACTCGATCGATCGACGTCGATCCGCGAGCCGTTGAGCGGAAACTGAATGTGCAGCGCCTGCTCGCCGCCGGTGCGCACCAGTTCCCCGACCGGACGGAACCTCTTCAGCGGCAGCGGCAACTTGCTGTTGCTGGCCACCAGGGTTCCCCTCGGCGGCTTCGGCAATGGAGCCAGAGTCTTGCCGGTCCGGGCGAAGGCGTCGAACAGGATCGGCGCGGCAGCGACGCGCCCGATCAGGCCGGGAACCGGCGCACCGTCGGGCCGGCCGACCCAGACGCCGACGGTCATGCGGCCGTCGAAGCCCACCGACCAGGCATCGCGATAGCCGTAGGAGGTGCCGGTCTTGAAGGCGATCCGGTTATGGGCGGCATTCTCCGGGGGCGGCGTGCCCAAGAGCACGTTGCCGACCTGCCAGGCCGCGACCTGATCGAGCAGCCGCAACGGCTCGCGGTCATCCCTGTCAACGATGATCTCGCGCAGCGGCTTGGTCGTGCCGAGCCGGGCGAAACCCGTATAGAGCTGGACGAGGTCCTGGAGCGTGACGCCGACGCCGCCGAGACCCATGGCGAGCCCCGGCGCCTCGTCCTTGGGCAACACGAGATTGCCGCCAGCCTGCCGCAACCGCGAGGCCAGGCGGCTGGAGCCGACGCGATCGAGCAGCACGATGGCGGGCACGTTCAGCGACAATTGCAGCGCCTTCCTCACCGGTACCGTGCCCTGGAACGTCATGTCGAAATTTTCCGGCGCGTAGGAGCCGAAGCGGACCGGCCGGTCGTCGATCAAGCTCTCCGGATGGACAAAGCCATCCTCGAAGGCGAGGCCGTAGATGAAAGGTTTCAGGGTCGAGCCCGGCGAGCGGATGGCGCGGGTCATGTCGACCTGCCCTGCCCGGCTCTCGTCGAAATAATCGGCCGAGCCGACGCGGGCGAGCACGTCGCCGCTCTCACTGTCGACCACGATGATGCCGACCGAGATATTGGGCCCGAGCGCGATGGCACGATCACGCGCCAGCGGCTCCAGCACCTTCTGCAAGCTCGCATCCAGCGTCAGCTTGATGACCGGCGCGTCCTTCACGATCGAAAGCGCGGTGTCGGAGGCATGCGGCGCCAGGATCGGCATCGGCTTGCGCAGCTTCGGAATGGCAACGGCCTTGGCCTGCTTCGCGTCCTCCACGCTGACCTGATGCTCGGAGACCATCCGGTCGAGCACGCAGTCGCGCGCGATGCGGGCGGCCTCGGGATGGCGATCAAGCCGGCGCGTCTCCGGCGATTGCGGCAGAGCCACCAGCAGCGCGGCCTCCGCCAACGACAGCCGCTTCGGCTCCTTGCCGAGATAGGCGATCGACGCAGCCCGGATACCTTCGAGATTGCCACCGTAAGGGGCGAGCGCGAGATAGAGATCGAGGATCTGCTCCTTGCTCAAACTTCGCTCGATCTCGATGGCCCGCACCATCTGCCGCAGCTTGGCATAAAGCGAACGCTGTCGTCGCGGCTCCATCAGCCGCGCAAGCTGCATGCTGATGGTCGAGCCGCCCGACACGATGTGGCCGCGCGTTGCAAGCTGCAATGCGGCTCGGCCCAGCGCCAGCGGATCGATGCCGTCATGGGCGTAGAAGCGCTGATCCTCATAGGCGAGCAGCAGTTTTAGATAGGTCGGATCGACGTTCGTCTTGGCATCGACCGGCAGCCGCCACCGCCCATCCGCCATGGCATAGGCGCGCAGCAGCTTGCCATTGCGGTCGACGATGGTGGTGGAGACCTGCCGCGCCTCGTCGAGCGGCAAAGGACCGAGGGAGTAGACCCAGGCGACGAACCCGACGATAGCGAGGATGAAGGCAAAGGCGGCGGCAGACAGGGCACGCATGACGCCGCCTCGCCCTGCCCTACCGCCGCCCTTGCTGACTTCGTTCATCCCATTCTCACTCACTTCGCCGCCCGCACCTCGACGGTCCCCGTCCCGGTGCGGCCGTAGCGCGAGGGATTATACATGTCCTCGACATAGGCCTGCGGCAGCACGTATTTGCCGGGCGAGACCGCCCGCACGACATAGGCGACGGTGAAGACCGATTTGGAATCCGAGGCCCGGTCGACCGCCGCGGTGAAGCGGTCGTCGCGGAATTCGGTGTCTTCAGGCTCCTCGCCATCCTCGATCCAGTCCAGCGTGCCGCTGTCGCCGGACGAGACGAGCTTCGGATTGTCGATCTCGAGGCCCGCCGGCAGATAGTCGGACACCATGATGTGGCCGTATTCGGGCTTCGCCTCGGTGATCTTCAGCACCACCGCAAAGCGCTGGTTCTGCCTGACCTTGCTGATGTCGGCGGGCTTGCCATCAAGCGTGAAGTAATTGCGCTCGATCTTGAAGCCGTTCGACGCCGCCGGCTCCGGCGTGACCGGCGAGCCCGACACCGAGACCACCGCCTGCACTGGCGCATCGCCGGTGTTGGTGATCTTCAGCGACTTGCCCTCCAGCGTCGCGGCCTTGTAACTGCGATAGAGCGCGGTCTTGACCGGCTGGCCGTCCACTTCCATGGACAAGTTCTCCTTGGCCAGCGCCCGCGCCGCCAGCACCAGCCAAGCATTCTCCTGCGTGGAGGTGTAGGGCGTGAGCCCGCGCGCGGTCTCGACCCGCGATACCGCCTGCGTCAGCGTTGCCTTCGGCGCGTTGCCTTCACTGGCGAGCGACACCAGCGCCGCGGCATCGCGAAGTTGCGAGCCATAGTCGGTGCGGCCGAACTCCAGCACCGGTTTTGGCGCGAGACTGTCGAGGGCTGCGCCATAGACGCGTTCCGCGCGGTTGCGGTCGCCGACCAGCGCCAGCGCCGCCGCAAGCTGCGACTTCGCGATTGGGGTTGCGAGGTTGCTCAGCTTGGTATCGGCGAGATAGCGGAGATCGCCGATGGGAGCTGCGCCATTGCGTGCGAGCACGTAGAGGCCATAGGCGAGCTCGCGGCCACCGTCCTTCTCCGGCTCGTTGGCATTGACGACGGAGTTGCGGATGCGGTCGAGCGCATTCTTGAACAGCACATCCGGCACCGCAAAGCCCTTTTCGCGGGCGCGGGTCAGGAAGTCCGTCACATAGGCATCCAACCAGGCATCGTCGCCGCCCGCCAACCACAGTCCGAACGAGCCGTTCGAACCCTGGCGCGCCAAGAGCCGCTCGATCGCGTCGCGGATGCGCTGGTCAACCTCGGTGTCCATGGCGAGGTGCGCGCCGGCGGCGAGATCGTTGACGTAGAGCAGCGGCATCGCGCGGCTCGTGATCTGCTCCGAGCAGCCATAGGGATAGCGGTCGAGCGCTTTCAGGATCGTCGCCGCATCGAGCGCGGTTGACAGGCTCGCCGAGACCGAGACGCTGCCGGTGCCCGGCACGAGGTCGGAGAACATGTCCGGCGTCAGCGTCAGGCTCTCGCCCTTCGCCAGCGTGCGGATCGAACGCCGTGCCAGCACCTGCGTCGCTGCTTTGACGTCGAGCGCATAGTGACGCGCGAGCGTAAGGCCGTTCGGTCCCTTGATATCTACGTCGAGCGTGGCCTGCCCCGCCGCCGTCGCGTCGATGGCCAGCGAGAACGCGTTGCGCTGCTTGGCGGCGAGCTTGACTGTGGTCGCGGGGTTGCCGGTCATCTTCACCGGGCCGGCTGTCTTCACGTTGATAACGTAGTCGCCGGCCTGGCCCTCGACATTGTCGATCTCGAGATTGACCGTGCCGCGGTCGCCGTTGAGCAGGAAGCGCGGCAGGGTCGTCGTCAGCACCACGGGATCGCGGATCGGGACATCGGTGTTGGCGTGACCGAGTTTCGTGGCGGTCCACGCCACCGCCATCACGCGCGCGGTGCCGGCGAACTCCGGAATGTCGAAGCTCACCTCGGCTGTGCCATCAGCAGCAACGGTGACGATGCCCGAATACAGGGCCAGCGGCTTCTGCGTGGGCGGCGAGCCCTGAAGTTCGCCCGCACCGGCATCGCCGCCGGACTTGATCTGACCGCGCGTGCCCGACATGCCGTCGATCAGCTGGCCGTAGAGATCGCGGATCTCGGCGCTGAGGCGCCGCTGGCCGAGATAGTATTCATCCGGTGCCGGCGGCTTGTAATTGGTGAGGTTGAGGATGCCGACATCGACCGCGGCGACGACGATTTTGGCGTCCTCGCCCGGATTGAGACCGTCAAGCCTAACCGGGATCTTCAGGGTCGAATTCGGACGGATCAGCGCCGGCGGCGTCAGCTGCACCTGGAGCGTGCGGGTCTGCTTGTCGATGCCGAACCATTTCAGGCCGATCGCCCGGCCCGGCATGCGCTGCGCGGCCGCATCGAGCGGACGGCGCAGCGTCGCCACCACATAGGCGCCGGTGCCCCAGTCCTTGCCGATTGGAAGTTTCACCTGCGCTGTGCCTTCCTTGACGTCGATGGTCTGCGTCGTCAGCAGGCGGTCGCCGAGCACGTTGATGGTCAGCTTGCCGGCGCTGCGCACATTGACGGACACCGTCATGGTGTCGCCGGAGGCGTATTGTGGCTTGTCGATCGAGGTCTCCAACAGGTCCGGCGTGTCGGCGCTGCCGTCGGAATACCAGCCGACGTCGAACTGCACCGAGGTCACCGGGCCGTCGGCGTCGTTCGACTTCACATCCAGCCGATAGCGGCCGGGCTGGGGGTTCAGCGAAATCCGCGACGGTTTGTCGGCGGCGATCACGACATCACCATCGGCAACGCGCGAGGTCGACTTGACCGGCTCGTACTCCCAGTAATTGTTCTGGCGGTACCACTGGTAGCGCGATTCCATCTTCAGGAGCTCGTAGCGCAGGCCATCGCGGGCGAGTGTCTTACCATCGGGCGAGACGAACACGACGTCGAACTCGGCCTTGTCGCCCTCGGCGACGTTCTTGTCGCCGAACAGCGTCTTGACGCCGATCATGGCGGTCGCCGGCGCGATCGGCAGCACGAGCTTGCGTTCGACGGCACGGCCGCCGGTCTCGACCATGCGGACGAAGATCTGTGCCTCCTGCGGCCGCGTCGAGGCCGGCTGCTTGTCCAGCGTCACCGGGAAGGTCGCAACGCCGTTGGCGTCAGCTTCGGGCAGGTTCTCCAGCGGCGTGCGCTCGTTCGAGGTCGTCTCCTCGTCGTCGACGCCGAACTGGTAGCCGGCAAAGCCCGGGCGCTGGCTCGCGGGGGCGACCAACATATCACCTTCGAGCTGGAGGCCCGAAGCCGGCGCGCCATAGAGGAAATGACCGTCCGCCTTCAGCTCCACTGGAGCATTAGCTTTGATCAGCTTGTCCTTGGCGGACAAGTCGAATTCGATCCGATCAGGGACGTAATCCTCGACCATGAAGGTGGTCTCGCCGACCGATGTGCCCTTTGGGTCGGTAAAGGCGCGCACCCGCCAGGTCCCGGTCGGGACGGCCGAGTTGAGCGGCACGGCGAGGGTGCGGCCGCCGGCACCCTGGTCGGAAAGCACAGCGCGGCGGAATTCGACGCCGTCGGGACGCTCGATCACCAGCGTCAGTGGCCCCCCGGTGACGGCATTGCCCTGCCCGTCACGCAGCAGCGCGGTGAGATAGACGGTCTCGCTGGAACGGTAGACGCCACGCTCGGCATAGACGAAGGCATCTGCGCCGGCCGGGACTGCGCGCCCCGAGACGCCGCGGTCAGACAAGTCAAAGGCGGAGGTCTTCAGGCTGAGGAAGGCATAATCGGCCTTCTCGCCCGTGACCGTCAGCAGCGCCGGCGACAGCCCACCCTCCCCGCGCGCGAGCCCCGCCTCGAACAGCACATGGCCGCTGTCGTCGGTCCTGCGGGTGGCCAAAATCTCATTGTTGCGGGCAACCAGGCGCACCTCGGCCTTGCCGACCGGATCGGTCGAGGCCAGCGAGTTGACGAAGACGTGGATGCCGTCATTGCCGGAATAGGCCGACACGCCGAGGTCGGAGACGATGAACCATTGCGTCGCGAGCTGGTAGTCCTCGTCCGAGGCCCGGGCCGCGGCCGTCATGACGTAGACACCGGGCTGGAGCTCGCCGAGCGCTTGGTCGACCGGAAATGCCGTCGTGACGTCCTGGTTCAGCGTCATCGCGGTCGCAAGCTCGCCGGACCAGACCTTGACGCCGCGCTCGTCGCCGAGATCTGAGAGCTGATATTTCGACAGCGTCTTCTGGAAGTCGCTGTCGACGACCGTGTTGATCAGGTTGCGGTCGCCGATGCGGAACACGTTGATGCTGACCGCGGGCGTGTTGACGCTGACCACGGGAATGCCGCGCTGGCCGGTCCTGGGCAGCACATAGGCGCGGCTGGTGAAGCGCACGAAGGGTTTTCGGTCGCGCACATAGACGTTGAACTCGGCTGATTTCGGCAGGCCCTCCTTCACGGCCGACGGCAGGCCGGCGCGCAGGTTGATGTTGTAGCGCTCGCCGTGCTTCAGCCCGTCGACGCAGAGCTGCTTGCCCTCGGCCGACAGCGCCGGCTTGTCCTGCCCCGCCAGCGCCAGGTACGGCGCGAAGTCGGTGCGCTTGGCCAATTCCTCCGAGAACTGGAAGCAAGCGCGCGGGCTGGCCGAATCCGAGTCCACGGTATAGTCGAGCAGCCGAAAGCCGTGCTCGTCGCGCAGCTTCTCATACTGGCCGCGGACTTCGGCGACCTCGCGCATGTCCAGCGACAGCCGCATTGCATCCAGCGCCGGCCGCCACAGCTTGCGTTCGGCCATTGACTTGCCGAGCACGGCGAGCGCGTCGGCCTCCTCGCCCGGATTGCCGGCGCGCATATAGGCGATGTAGGCCGCGGTCGAAGCACGCTCCCAGAGGAACGTCTGCTCGCTCGACGTCTTCGGCGAGATCTGGAAGATGACCTTGGCGAGCCGCAGCCAGTTGCCGGCATCCTCCGGCGTGGTCGCCGCGATCTGCCCGAGCACCGAGAGGCCGGTGCGATAGTCGTTGCGCCGGAAGGCGGCGTCGGCATCGGTACGCAGCGTCGCGCTGGTCTTGGCGACCGGGCCCGCTTCGCTCTTGATCTGGGCCTCCAGCTTGATCGCGGAATCGGCGAGATCGTCGCGCTTGAACGCCTTGTCGGCGGCCTGTGCTGCGCTAAGGCCGAGCGCCAGCGTGGCGCAGAGTGTGACGGCGCGGATCAGACCGATCATGATGGACTCCCGGAAATCGCGGACGAACGCCGCGGCGGTAAATGAAATGCGCGGAATGGTGACGGACTCAAGGCGATGGAACCAAAGGTGCAAATCGTCGCATTCGCCATGACAAGGCAAGCCCAGAGGAGACCGATCAAGATACCGCCGCGCACGCCGTCCTGATGGCGCAGCAATACCAGACCAGTCGACCGGTGGCCGTGTCCCGGAAGCTAGCCAGCGCTCCCGGCGATGTGATCCATCGTCCAGTACACTGCCGCTCAACCCGGCACCCTGACACCCCACCGTTCCGCTTTGTCGCGGCTCTGAGGAAAACGGTTCGGTTCAGACTTGGCGAAACGCCAGATTTTTCATATTGGCATGGTAGATGAACAGCCAGCCCCCGAACCGGGGCGGCCGAAGACGGTCCCGTAGCTCAACTGGATAGAGTAGCGGATTTCTACTCCGCGGGTTGCAGGTTCGAGTCCTGCCGGGATCGCCAGCCTTTTACCTGACAATTCAGAATCTTACGCGCGTATCGGCTCTGTTCTGCGAGCCCTTTCGTGTTGCGCGGCGTTCTCTGTCGCTTGCGGCAATTTCAACGCGATACGCGGCATTCCCAACTGCTCCACGCAACACGGGCGCAACACCGCCCTTTCGCCTTCTGTTCACGACATGGGGGAAGCAATGAGTGCTGTCGATATCGTCGGCTGGATCTTGCTGGCCGTTACGCTGGCGGTCACGTTGTGCATCGACAACAAGCCACGCGCATAGCCGTTGTCCACACCCACGACAGCCTGTAGCTCGCGCGCATTCCGAGCCGCTAGGAATCGATAATTTGCGAGGTACTTACGATGCCGCTTTGATGGCGGCATGCCTCGCCCGATCAAACGTCACACGCCTACGCTCGCAGACGGCCGGCCGCTCAAGATCAGCTTCGGCCAGATGCGCGAGACGGGGCTGTGCGGCGTCCTGGTCTAGCCGAGACCTATTGCCGCTCTTCGTATTTGTCGCAGCGAGGATCGCTTCGCTTCACCCGGACAAGCTCCCGGAACATCGGCCCGTCACAGTGGAGCAGCGTGTATTCCTTATAAGAAGGCGCTGGCACGCGCCAGCAAAGAGCCTTACCGCCGGGCACTGTGTACGTATCCCCGCGGCTTGTCGTGTAGCTGCACGCCGACTCAGGCGTCTTGATCTTCTCTTGTGCATGAGCTTGGGCCAGCGAGGCCAACGCGAAGAACGCCACCGACAACACGCGCATTTTGCTCTCCTCCACAACCGTGCGGTCGTAGGCCTCGGAGATAAGGCGGGAACGTCGGCGCCACGACGGCACACTGTCAAAGCTGCAGCATACAGCTCCCAGAAGTGCGCGCGAAGAGCCGACTTCCCTTATCTTGCGCTCGGCCACGCTTACCCTCTAGCCTGCCGGGCTGGGGGATAGACATGGTTGCACAAGGCTGGGGGCGGCCTTTCGAGGATCCGATTAAGGTGGGCGGCCGCAAGCTGGTGACGTTGCGCGACGCCGGTGAGTACATCGCAGGGCTTCCGAAGGCCGAGCACGACGCGCCGGAATGGCAAGCAGCCGTGGAAGCGCTGATCCTGGTAGCCGAGAGCGGCGGACCAACAGTCTTCGTATACGTCAACACCGGCAAGCAGGCTGGCGATAAGGACCACATTAAGGTGTTCGCTAACCAGGATGCCGCAGAGAAATGGTTCGAGGAAAACGACCCCGAGGACGTAGCGTTCGAATATGAGGTTCTCGAATAAACGCGCATTCGCCGACGTGGATGCGCCGTCTAGGCCAGTACGCCTGGGTGGCCCGCCAGCGTGAACCGGCGGGCACGTGTCACACACCTGTGGCATGGCCATTGCACAGTCGAAACCAACTGGGATTTCAGTGCTCAGTTTGAGAATGAAACGCTGCCGGGACATGTATTTCGAGCCCGGCAGCGTCTTGTTTTAGGACGAGTGGGACAGATCCTCAGCGGCGCTCTTCCGGCATCAGGCGCATGGGCACATCTCCGGGGACTGCTGCTTGGCCTCTTCCGGATCATCGTCCTCCCGGTCACAGTCGTTCTGCTCAAGGTCGTTATAGCCAGACGACCGCCACGCGTGGGCCTGATCTATGATGCGATCGAAACTGCCCAAGGACGGCTCGGCATCCTCCGGCGGCTCGCATTCGTCGGCGCCGGGCGGCTGGCCATAAGCCACGCCGCACGATGGCTCAAGGTCCGGATCGGCCTCCAAGCTGTCGAGGAAGTCGATTAGATCCTTGACCAGCTCCCGGGCATGGCGCGCCATTCCGCCGTCGATCGGCGTCACCATGAAGGCCTCGAGACGAAAGGCAACCCTCTCGGAGGCGTTGGCGAGTCGAATGCCATGGGTAAGGTGAAGGATTTCTCCGATATCGGCGGCCGGCACATGGTGCGCCTGAATGACAGCACTCAGAGCCGCAACAGCTTTGCGAGCCGCTTGGCCAAGAAATGCCAGGTCAACCGGATCGGTAACGACTGGATGACCGCCGGCGTCTTCGTGCCAGCCGAGCCGAAGGCTAAGCCGGATAGAAATAGACCAGAGGCAGAAAGACGTATGTCCACCAGGCGAAGCCGGCCAATCCGGCCAGGACGAGCATATCCTCGTCGGTCATGGGGATCTCCGAGAACAGTTTCGATTACCCTCCAACCAACGAGCGGCGGTGCGCGTTTCAATCGCGCATCAATTATAAGTTCCGCAAACTCGGACATTGCTGGATGCCGCGTCCCGCCGTCCGAGAGGAACTGTTTTGGCGATTGCCGATTGAATCATGGCGTTACTGCGTAGGAGGCAACAATGCGCCTTCACCTCCATACCCCTTCGGTCGATTTGGTTGCCCTCGCGGCCGGCACCCTTCTGGTCCTCGGTTTTATTGCCGCGATAGCAGTGCTGGTGCGCTAGAAAAAAACCGTGACGCGCGTCCGTCCAACAGATGGCGCTCAAGTGACCCTTGCAATCACGGCCGGCGACACCGTCTCGATGGTGAGTGAGCTTGCAAAGGCTGGATTGCCGGACGACGCAGCCAAGGAAATCACCGATATTGTCGCGTTGGAGAAACCGCAGAGCCGTCTGTGTCGTCGCCGGCCCGGATGCTGAGACCGTCGAGCATCGCTCCGATGAACCAGGACAGCTCTCTGGTGTTCGGCTTGGTCATGACGAGCCCGGTGATGGTCTTGTGCGCGGCGACCAACTGAGTGTGCTGCGGCATCTGGTCGAGTGCTTCGTGCGCGAGACAGTGCAGCTCGAAGCGCTGCTTGCGATCGGTCGGCAGATGTTTGAGCACCGTCAGCTCGCGCCCCTCACGCCGGAGCAGCGTATATTTCAAGGTCGTGAGGGTCCCGCGGGCTTGCGAGAACTGGTCGAGGATCTTGTACGGCGCGAGCGTTGATTTTGGCTGTTATGCCCGTTCTGCCGGGATCGCCAGCCGCGTTCATCTTCCAACCTCAGCCTGATGCATCGTCCACCACCGGGCGATGGCCGCGGCCAGATTATTCCACAGCTCTGTCGGCAAATCCGGGACCGCCACCCGGACGCTATACTGGTCCGTGGTCGCATCGTGAAACCACTCGGTCGCGGCGAAGTCGAAACCAAAGCTGCCGGCGTGACGGATGGGAAAGCCCTCGCCGTGCAGTTCGTTGCTCATGTCTTCGGCGGCCTGTCGCGCCCTCGCCTCGTCGAGCCGGCGCCTGCCTCGAAGCGTCACGTAGAGGCCGTGGGTGAAATGGAGCTCTGCCGAGAGCGCCGGGAGCTTTGCGGCAAAATATCGTGCCGTGCTTCGTCCGTTGCGCAAGATCGCTGCAACGCGCCTTTTCGTCAGAGCCCAATAGGTCGCACTGCCCGCAAAGGGCGGGAAGTGTGCCGGCAACGCCGCGCCGCCGAGCAGCCGCACCGCGTTACGCGTTTCGGCGGCGAGCGCTTTGCAGTCAAGGCGCCCCGCCCGCTGCTCGTGCTCATTGCCGTGCACGAAAACCGCCGAGCCGAGCCGGCCATATTCCGCTCCGAGCGAATCGAGCTTGTTGTGGCTTCGCACCAGCACCAGCGGAATTCCGTATCGCCGGGCCCACCGCAGGACTCGCCTGATGCGACCCGATCTGCCGGCGAAACAGGTCGTGTCGAAAACCAGGAGATCGAGCCCCGAGCCATCACTACGCAGCGCGGCCTCGAAAGCGCCGGCAAAGGAGCAGGAATCCAGCAGAAGCATGCGCGGAGAATTCGCCCTGGCAAACCCATCGCCTAGCGGAAGCTTCAAGTCTACGAGCTGCAGATGAGAGATAAAGCTCCGGATCAGCTCCAGCGTCTCGCCGTAGGAGCCTGGGAGCACGATAATGTCAGCCTTGTCGACGATCTGCGCGGTGGCAAGGAGCACGGCGGAGAGCGCTGCCATGCCTGACGCGGTGTAGATCGCCGTGCTCGTGCAGCCGCACTCGAGCTCATAGAACGAAGGACCGCGTACCCTGAGATCGGCGCGCTGGTAGTCGTAACTGAACTCGAACGGTCCGCTGGCAGGATAGGCCGTATGCGACCAGGCCGTCTCCGTCGCCTTCCACTCATGCAACTCATGCTCCGCCCTCAGCGCCGCAGTGATCTGGAATTTGGACCTGACGACCTCGTCGACGGATCGCGGACGTGCCAAATCGAGCCGGTTCCTCAGACAATCATTCAACAGCCTGAGTTCCTGATGCTTTCGTTCCAGATAGGCTGCAAGCGTCTCCATGCGGATCTTGGACAGGTGCCATCTGCAACGTCAACGTCCGGGCCCTACGTTGGGTCCAGCATCTGCCCGCGCGGTCTGCAACGAAGGCCCCTCTTCGCAGTTAAAGACTGTGCAAGGAGGTCATCATGGCTAATATCAGAGAGCACATGAAAATCATTGGCAAGGACGGTGCCCATGTCGGCACCGTCGACCGCGTCGAGGGCAACCGCATCAAGCTGACCCGGAAGGACAGCCCCGAGGGTCACAAGGACCATCATCACTATATCGACATGAAATATGTCGGCGCCGTCGAGGGCGACGTCGTCAAACTGTCGGTGAATGCCGACGCCGTGCCGAAGACGGAAGCGGCATAAGAAAATAAGCCCCCTCGGGGGCTTTTTCTTAGTTCACAGAGCCGCTTCGAGCCTCGCCGATTCGAGGGGCCTTCTAATCTTCGCACACTTCAAGAAAGCGTGCGCAGACCTGTGCGGCGGCCCGAAGAGCCCTACCTATCCGGCATGCAAAAGAGCTGTCGAAGGATATTGTGATGCCGCCATCCGATTGGACAAGAATGGCCATCACATCCGGGGTTGCCGCCACCGCCATGGCGTTTTTGGCGATTGACGCTGCCGTGGATGTGAGCCCGGGCGGCATCGCAAAGCGCCTTGAAGTGGTACAAGCTTCTCTTACGGACGCCGCAGTCGGTCACCATCAACTGGCCTTCGCCGTTCGGGCCTGGGCGCGTGGAAGCGACCAGACGCATCGTCCGGCCGCCTATCAAACATGCATCGAGCGTCACGAGCACAGGCCGCAGCCGGGAGGCATCGATCGCGGCGTTTGACGGCAGCAGTTGGCGCTGCCGCCCGCGCAGCATCATGCGGTCGATCCTGTTCAGGATGAAGCGGGCTAAATCCTTGTGAAAAATGCTGCGCGTCGTGGAACGAGACCACCACCGGCACGTTGGATGTGGCGAAATAAGGTGGTGCCGACCTACCAGCCCCGGTCGGCTTTGAAGGACCCCGTGCTTGTCCCCCGAGCACGGGGTTTTTCTCGTCGCGAATGAGGCTGCCGGCCGCAATGCGGCTAGTCCGTCCGCTCCTCACGCCGATCGCGGGCGAGCTGGTGCCAGGCCAGGGCCAGCTGGATCAGGCGTTGCCGATCGGCGCCTTCGGACGCTGCGGCCCGCCTCATCGCGGCCTCGGCCTCGTGCTGTGGATCGTACTTGCTGCACATGAGGCTGACCCTATAACCGGCCGATCTGGACAAGCGCATGGCAATTTCGCCCGTATGATTGCGGGGTACTTTCCTCGGCATCCAAGGCTCGTTTGAGGGTCTGTGAACTGCGTCACAGCCTGCACCCCGTATCTCCGCTAAACAGCGCTCCAACGCTCCACGGTGGTGTTCAGGTCATGACACACAAAGCAGCAGCCGAAGTGGTCGTCCCGACGCAACGACAAAGGTCTGACCTGCTCGGCATCGCCTATCTCGGCACGATCACCATCGTGATGCTGGCCTGGATCGGCGGCTTGGTCTGGGCCGCGATGGCGTTCTTCAACTGGCTGGTGTCTTGACGCGCAAGGCGCCGAGCCTGCCGCGAGCGAGCGACAGGGGCCGTGCGCTAGAACAAATGGGGCAGCATCTGCGATCCCGCCGCAAACGATGATGGCCCACAACGCCACGCTGATCTGGATGGCATCCAGCATGTCCCACATCCCCCGCGAATCATCCCGACGTTTTTCTTTTGAGACTTGCGCGAGGCGGCAACGAGCGCCAGCGCTAATTTGAAGCCATCGCCGGCGCGTAAAAAAAGAGGCGGGCCTCGGCCCGCCTCTGCTGCTTCAGATCCAGCTTGGAAAGCTCAATAGCACGCGCGGGGATCGGCCTGCACATACTGGCCGTTCGGATAGCGGTAATAGCAAGTGTCCTGCGCCCAGTAATAACCGGGCTGAGATGCGGCCGTAGCGCCGGCAATTGCTCCCGTCGCCCCGCCGAGAACCGCGCCTGCGGCAGCTCCCGTTGCGTTGCCCGAGAGCAGGCCACCCAGCACGCCACCGACGATGGCGCCGCCCAGTGCGCTTGCGCCGGGATCGGCCGGCTGCGGAGGCGGAGGTGGCGGCGCATATGCGACCGGAGGTGGGGCATAGGCCACCGGCTCATCGTCGATGTAGTCCTCTGAAATGTAGGCCGGCGGGCCCGCCATCCGCTGCGGATAATAATACCAGACGCCGCCAACGTCCCACCACCAGCCGGATCGACCGTTGCGGACTTCGTGACGCCAGCGCCCGCCGTCCCAGGCGAGATTGCCGCGATAGGCGTGTCCGCCCCAATCGCGCGCCGGAGCGGGACCGCGCGCATAACGTCCCGGCGGCGGACCGCCGGCGTTGCGCGGACCGGGACCGGCATGGGGCTGCAGCGCGGGCCGGGCCGCCTGCTGCGGCGGAGGACCATTGCGCATGTTCTGATTGGTCTGGGGCGGCGCGCCTGCGCTCGGCCTTGCCGGCAGTTGGCCGGCCTCCTTCGGCGGTCTGGCCTCCTGCGCCTGCGCCGACAGCGCGAGCAACGACATGGCCGAAACCAAGGGAATGATGATCTTCATGCGGCTGGACGCAGTCATGCGTGCTTGACCCCCTACTCTCGATTGCCGTGGTCCCTGGCGCGATAGACGATTCGCCTCACGCTGGGCTGATGCCGGCCGACATAACTGACCTGCTTGATCGGCTAAGTCCCGTTACAAATGATTAAGATCAGGCCAATTTTTCGACCCCAAAGGGCGGCAGAGGGTCGCGCTGGACCGCTCCTAGCGCGCCGGCTCGATCACATTGCAATTGGTCCGCCCCGACATCAGGCAGTCCTGCATCTTGCTTGCCGACGTGAGGTCGCGGGCAAGCCACCAGCCGACGCCGAGGATCAGAAGCGCGATGATCAAGCCGGCAATCGCGCCGCGGCGGCTGTCAGGGGGTGGAGGTCTTCTAGGGGATTTGGGCTTCTGGCCCGGTTCAGGCTTGGGCATGGCTACCTGATTGCGCAACCGGACTGGCTTTATCACCTCTGCGGCAGCCCGTCACATCCCGGTCAGCCTCTCACGCTCAGCCCCGGGTCTGCCGGATCGCATCCTTGCGCGAGGTCTCGACGGCCGGAATTGCCTCCTGGACCCGTGGTGCACAGGTTGTGAGCACGAACGCCGTTTGGGTGCATTCCCAATCCGCACCGAGAACGGCGCTCTCGATCGGCTGCGGACGGGCTAGCAGCAACGCGGCGCCGGCCAGCGCTGCCACCACGAAGGCCGCTGCGAGCGCCTTCAGGCTCGGTCGGAAGATCGTCATGCCCGTGCTCCGTCTCGTTGGGGCGGACGCTAGGCGCCGCGCCGCATGCTCCCTTATGAGGGACATCACAATTCGGCAGTTTTTCCGGGCTACGAGATCGTCGGGGCTGGCGATTTTTCGTTGACCTGGTCGGCTGCGATTATGGGTGGCTTCGCGACGCGCGCCGATGTACACGCTTCTGCGTCGCGTGGCGCCTGCTATGCCCAGCCGACGTACCAACAGGCACTGATGTAGGATTGAAAGCGAGGAAGACAAGGCTCGTAATGAGTGGATTCAGGGAACCCGGCTTCGCAGACCGGCAAAAGGCGGCACAGGACGCCCGCAAAAATCTTTTGAACAAGTTCAAGTCGCAGCCGGGTCCCGATGATCCGGCCGTTGCGGCACGCCGCGCCGAGCGCGAGGCCCTCGCGGCCAAGCGTGCCGAGGCAAAGGCTGCGCGCGAAGCCGAAAAGGCCGAGCAGAAGCGCCTCGAGGAAGAAGCCAAGGCCGCCGAGGCCGCGCGAATTGCACGCGAGGCCCAGGAAGCCGCCGAAAGGCAGGCAGCCCTGGAAGCCGAGCAGAAGGCCAAGCGCGATGCCCGCTACGCGGCCCGCAAGGCCAAGCGCAAGTAACGCTCAAAAGTAACGTTCAATTGAAATTGAACCACTCCGGGGCGGTCCGTGGGGGCCGCACCCGGAATTCGAAATCGCGCGGCTCGTCTCAGGCGAGCGTTGTGCGACGAGGACGGGGATCAATTCTTCTTCATCATCCCGTCGTCTTTCTTCATTCCGTCCTTCGACATGTGATCCTTCTTCATGCCGTCATCCTTGGACATCGTATCCTTCTTCATGCCGTCTTTGGACATCGTGTCCTTCTTCATCATGCCGTCGTCCTTGCCCATCTTGTCCTGAGCAAAGGCGGCCGGCGACAGTGCGAGACCAAGCGACAGAGCGGCAGCCGAAACGCCGAGCACGATGCGGGTGCGAATGGTCATGAGCAGTCTTCCCTTCGAGATGGTGTTTGTCAGCGACGGATGCCGCTATCCTGTCTCGACGGATTGCCACGCAGCGTTGTTACGCGCTCGCCGATAAATTTCTGCGGTCCCGTGCCATCCTTTGGCTGGCGTCGTCCCGCGCGGATCGGAAGTGTGCAGCGCAGCACGACCGGCACTTGCCGCGACATTCGGTCTCGAACTATCAGATGAGAGATCATCGGGTGAAAGACCGGCTAGGATGGGCCTACGCGCCGGTCTCAAAGACCAGACCCGACCCAAATCACCAAACAAGAACGTCCAAGGGGATCACACATGCTTACGCGCCGCCATCTGATCGCGACTGCCGTCGCCGCACCCGCCATTCTTCGTTTCGGCACCGGTACGGCGCAGGCCGCCACCACGCTGAAGATATCGCACCAGTTCCCGGGTGGCACCATCGACAAGGGCGATTTCCGCGACCGGCTCTGCCGAATGTTCGCCGCCGAAGTCGCCAAGCGCAGCAGTGGCGACATCGCCGCTGAAATCTATCCGAACTCCTCGCTGATCAAGACCAACGCGCAATTCTCCGCGATGCGCAAGGGCGCGCTCGACATCAGCCTCTATCCGATGCCCTATGCCGGCGGCGAGCTGCCGGAGACCAATATCGGCCTGATGCCGGGCCTCGTGACCACCTATGACCAGGGCCTGCGCTGGAAGAAGGAGCCGGTCGGCAAGGCGCTGACCGACTTCCTCGCCGACAAGGGCATCATCCTGCTCACCTGGGTCTGGCAGGCCGGCGGCGTCGCCAGCCGCTCCAAACCGATCGTCGCGCCGGAAGACGCCAAGGGCATGAAAGTGCGCGGCGGCTCGCGCGAGATGGACATGGTGCTCCAGACCGCGGGCGCCTCGGTGCTCTCGGTACCTTCGAACGAAATCTACGCGGCGATGCAGACCGGCGCCTGCGATGCCGGCATCACCTCCTCGACCAGCTTGATCTCGTTCCGTCTCGAAGAGGTCGCGAAGTCGCTGACCTCAGGCGCGGGTGCCTCCTACTGGTTCATGCTCGAGCCGCTGATGATGTCGAAGGCGATCTTCGACAAGCTGCCGAAGAACCATCAGGACATCCTGCTCGCGGTCGGCACAGAGCTCGAGGCCTTCGGCCGCAAGGGCGCGCAGGACGACGACATCGAGGTCGCCAAGGTCTATGAGAAGGCCGGCGCCAAGGTCTCGGTGCTCGATGCGGCGACGGTCGGCAAGTGGCGCGACATCGCCCGTGACACCGCCTGGAAGGACTACAGCGCCAAGACCGCGACCGCTGCGAACCTGCTCAAGCTCGCCACCGACGTCGCGGCATGAGCCACGGTCCGCTTCCGGATCGTGATGACCTGCCGAACGCTGCCGCAAGGACAGGCCTTGCGGCAGCGATCGATCGCGGTCTCGCCGTCCTCAACAGCATCATCATTGTGTTCGCCGCGGTCGCATTGGTCGCGGCGTGTACGATCCTGAGCTACAGCGTGCTGAGCCGCGCTCTGTTCAAGGCCGCCAATTACTGGCAGGACGAGGCCGCGGTGTTCCTGCTGGTCGGCGCGACCTTCATGACGGCGGCCTACGTGCAGCAGAACCGCGGCCACATCGGCATCGAGGCCTTCGTCGGCCTGCTCTCGCCGTTCGCGAACAAGGTCCGCCTCTGGCTGGTTGACGCCGCAACGTTCCTGTTCTGCGCCTTCTTCACCTGGAAGTCCTGGACGCTGGCCCATGAAGCCTATGTCGACGGTCAGGTCTCGAACTCGATGTGGTCGCCGCCGCTCGCTATCCCCTATTCGCTGATGGCGCTCGGCATGAGCCTACTTTGCGTCCAGATCATCGTGCAGCTTGCGCTGCCTTTCGCAGGAGCCAAGCGTCCATGAGCGTTTTCGGTATCGGCCTCGCCTACGGCATCGCGACGCTGCTCGTGATGTTTTCGGGCATGCCGATTGCGTTCGCGCTTGGCGCGGTCGCAGTCGTGTTCATGGGCATCTACATGCCCGCCGCTTCGCTCGATACGGTGACGCAGAACGTCTACGAGGAAATGGCTTCGATCACGCTCTTGTCGATCCCGCTCTTCATCCTCAAGGGTGCCGCGATCGGCAAGTCGCGCGCCGGCCAGGATCTCTATTCGGCGCTGCATGCCTGGCTGCATCGCGTGCCCGGCGGACTTGGCGTCGCCAACGTGTTCGCCTGCGCGCTGTTTGCGGCGATGGCGGGCTCTTCGCCTGCGACCTGCTCGGCAATCGGCTCGGCCGGTATCCCCGAGATGCGCAAGCGCGGCTATTCCGGCGGCTTTGCTGCCGGCATCATCGCTGCCGGCGGCACGCTTGGCATCCTGCTGCCGCCCTCGATCACCATGATCCTGTTCGCGGTCGCCGCCGAAAAGTCACTGGGGCGGCTATTCCTCGCCGGCATTGGGCCCGGCCTCTTGCTGGTCACCCTGTTCGGCGCCTATGCCGTGATCCGCTTCCGCCGGGAATACAAGGCGGCCGAAGCGATCTACAAGAACGGCGGACCGCAGGCCGCGATCCTCACGCGCGACGAGTATACGCTCGCTGAACGCTTCAGCGTGCTGCCGCGCGTCATTCCCTTCGTGCTGCTGCTCACCGGCGTCATGATCGCGCTCTATGGCGGCTACGCCACGCCGTCGGAAACCGCCGGCCTCGGCGGCCTCCTGGCGCTGGCGCTGATCGCGGCGATCTACAGCGTGTGGCGGCCGAGCGATCTTGCTCCGATCATGCGGTCGACGATCCGGGAATCGACCATGCTGATGATGATCATCGGCATGTCGCTGCTCTATTCCTACGTGATGAGCTATCTGCACATCTCGCAATCGGTCGCCGAATCCATCGTCGCGATGCACCTGCCGCGCTGGGAGCTGCTGTTCGCGATCCTCGTCATGGTCGTGGTGCTCGGCTTCTTCCTGCCGCCGGTCTCGATCATCCTGATGACGGCGCCGATCATCCTGCCGCCGCTCCGCGCCGCCAATTTCGACATTATCTGGTTCGGCGTGGTCATGACCATCGTGATGGAGATGGGGCTGATCCATCCACCGGTGGGCCTCAACATCTTCGTCATCCGCAACGTCGCGCCCGACATTTCCCTGAGCGAGGTGATCTGGGGCACGCTGCCCTTCGTGCTCTTGATGATGGCCGCGGTGCTGCTGCTCTGCTTCGTGCCGGAGATATCGACCTGGCTGCCCGATCTGGTGATGGGGCCGGACGGGAGCAGGTAGAGACAATCGCAATTGCCGTAGGGCGGGCAAAGCGGCTTGTCCGCCGTAGCTCGAAGAGCGAAGGCGGAAGCGTGCCCACCACTCGTGAATGCGACTGCGGACAGATGGTGGGCACGGCGCAAATGCGCCTTTTGCCCACCCTACGAATTCTCCTTCCGGCGTTGCTTCGGCGCGATCGCCACCACCTGCAACAGATCCTTGCGCACGGCCTCGATGTGCCGCTCCAGGAAGCGGCAGGCCTCCTCGATCTTCTGCGCACGGCACAGCGCGATCAACTCGGCGTGCTCCTTCTCGGCGATCCCCATCGCCTTGGTGTTGGAGAGCTGGAGACGCGTGTAGCGATCACTGGTCTGGAGCAGTGATAGCACGATCGCGCGCGTGCGCGGCTGCGGGGCATGAACGTAGAGCGCCATGTGGAAGTCGGCGTTGAGTTGCCCCCATTCGCTGACGTTCCTCGCCTTGATCGCCTTCTCGAAGCTCCGGTGGATGTCGGCAAGCCCGTCGAAATCATCAGCGGTGAAACGCGGCGCGGACTGCGCCAGAAGGCGCGGCTCCAGGATCCGGCGCAGGTCGAACACATCGTTGATCTCATCCAGTGACAGCTCGGAGACGATGGCGCCCTTTTGCGGCACGATGCGCACCAGCCCCTCGGCTTCGAGCTGGAATAGCGCCTCGCGAACGGGAATACGGCTGACGCCATAGGCATCGCCAAGCGCATCCTGCCGCAGCTGCGATCCCGCCGGATATGTGCCGTCGAGGATCGCCTGCCTGAGCTGGTCGACGATCGCAGCCGAGAGCGTGCGATGCTTCAGAGGCTGTTTCATCTCACCTTCTGTCTTCCTTCGCGACTCATCCGGCCGAAGCGGTCCCTCTCTTGCATGTTGAAGGGCCCAGCAAAAGCCGGTGCCCAGCAAGAGCGCGGACTGCCGCCGAAATGACCGCAATCTCCGTTTGACACTCCAAATGTATAAATTATACATTTGGCGATAGCACGACAAATCTCGGGGTTGGGGCCTCCATGATCGAGCAGACGATGCCGGCCACACGCGCATTCAGCGTTCGACGCTTCATTGTCCGCGCGTCTAGCGCCCTGCTCGCGGTCGAGCGCCTCGCGCTGATGGGCCTGATGTACCTGCTCACCGGATTGATCCTGGTGAACGTCGTCACCCGCTACTCGCATTTCCCGATCTACTGGATCGACGAATCCGCGGTCTATTGCGTGGTCTGGCTGACCTTCATCGGCGCCTCCGCTATGACGCGGCTGCGGCTCGATTTCGCGGTGACCATGCTGACGGAGCGGCTTTCGCCGCAGCACCAGAAGCTCGCCAAGGTGATCTCGACCGGCCTCGTCGTCGTGTTTGGCGCCGCCTTGATCGTCACCTGCGTGCTCTGGATGGACCCGGTAGGTCTCGCCCGCGCCGGCTTCGACGGGCGTAAGCTCGCGGCCGAAACCTTCAACTTCCTATACACCGAGCACACCCAGACGCTGAACTGGCCGACCTGGGTGCTCTATCTGACGCTGCCGATCTTCGCGGTGTCGATGACCATTCACGGGCTCGCCAATTTGCTGGAAGATCTCGGGCTGGTCCCGCGCGTCACACCTAAGGGCTTTCAGCTCTCCGAGCTGGACGGGGTCAACTGATGATCACGTCAGCGGCCTTCATGGCGTTCATGCTGGTCGGCGTGCCGATCGGCCTCTGCCTGTGCCTCGCCGGCCTCGTCTACATCGCCGCATCCGGCAACCCGGTGCTGTTCCAATCCTACCCGCTCCAGCTGTTCGGCGGCGTCGACAGCTACGGCCTGATCGCCATTCCGCTCTTCATCCTGATCGGCGAGATCATGAACGGCGGCGGCATCACAAGGCGCATCGTCGACATGGCGATGGCATTCGTCGGCTCGTTCAAGGGCGGGCTCGCCTACGTCAACATCCTCGCCAATATGTTCATCTCCTCGATCCTGGGCTCTGCGACCGCGCAGGTCGCGATCATGGCCCAGATCATGGTGCCGGAGATGGAGAAGAAGGGCTACGACAAGACCTTCGCCGCGGGGCTGACCGCTTATGGCGGCATGCTCGGGCCGATCATCCCGCCCTCGGTGATGTTCGTGGTCTACAGCGTGCTGGCGCAGGTCTCGGTCAGCGACATGCTGATCGCCGGTATCGTGCCGGGCGTCATCCTCACGGTGATGTTCTGCCTCGTCATCGCGCTGATGGGCTACGTCTACAACTATCCGCGCGCGGATTATCAGACGCCGCGTCAGCGCATCATGACGATCCTGCGGACGTCTCCGACACTGCTGATCCCGATCGTCATCGTCGGCACCATTCTCGGCGGTCTCGCCAACGCGACCGAATCCGCCGCCGTCGGGGCCGTCGCAGCAGCACTGGTCGGAAAATTCTGGACCAAGGAGTTCGAGTTTTCCCAGCTGCCGCAGATGATGCTGCGCAGCGCCATCTATTCGGCGATCGTGCTGTTCCTGGTAGCGGCCGCGGCGGTGTTCTCCTGGGTCCTGATCTTCGGCAAGGTGCCGCAGGAGACCGCCGCCTGGATCCAGACGGCCGCCAAGGACCCGGTCAGCTTCATGCTGATCTGCAACGTCATCCTGCTGGTGATCGGGACGGTGATCGACGGCATTCCCGGCCTGATCATGACGGTGCCGATCCTGCTGCCGGTGGCGACCGACGTCTATCACATCGATCCCCGGCATTTCGGTGTCGTGGTGGTGATCAACCTCGTGCTCGGCTTGCTGTCGCCGCCGGTCGGGCTCTGCTTCTTCGTCGCGGCCGCCGTCACCGGTGCCAAGCCCGGCAAGATGTTCATGGTGACGCTGCCCTTCTTTGTCATCGCCTGCGTCCTCCTCGTGCTGCTCTCGCTCTACCCGTCGCTCTCGCTGATCCTCGTCAAATAGGCCCATCAAAAAGGAGCCCGACCATGCCGCTTTCACGCCGCCGCTTTCTCGCCGCCAGTGCCGCCGCATCGGTGTTCGCGCCGTCGCTGGCGCTCGCCCAGGCCAAGGAATTCCGCCTCGGCCTGATCACGCCCAACGGCCATTCCTGGAACAAGGCCGCGCTCAAGTTCGGCGACGATCTCAAGGCCGCTTCCAGCGGCCGCCTGACCGTAAGCGTGTTCCACTCCGGCCAGCTCGGCAATGAGCCGGCGATGATGCAGCAATTGCAGTCCGGCGCGCTCGACATGGGCTTCATCCAGGCCGCCGAGCTCGGCTCGCGCGTGCCGCACATCGCGGCGATCAACGCGCCCTACATCGTCCGCTCGACGCCTGCGGTCGCGAAATTCGTGCGGCATCCGGCGGCGGTGAAGCTGTTCGAGGTGCTGCCGCAGGAGACCGGCACGATCGGGCTCGGTTGGGGCATCACCGGCATGCGCGCGGTGTTCTCGTCAAAGGATCTGAACACGCTGGCCGACGTACGCGGCATGAAACTGCGCATCAATCCGACGCCAGTCTATCGCGATTTCTATTCCTCGCTGGGCGCAGCGCCGACGCCGATCCCGACGCCGCAGGTGTTCGACGCCATGGCCAACGGCCAGGTCGACGGCCTCGAGGCCGATCTCGAATTCTCCTGGAACCAGCGCTTCGACAAGGTGTCGAAGGTGATCCTCCAGATGAATGCCGTCTTCATGCCGATGGCGGCGGTCGTCTCGGGTCGGGTCTGGCAGTCGCTGCCCGCAGCCGACCGCGAGCTGATCACCAAGACGATCAGGTCGACGCTGGATGTGCAGATCGACGAGCTCGCCGGCAATGAGCCAGCGCTGATCGAAAACTTCAAGAACGCGCCGATCCCGATCCGCCAAGTCGATGCCAAGGACACCGAGGCCGTCATTGCCGAGTTCGACAAGATCTGGCTGCCCAAGGCCCCTGTTCTCGCCGAACTGCGCAAGGTCGGCGCGACACTCTGATCTTAGCCGTCATCCTCTTCACAACACCCGGCGGATCCAGCCCCCCGCCGGCGCAATCTACCTTGCAAATTTACCTGGAGTGAAATCATGAGCCGCCGCGTTTCCTGGGAAGGCGTCTTCCCGGCCGTTACCACGCAATTCAATGACGACCTGTCGCTCAATATCGATGCGACCGCCAAGGTCATGGATGGCCTGATCCGCGACGGCGTCTCCGGCCTGATCGTCTGCGGCTCGGTCGGCGAGAACACTTCGCTGGAGCGCAAGGAGAAGGTCGCGATCATGGAGGCCGCGAAGTCGGTTGCGGCCGGCCGCGTGCCCGTGTTGTGCGGCATCGCCGAATTCACCACGGCGTTTGCGGTCGAGACTGCCAAGGAAGCCGCGCGCGTCGGCATCGACGGTGTGATGGTGATGCCGGCCCTGGTCTATTCCTCCAAGCCGCACGAGACCGCCGCGCATTTCCGCGCCGTCGCCTCCGCGACCGACCTGCCCGTGATGCTCTACAACAATCCGCCGATCTACAAGAACGACGTCACCCCGGACATCCTGGTCTCGCTCGCCGACGTCGAAACCGTCGTCTGCTTCAAGGATTCCTCCGGCGACACCCGGCGCTTCATCGACACAAGGAACATGGTCGGCGACCGCTTCGTGTTGTTCGCAGGCCTCGACGACGTCATCGTCGAGAGCGTCGCCATGGGCGCCGTGGGCTGGGTCTCCGGCATGTCGAATGCCTTCCCTCGCGAGGGCGAGACGCTGTTCCGCCTCGCCAAGGCGGGGCGCTTCGCGGAGGCGATGCCGCTCTACGAATGGTTCATGCCGCTATTGCACCTGGACGCACGCCCGGACCTCGTCCAGTGCATCAAGCTGTGCGAGCACATCATGGGCCGCGGCACGGCACTGACGCGCCCGCCTCGCCTGGCACTGCTGCCGCAGGAGAAGGCCGAGATTGAGGCCATGATGGCCAAGGCGCTGAAGAACCGGCCGCGCCTGCCGGATGTGGGCCTGAAGGCGGCTTAGGCGAAAGCTCTCTCCGTCGTCATTGCGAGGAGCTCTTGCGACGAAGCAATCCAGAATTTTTCCACGGAGGGACGCTGGATTGCTTCGCTACGCTCGCAATGACGAGGACTAGGAAACAGCGCGCTTCCGCTTGGCGTTCAGCGCGGATGCCACGCGGCTCACCGGCGGCTTGCCCAGCACGCCGCTCATCTCGTTGGTCGCCGCCAGCAGCTTGTCCATATCGACGCCGGTCCTGATGCCCATGCCTTCGAGCATGTAGACGACGTCCTCGGTTGCGACATTGCCGGTCGCGCCGGGCGCGTAGGGGCAGCCGCCGAGGCCGCCAGCGGCGGCGTCGATCACACGGACGCCCTCCTCCATCCCCGCATAGAGGTTGGCGAGCGCCTGGCCGTAAGTGTCGTGGAAATGCATCGCCAGATTTGCGGGCGGGAGGTTGGCGGCTACCGCGCGCAGCATCTGCTTCGCTTTATCAGGCGTGCCAACGCCGATGGTGTCGCCGAGCGAGATCTCGTAGCAGCCGAGCTCCCATAGCGTGTTGGCGAGATCAGCGACTGCCTTCGGCTTG
Organism: Bradyrhizobium zhanjiangense; assembly: GCF_004114935.1. Classification (NCBI taxonomy): domain Bacteria; kingdom Pseudomonadati; phylum Pseudomonadota; class Alphaproteobacteria; order Hyphomicrobiales; family Nitrobacteraceae; genus Bradyrhizobium; species Bradyrhizobium zhanjiangense. The sequence goes on from NZ_CP022221.1 coordinate 5,297,998, forward strand.
ATCTCGCCGTCGAACGGGCAGCCGAGCACGCAGGAGATATAGCCGCGCACCCTAACGCCGTCGGCCTTGGCGCGCGCGAGCACGGGCTTGAACCGCTCGATGGACTCCGCGACCGTGCAATTGATGTTGGCGCGCGAAAAGCCCTCCGAGGCTGCCGCAAACACCGAGACGACCTGCGCGCCCGCGGCGCTGGCGGCGTCATAGCCCTTCTCGTTCGGCACCAGCACATGGAATTCGGCATCCGTCACGTGACTGACGCCGCGCAGCACGGCGTCCGGGCTCGCCATCTGCGGGATCGCTTTGGGCGAGACGAAGGCGCCGACCTCGACGGTACTGAGGCCGGCCCCTACCAGCGCCTCGATGAAGGCAATACGGGCCTCGACGCTGACGGGCGTCTTCTCGTTCTGGAGCCCGTCGCGCGGTCCCATTTCGATGATGCGGACTTGATCGCTCATCTCACTCTCCCGAAGGCTCGACCACGGCGAGCTCGACGCCCTCCTGCACGATGTCGCCGACCTTGCATTTGATGGACTTCAGCACGCCCGCATAGGGCGCCCGCAGCGTCTGCTCCATCTTCATCACTTCGAGGGTGAGGATCGGCGCGCCCTTGTCGAGCTCGGCGCCCTCCTCGGCCAGCACGGCGACGACGGTGCCCGGCAACGGCGCCGCGATCTTGTCCTCGCCGGCATGTTCCTCGCTCTCGCCGCCGAACGGATCAACCCAGTGCAGGTCGAAGCGGCCGTTACGCGTGCGCAAATACAGCTCATGGCCGTCGATCACGGCCGCAACGGAAGATTTCAAGCCATCAAGCGTCAGATCGAATCCGCCGTCGTGCTGCGCAATCGTGAACGCCAGCTCGCGTTCGCCGATCAGCAGCGTCGAGGGGCCACTGCCGTAGTTCAGCGTAATCTTCTGCTCCGCCCCGTGGCCGACGCGGAAGGCAAAACTGCGCTGGCGGCGGCCGACCGGCTGCCAGCCGAAGGTCTGCCAGGGCGAATTCGCCTGCGCGCGTGAGGCCTGTTGCTCCTCGTTGATAACAGCGGCCACGGCGGCGCACAGCTCGAGTTCGCCGGGGGCCGGTGCGGCCTGCGTCAGGACCGCCAGTTCGCGCTCGATGAACCCGGTGTCGACCGCATTCGTCCGCACTTTTGGATGCGTCATCAGCGCCGACAGGAATGGAATGTTGGTGACGATGCCGCGGACGTCGGATTCCTCCAGCCCCCGGTTCAGCCGCTCGATCGCGACGTCCCGCGTCGGCGCCCACGCGATCATTTTTGCGAGCATCGCATCGTAATAGGGCGATACGCTGTCGCCCTCGCGATAGCCGGCATCGATGCGCAAGCCCCCGGTCTCCGCCGGCAAACGCCAGGTCGAGATCTTTCCGACCGACGGCATGAAGTTCTTGGTCGGGTTCTCGGCGTAGACGCGCGCCTCGATCGCATGGCCGTTGAGCCTGATCTCGTCCTGCTTCAAAGGCAGCGCTTCGCCGAAGGCGACGCGCAGCTGCCATTCGACGAGGTCGATGCCGGTGATCAGCTCGGTCACGGGATGCTCGACCTGGAGGCGCGTGTTCATCTCGATGAAGAACACGTCCTTGCCGTCGGAGACGAACTCGATGGTGCCAGCGCCGACATAATTCACCGCGCCCGCCGCCTTTCGCGCGGCGGCGCAGACGGTCTCGCGCTGGGCAGGATTGAGCGTCGGCGACGGCGCCTCCTCGATCACCTTCTGATGCCGGCGCTGGAGCGTGCATTCGCGCTCGAACAGCGAGAGCAGATTGCCGTGGCTGTCGCCGATCACCTGCACCTCGATATGCCTGGGATTGTCGACGTATTTCTCGATCAGCATGCGATCGTCACCGAACGCAGCCTTGGCCTCGCGCTTGGCGCTGACGATCGCGGTCTCAAGTTCGGCAGCCGAACGCACGATGCGCATGCCGCGGCCGCCGCCGCCGGCCGACGCCTTCACCAAAATGGGGAAGCCAATCCTCTCGGCGGCCTTCGCAAGCGTCGCCTCGTCCTGGGCTGCGCCGTGATAGCCGGGCACCAGCGGCACGCCGGCCTTTTCCATCAACTCCTTTGAGCCGGACTTCGAGCCCATCGCCGTCATCATCCCGGCGGTCGGGCCGACGAAGACCAGCCCCGCATCGAAGCAGGCCCGCGCGAATTCGGCATTCTCCGACAGGAAACCGTAGCCGGGGTGCACAGCTTCCGCTCCGGTCTTGCGCGCGGCCTCGATCAGCCGCTCGACACTGAGATAGCTGTCGCGGGCTCGCGCCGGCCCGAGCAGCACGGCCTCGTCCGCGAGCGCGACATGCATCGCGTCGCGGTCGGCCTCGGAATAGACCGCGACCGTGCGCAGCCCCATCGCCCGCGCAGTGCGGATGACGCGGCAGGCGATCTCGCCGCGGTTGGCGATCAGGAGCGTGCGAAATCGCCGGTAGAGCTTTGAGCGGTCCATCGCATCACATCCTGAACAGGCCGAATTTCGTCGGTTCGATCGGCGCATTCGACGCTGCCGAGAGGCCAAGGCCGAGCACCAGCCGCGTGTCGGCCGGATCGATCACGCCGTCGTCCCACAGACGCGCGGTCGCGTAATAGGGATGCCCCTGGCTCTCATATTGCGCACGAATGGGGCTGCGGAATTTCTCTTCCTCTTCCTTCGACCAACTATCGCCCTTGGCCTCGATATTGTCGCGCCGGACCTGGCTCAGCACCATCGAGGCCTGTTCGCCGCCCATCACCGAGATGCGCGCATTCGGCCACATCCAGAGGAAGCGCGGCGCGTAGGCGCGGCCGCACATGCCGTAATTGCCGGCCCCGTAGGAGCCGCCGATCACGACAGTGAATTTCGGCACCGAGGCGGTCGCAACCGCCGTCACCAGCTTGGCGCCGTCGCGCGCGATGCCACCGGCCTCGTACTTCTTGCCGACCATGAAGCCCGTGATGTTCTGCAGGAATACCAGCGGAATGCCGCGCTGGCAGCACAGCTCGATGAAATGCGCGCCCTTGAGCGAGCTCTCGCTGAAGAGAATGCCGTTGTTGGCAATGATGCCGACCGGAAAGCCCCAGATGTGCGCGAAGCCGCACACCAGCGTCGTGCCGTAGAGCTTCTTGAACTCGTCGAACTCGGAGCCGTCGACGATGCGGGCGATGATATCGCGCACGTCGAACGGTTTGCGGCCATCGACGGGGACGACGCCATAGATTTCCTCGGCCGCAAACAGCGGCTCGCGCGGCGCATGCATATTGAGGTTCGGTCGCGTCGGTGGCTTCAGCGTGCCGACGATACGCCGCGCGATGCCGATCGCGTGCGCATCGTTCTGGGCGTAGTGATCGGTCACGCCCGACTGGCGCGAGTGCACGTCGGCGCCGCCGAGTTCTTCAGCGCTGACGACTTCGCCGGTCGCGGCCTTCACCAGCGGCGGGCCGCCGAGGAAGATGGTGCCCTGGTTGCGGACGATGATGCTCTCGTCCGACATCGCCGGGACGTAGGCGCCGCCGGCGGTGCAGGAGCCCATCACGATCGCGATCTGCGGAATCCCCTGTGAGGACATCTGCGCCTGGTTGTAGAAGATGCGGCCGAAATGCCGCTCGTCCGGAAAGATCTCGTCCTGGAGCGGCAGGAAGGCGCCGCCGGAATCGACCATGTAGACGCAGGGAAGGTTGTTTTGCCGCGCGATGTCCTGCGCGCGCAGATGCTTCTTCACGGTCATTGGATAATAGGTGCCGCCCTTGATGGTGGCGTCGTTGGCGACGATCACGCATTCGCGGCCCGAGATGCGCCCCACTCCCGTGACGACGCTCGCCGAATGCACGTCGCCGCCATAGAGGCCATAGGCCGCGAGCGGCGACAGCTCCAGGAATGACGTCCCGGGGTCGACCAGCAGGTCGACGCGCTCGCGCGCCAGCATCTTGCCGCGTGCTGTGTGGCGATTGCGCGAGGCCTCACCGCCGCCGCCGGCGACCTGGCTGAGCTTTTCGCGCAAGTCCGCGACGAGGTTGCGCATGGCCTCGGAGTTGCGCGCAAAGTCTGATGAGGACGGATCGATGCTGGAATGAAGCGGCATGGTGATTCCAATGAGGTGAACGCTTTAAGCCGTCTCGGCCATCAGCTCGCGGCCGATCAGCATGCGGCGAACCTCCGAGGTGCCGGCGCCGATCTCGTAGAGTTTGGCGTCGCGCCACAGACGTCCGACCGGGAATTCGCTGGTGTAGCCGACCCCGCCGAGCGCCTGGATCGCCTCGCCCGCCATCCACGTCGCCTTCTCCGCGGAATAGAGAATCGCGGCAGCCGCATCCTTGCGCAAGCTGCGCGCGTGGTCGGCGCGGTCGCAGGCGCGCCCCACGGCGTAGACATAGGCGCGCGTGGCCTGCCAGGTCGAATACATGTCGGCGAGCTTGCCCTGCATCAGCTGGAAATCGCCGATCGGCTGGCCGAACTGCTTGCGCTCGTGCATGTACGGCACCACCGCGTCCATGCAGGCCGCCATGATGCCGAGCGGGCCGCCCGAGAGCACCGCGCGCTCATAGTCGAGGCCGGACATCAGCACCTTGACGCCCTCGCCCACCTTGCCGAGCACGTTCTCCTCCGGCACCTCGCATTCGTCGAAGAACAAGGGATAGGTGTTGGAGCCCCGCATGCCGAGCTTGTCGAGATGTTGGCCGTGGGTAAACCCCTTGAAGCCTTTCTCGATGAGGAAGGCGGTCATGCCGCGCGGACCGGCCTCCGGATCGGTCTTGGCGTAGACGACGAGCACGTCGGCATCGCCGCCATTGGTGATCCACATCTTCGAGCCGTTGAGCACGTAGCAATCGCCGCGCTTGTCGGCACGCAGCTTCATCGAGACCACGTCGGAACCGGCGCCGGGCTCGGACATCGCGAGCGCGCCGACATACTCTCCGGAGATCAGCTTCGGCAGATAGCGCTGGCGCTGCGCGTCGTTGCCGTTGCGGCGGATCTGGTTGACGCAGAGGTTGGAATGGGCGCCGTAGGAGAGCCCCACGGCAGCCGAGCCGCGCGAAATCTCCTCCATGGCGACGATATGGGCGAGATAGCCCATGTTGGACCCGCCATATTGCTCCGGCGCGGTCATGCCGAGCAGGCCGAGGTCGCCGAAGCGCTTCCACAGGTCTGCGGGGAATAGATTGGCCTTCTCGATGTCGGCAGCGCGCGGCGTGATCTCCGCCTCCACGAAGGCGCGAAGCGTGTCGCGCAGCATGCCGATGTCTTCGCCCAAATCGAAGTCGATGCTCGGGATGTTCAAGGCGATTCCTCCGTATTTTGGCATCCGAACCTAGCGGGGCCCCGGCGCTCTTGCGGTCGAAAAGGTTGCATTTTCCGCCAAACTTGGCGAGGATTTTCCGAGGGAATTCCGATGCCTTTTCAAGCCGCCACCGCGATCCCGCGCCGTGCCATGACCCCTGCCGCCTTCGTCCGCGGTGTGGTCGCCGCTTATGAACGATACGGCCGCGATCCGGCGGAGGCGCTGAGCCGGGGTCAGGTAGCGCCGGACCTTGTCAATTCTCCGGGTGGGCGGATCACGGCCGCCCAGTTCGAGGCCCTGGCGGGCCATGCCATGCGCGAGCTCGACGACGAGGCGCTCGGCTGGTTCTCGCGCCGGCTGCCATGGGGCACCTATGGCATGCTGTGCCGCGCCTCGATCACGGCGCCGACGCTGGAGGTGGCGCTCAAGCGCTGGTGCCGGCATCACCGCCTGCTCACCGAGGATGTCGTGCTCGATCTCGCAGTTGGCGAGGAGACTGCGGTCGTCTCCATCCGGGAGCTGCGCGATCTCGGCGGCTTACGCGAATTCTGCCTGGTGACCCTGCTCCGCTACGTGCTCGGCTTCTCCTGCTGGGCGGTCGATTCCGCGATCGCCTTGCGCGCGGCGGAATTTCCTTACCCCCAGCCCAGCCACGTCTCGGTCTACCCGACCATCTTCTGCCGCAATATCCGCTTCGACGCGGACCGCGCCGCGATCATCTTCGACAAGCATTATCTTTCGCTGCCGCTCACGCGCAGCGCCGCCGACCTCGATAACATGCTCAAAGGCGCCTTGCGGCTGACGGTGCTGCCCTATCGGCGCGACCGGCTTCTTGTCGAGCGCGTGCGCCGGGTGCTCCGCAACGCGCGCGGACGCAGTCTCGGCGCCGAGGATGTTGCGCGCGAGCTGGCGCTGTCCACGCGTACCATGCATCGGCGCCTGCGCGAGGAGGCCACCTCGCTGCGCGAACTCAAGGAAAAGGCAAAGTTCGAGCTCGCCAAGCAGGAGCTGATGCGCGGCCGCACGCCGATCAAGCGGATCGCGGAAATTGCCGGATTCCGCAACGAGAAGAGTTTTTCGCGTGCCTTCCGTACCTGGACCGGCGCCTCCCCGCGCGAGTTTCGCGGGCGGTATCGCTGAGGGACTGTCGCCTCACTGTCACAAAATGACGGCCCCCGAGATGACCCCCGGAGGCCGTGTTTTTCGAAACCGGTTCGAATTCAGCCGTTAGTTCGAGTTGGTCTGCGCGCCCGGGCGAAGCTTGGTACGCGACCGCGTCTGCTTGGGCTGGTAGGCCAGCGCGTCATTCGAGGTCTTCGCACCACCGCTCTGCGAGCAGGTGCCGCCGATGCCGCCGGCAGCGGCCCGGCAGGCTTCCATGGTCGGATAACCGCAACCGTGAGCGGCCTGGGCACCGTTGGTAATGCAGAAATCGTCTGCACGCGCGGCGGGTGCGGTCATCATGAGAAACGCGGATGCAAACAGCGTCGCAGCGGATGCGACAAACGTCTTCGAGGTCGAGGTCATGGTGTCTTTTCCTGGCTCAGGGTCCCACAAAAGAGTCCTCGGCACGCGATGCAGGCCGAGGTTCACACCTTGGATCTAGGCGGCGGTCCCGAGCCGACAATCACGGCTCAGCGCATCGCAGGACTTCCGAAATCACATGTCACAGTTAGGTGATTTACTCAGCATCATAGTGCTGGCGTCGGGCGTGTGGCGGCGCCTGGAACGCAGCTAGCCCGCCGATACCGCGGCGATCTCCTGCAACGGCAGTGGCACGTCCTTCGCGACGCCCAGCACCGGAAAGCTGCGGACGTTCTTCACATTCGGCATCGCAGCGAAATGCAGGAGCTGCTGGCGCATGCTCTCGACGCTTGGCGCCACGCATTTGAGGAGATAGTCGGTGTCGCCCGAAATCCGCCAACACTGCTGGATGCGCGGGATCGCGGCAATCGAGCTCTCGAACGCCTCCAGCACGGGCTGGGCCTGGCTGCCGAGCTGGATCGAGACGAACGATACCACCTCATAGCCGAGCCGCCGCTCGTCGATGACGGCGCGCACCGCCCGGATCACGCCGCGGCTGAACAGCGATTTCAGCCGCCGCAGGCAGTTGGGTGCGGACACCCCGACCCGCAGCGCCAGCTCATTGTTGCGAACCCGCCCGTCCTGCTGCAGTTCGGACAATATCTTCAGATCGACGCCGTCGAGCTGGTCACGCCCCGCCATACCCACCTCGCCCATGAGCTTGTCATGTGCGGCAGCGAAGCATGCGCCGGAATAGCTGCCAAGGGCTGGAGCCGGCGTGGTAGCTGATCCGCGGCGTGGGATAGTCGGATGCGAGGTTTATAATGTGTGGGCGGAATATCTTCCCGCCGTCATGGCCAGGCCTTGTCCCGGCCATGACGGAAGTCTTTGACGCCGGGTTGGGCCCTCAATGCGTCCAGGGCTCGCCGCGGCGGAACGAGAAATTGTCGGCATAGGCGGCCGGCCGGCGTACCGCCTCCTGCGGCTCGATCACCTGGTAGGCGATGCCCTTGCGCTCGCAATAGGCGACCGCCTCTTCCTTGCTGTGGAAGCGCAGCGTGATCTGCTGCTTCATGTCGCCGGACGAGGTCCAGCCCATCAGCGGCTCGACCGAACGCGGCTGCTCCGGCTCGTAATCGAGCTGCCATTCCTTCGTCTTGGACCGGCCGGATTGCATCGCGTTCTTGGCGGGCTTGAAAATGCGTGCGGTCATGGGTGGTCCGGGCCTCTTCGTCTTTTCGTTCGAACTGGATGCGTCACGGTGGCAGTTGGTGGAAATCTCAGGGATAGTATAGAGACACCGTTCGGGAAGTGTTCGGTGATTCCGGCTCCCCGGGTGCCCTACCTACGGGTATAGTCATTATGCTGCACCGTGACAATTGCGTACCCGCCTTCCGCGCCGGGACCCCGCCCGGCGGCACTGGCTCCCCGACATCAGCGTATTTGTTCCTTCCGAAAGCTCCCGTCGCATGGCCTTCCTGAACATCAGCGCAACGCTTCCCGAAAAGGGGCGCGACCTCCGGCTCGACCTGTTTCGCGGTGTCGCGAACTGGGCGATCTTCCTCGACCACATCCCCGACAACGTCGTGAACTGGGTCACGACGCGCAATTACGGCTTTTCCGACGCCGCCGACCTGTTCGTCTTCATCTCCGGCTACACCGCCTCGTTCGTCTATGCGCGGATGATGCTGGAGCGCGGCTTCGTCGTCGGCGCCACACGGCTGACCAAGCGGGTCTGGCAGCTCTATGTCGCCCACATCATTCTGTTCGTGATCTACATCGCCTCGATCAGCTATCTCGCGCTGCGCTTCGGCGATTCCGAGATGATCAACGAGTTCAACGTCGCCGGTCTCGTCGACAACGCCACCGAGACGCTGCGTCAGGGTCTGTTCCTGCGCTTCAAGCCGCTCAATCTCGACGTGCTGCCGCTCTACATCGTGCTGATGGGACTGTTCCCGCCGGTGCTGTGGTTCATGCTGCGCAAGCCCGACCTGACGATGGCGCTGTCCATCGTGCTGTGGCTGGCCGCGCGCCATTTCGGCTGGAATCTGACCGCCTATCCGGCCGGCCAGTGGTATTTCAACCCGTATTGCTGGCAGGTGCTGTTCGTGTTCGGGGCCTGGTGCGCCATGGGCGGCGCGCGGCGCTCGATGACGCTGATCAACGCGCCGATCACGCTCTACCTCTGCCTCGCCTATCTCGCCTTCGCGCTGATCATGACCATGGCCGGCCGCTTCCCGACCTTGGGCGGCATGTTCCCGCAATGGCTGTTCTCGGCCTTCAACCCGAACGACAAGACCAACCTGGCGCCCTACCGCTTCATCCACTTCGTCGTGATCGTGATCCTGGTGATCCGCTTCGTGCCGAAGGAATGGCCGGGCCTGGAGTGGAAGGTGTTCGATCCGCTGATCGTCTGCGGTCAGCAGTCGCTCGCGGTATTCTGCGTCGGCGTGTTCCTATCCTTCGTCGGCCATTTCGAGCTGTCGATGAGCTCGGGCTCGCTGTTCGCGCAGCTCTTCGTCAGCATCGCCGGCGTCGCGATCATGACGACGGTGGCCTATTACATCTCGTGGTCGAAGAAGCAGGACAAGCCGTTGAAGCCGCCGCCGTCAAAGCCGGCTGCGGCGAAGGCCGCCTGATGGTGACGCGGCGCCGATGCCGCGTCAGGCCGCCTCTTCGCCGTCGAACTCGGTGAACTTCTTGTAGATCCAGTCGCGGCCGTCGTGGCGGCGCCAGACCTTGCCGTAGACGAGCTGTCCGTTGATCGAGCGGCGCGGCACGATCACGGTCCAGAGATGCCAAATCTCGGTCCAACTCGACTGCGGACCGGCGGTTTTGGAGTTGCGATCGGAAGACATGGCAGAACTCACTGGCGCAGAGCTCGGCTGCTACGCGCGCTGCCACGAACAGTGATCTGTGTGAGCACGGATTTCAGGCAGCCCATCGCGAGCCGTGCTCGATCTGATAACAGCAACTAAGGCGCCCGCAACGTACGCCTCCGACGAGGACCGTCTTGCGTGACGGGTGGTAATTCGCGAAGCGTGTGACCTTAAGTCTAGCTTTAAGGTCATCAGGCGATGCGGGTCGAGGTTTTGGGCGGGCTCGAGCGGCGGCGGCGTTGGTCGCAGGACGACAAGGCACGGATTGTCGAGGAGACGCTGGCGCCGGGCGCGAAGGTAACTGAGGTTGCGCGGCGCAACGGAGTAGCGGCCAGCCTGGTGTTTACCTGGCGTCGACAAGCACGGACATCGGAACAAGTTGGGCTATCTTTTACGCCGGTGCAGATCGCCGCCGTAGCGGCCCCGGCTGAAGAAACTCCGAAGCTTTTGCCTACGGTTGATGGCCGAGTTCGGTCGGCGGCAGCCGCGCGTACTGGATTGATAGAGATCGATCTCGGCAACCGACGGTGCATCCGGGTGGATGCGCACGTCGATCCGGAGGCGTTGGCGCGGGTCCTCGATGTGCTTGGACGCCGATGATTTCTGTACCAGGGAATGTGCGAGTGTGGCTGGCTACAGGCTACACGGATATGCGCAGAGGCTTTCCATCGCTGGCCCTCCAAGTGCAGGAGGTGCTGCACAAAGAACCGCTTAGCGGTCATTTGTTTGTCTTCCGCGGTCGCCGCAGCGATCTTGTGAAGGTGATCTGGCACGATGGTCAGGGAGCCTGCTTGTTCACAAAAAAACTCGAGAGAGGAAAGTTTATCTGGCCATCGGTTGCCGGTGAAGCGGTAACGATCTCGCTGGCGCAGTTGAGCTACCTGCTGTCCGGGATCGATTGGCGCAATCCGCAAGAAACCCAGCGTCCGACGCGGGTCGGATAATCGTTTTGGGTTTGAATCTGATGCTCGATCTGATTCAATGGCTTCATGACATCGAAGCCGAACGATCTTCCGTCGGATCTCGCGAGCGCCTACCTTGCGCTGCTGGTCGAGCACGAGGCGTTGCAGGCTGAACGCGATGTGGCAGTGGCGGATGCCGCCAACGCGCGGGCGGAGCTGTCGGACAGCGAGGTGCTGATCGCTCATCTTGAGCTACGGATCGAGAAGCTCAAACGCGAACTGCACGGGCAGCGCTCCGAGCGCACGGCGCGGCTACTCGAGCAGTTGGAATTGGAGCTCGAAGAACTCGCCACCACGGCGACCGAGAATGAGCTGGCTGCGCAGGCTGCCGCGGCAAAAACCCAGAGCGTGAGCGCCTTCACGCGCAAGCGGCCGGTGCGCAAACCGTGGCCGGACGACATCGAACGTGAGCGCGTCGTCATCGAGGCTCCAACGACCTGCGCCTGCTGCGGTGGATCGCGGCTGGCGAAGGTCGGCGAGGATGTGACCAAGACGCTGGAGGAGATTCCGCGTCGCTTTAAGGTCATCGAGACGGTACGCGAGAAGTTCACCTGCCGCGATTGCGAGAAGATCAGCCAGCCGCCGGCACCGTTCCATGCGACGCCCCGCGGCTTCATCGGCCCACAATTGCTGGCGACGATTTTGTTCGACAAGTTCGGCATGCATATCCCGCTCAACCGCCAGAGCGTGCGCTTCAAGGCCGAGAGGATCGATCTGCCGCTGTCGACGCTGGCCGACCAGGTCGGCCACGGAACCTTCGCCGTCATGCCGCTGTTCCAGCTGATCGAGCGTCATGTGCTCGCGGCCGAGCGCCTTCATGGCGACGACACCACCATCCGCATCCTGGCGAAGGGCAAATGCACGACCGGCCGGATCTGGACGTATGTGCGGGATGACCGGCCGTTCGCCGGGCCTGCGCCGCCGGCGGCGGTCTATTATGCCTCGGGCAATCGACGGGGCGAACATCCCCAGAGGCATCTGGCCGCCTTCGTCGGCATTCTGCAGGCGGATTGCTATGGCGGCTTCGAGCCGTTGTTCGACCCAAAAAGGAAAGCAATGCCGATCACGCCGGCATTTTGCCTGGCCCATGCGCGGCGGGGATTCTTCGAGCTGGCTGACGTCGAGAAAGCCGCCCGGGAGGGCAAGGGCAAACCGGTCTCCCGATCGCGCTGGAGGCGGTCAGGCGTCTGGATGCGTTGTTCGAGATCGAGCGCGCCATCAACGGCCGTAGTGCCGACGAGCGGTGTGCTGTGCGCCAGGAGCGGAGCAAGCCGCTGCTCGACGACATGTACGACTGGCTGCTCCGCGAGCGAGAAAGCCTCTCGCGCTCCGCCGAGGTCCTGAAGCCCATGAACTACATGCTTAAGCGCTGGGACGACTTCGTCCGCTTCCTCGACGATGGCAGGATCTGCTTGACCAACAATTGCGCTGAGCGTGCATTGAGAGGCATTGCCCTGGGAAGGCGCAACTGGACCTTCGCTGGCAGCCAGCGTGGCGCCGATCGTGCAGCTATCATGCTGACGATGATCACGACCTGTCGCCTCAACGACGTCGATCCCAAGGCTTGGCTCGCCGACGTCCTCGCCCGGATCGCTGATCTTCCCACCTCGCGTCTGCGCGAACTGCTGCCCTGGGAATGGAAGCTCCTGCACCAAGCCGGCAAGTCCGCCGATCAGCAAGCCGCCTGACCTTCACGCAACGCCATCGTAGAACTCGCCGTGCTCGCGCGCATGCGTCAATCAGGCGGCCTTCGTCGTATGCGTACCCCGCAACAACCGCTCGCCCTTAACCTAACTGATCAACCTTACTTCTCGTGCGCAAACGGCGAGATTGGTTGAAAGCCGGCGTCGACTTTTCTAGAGTGCGTGCGCGATTTGAGAGCGCGCCGTTTTGAGGACGCGCGGTGTTTTTAAGCCGACACATATTTTCAAAAGAATTGACTGGCCAGGACGACCACAATGAATTTGCAATGTGCATGTCTGCGCTTGGCGCTGCGATCGACAACGTCTGTCCCGATCGCAAAGACACCGTCCCAGCAGCCGCCGAAGGCCGCCAACGACAACGAGACAGTCTGGCCGTTCGTGCCGTTTCCGGCCGGCTGGCACGCCTCGAGCTGACGGGCCAGATCTGAAAAAGTGACGCCTGAAAAGCGCAACGCCGCGCAAGCGGAGTATCATCGCTTGGCGGCGTCCGTTTAGGCATTGGGCGCTGAAATCCCCAACACGCATATGTCTGTGGCGCCGCGCAGAAGGTTCGATGAGCGTCCGGCAATTCTGCGCTGCTCTGAGGGCTGCAATGGCTTGAAAGATCGCGCCGAAGTCGCGCTGAAAGGAGAATGTGCGAAGGCTTCCGCCGCGCCTTTCGGCCCAGACGACGGCAACCAATCACTACGCCACGCGTTGCAGCTTTTTCCCGCCTGTCCGGGGCATCCGAGAGTGTCCGCGATCAGCGTGCGCCCGCCTGCACGGACGGCGTCTCACGTCCATGTGAACTGGAGCGCGGCCGGTGAATTTCCACGAACGAGCAGAGATCAATGAACGGCAGAAGGCAAGGCCAGCGGAGGCTGTGAGCCAGGTCGATACGTCTGAGGAACTCGTCGAGACGCCGGAGGCCGGAAGCTCGCTGCTCGCACTCGGCGGGCTCGGCCTCGCGGCAATCGCGATGCTGGGCTGGGTTTGCGCCCTCGCCTGGTTCGCTTGGCGCCTCGTCGATTGGCTGCTGTCTTGAGGCGGCCCCCGAATCCCGAGGCAAGAGACTTGGGCATCGGCCTGGGCATTCTTGGGGTACATGTCGGAACTGGTCGGGGCAGCTGGATTCGAACCAACGACCTGCAGTACCCAAAACATACCAGCTATTCCCTCACCTGCCCTCGGCCGCCCTCACGCGCCTTAGCGTCGCGAGGAAAAGCGGCCGCGCCATAACCATCCGCTATCCCTCGCCTGCTGTGATTGGCACCGCGGTGCTTCCCCCGTGCTTCCCGGAGGGCAAATGAGCGGTCAAACCATCACAAAGAGCCTGGTCGACGGCCTGGAAAAGCAGGCGTCCGAATACACAGTATGGGACGCAAAGCTTCCCGGGTTCGGGGTGCGCGTCCGGCCAACCGGCCCCAAGTCGTTCATCATTGTCTATCGGGCGGGAACCGGCCGGACAGCGCCGGTGCGGCGCTACACCGTGGCCGCCATCGGAAAGCTGGCCCCAGAGCTCGCCCGAACACAAGCTAAGATCCTGCTCGGGAACATCGCCAACGGCGCCGATCCGGCCGCGGAGAAGCGTGCGAATCGGCCCAAGCGGGACCGGCTGACGTTCGACGAGCTCGCCCAACTCTACCTGGACCAATACGCCAAGGTACGGAAATCGAGCTGGAAGAACGATGAGGGCTATCTGAAGAAGCCTCGAGCGAAATGGAAGCGTCGAATCGCTTCCGAAATCACCGACGACGACGTCGCGGAGCTGCTCGAGGAGATCGGCGCGACGGCGCCCGTCGGCGCCAATCGGTCGCAATCGATTCTCCACACTCTGTTTTCCTGGGCGAAGGAACCTGGCCGGAAGCATGTTTCGATTAATCCCGTGGCGGACATGCGCCGGCGCTATCAGGAAACGCCGCGGGAACGCGTCCTAACCGATGAGGAGATCAGAACCTTCTGGTGGGGCATGGATGATCCAGAGTTGCCGGCCGGACGCCCTGTGGCCCTGGCCTTGAGATTTATCCTTGCAACTATGGTCCGGCCTGGCCAGTCGGCGGGCCTTCTCACCCCGGAATTGGTCGGCTTCAATGATGAGGATCCGCAGTATCACATCCCGAAGAATCGGGTGAAGAAGCGGCGCGAGGTAATCGTCCCATTGAACTCGCTAGCAGTGGCTTGCGTTCGAGAAGCGCTCGTTCGGGACGACCAGGGCGCCGTCTTCTCTTCCTGGTCGGTGCGGACGTCCATCACCGAAGAGTCGGGCGATGACCCGCCGGAAGCCGAACAGCAGCTACTGCCAATCACCCGGGACGCTCTCTCCGCCGCTTTGAACGGCAGGCCAGCCAAGGGGAAACGGCCGGCACGGAAAGGCATTAGGGAGCATCTCGGAATGGCACACTTCACCCCGCATGATCTCAGGCGCACGGCCGCGACGATCGCGCGCCGCGGAGGCGCCAAGCGCGAAGACGTCAAAGCCTTGCTAGACCACCTCGAGGGTGACGTTACCGCGACCTACGACAAATACGACATGCTGTCGGAGAAAAGGCAGGTGGCGACGATTCTGGAGGCCGAACTTCGTAAGATCATCGGGGAGCGGTCTATGCCGATCTCGAAACCGATGCTCGCCGGGGACAATGTCATATCCATTGCCGCCGAAGAGCGAAAAACTGTGGCTTCTGTGAATCGCTAAAATCGACAAACCCACAAATGCAAAGGGAGATGGCCCGTGATGGTCTTTGCTAGCATATGATCCAGTCAGTCGGCGCCGGTCGCTTCTGTGCTGAGCGCCGGCGCCTTCAAATGGAGAGAAAGGATGCAGCAATTTCTGAATACCAAAGAGGCAGCGAAACACGTGCGCCTCTCGACTGCGACGCTTGAACGCCTGCGCGTTCGTGGTGGCGGCCCGACCTACATCACGCCAATCCCGTCTAAGGTGGTCTACGACGTGACCGACCTCGATGCTTGGATGTGGAGCCGCCGACGCAAGTCGACCTCCGAAGCGGCTGCCTAGTCCTTTTTGCGCGCACGAGCGCGCTTCGCCGGCCACGCATTCCCAAACACCAGACAATGAGAGGCCAAAATAGCCACGGTCCCCGCGGGCGCCTAAAAGAATGGCCCCGCCGACTGCCAGGTCGAACGGGGCCAGAAATTCGAAAACCTGAGATATGGATACCACGAATAGCGTTACGAAACAACGAAATCCCTATGTTCAAGTAATCCAGGCAGCACGTGAGGTGCTGCGATGAACGCCCCGGCTCATACGACCGATATCGGAGTCGCCCTCCACCATCTCGAGACGATAGATGCAACGGGCGTTCACCAGATCGGGGCCATTCATCCCGACACCGAAGAGACGCGCTTCATTACGTTCCGGCTGGACCAAGCCGGCACGGAGCGCGCGATAACGTTTCTACGGAAGTACGGTCCCGGCTGGAACATCTACTATTCCGCAAACGAGGTGCGGCCAGACCTGGGGGATAAGCGAGCCAAAAAAGCGGACATCCAAAACGTCCGGATGATCATCGCGGACCTGGACCCCTCCAAAGACGTACCGCTTATACCGGAGGTGTTAGCCCGAGAGCGCGAAAAGCTTGAGAAGATTCGCGAGCGCGTGGCCTGCGAGGACGAGTGCTTCTACTCGTTCGCGGTCGACTCCGGCGGCGGTGTTCAACTAGGCTGGTTTTTGGAGGAAAAGCTTTCCGCCTCGCGGTTCGCTGATATCGCGGAGAACCAAACACGAGGCATTTTGAGGCATCTCGGTGCAGAGGAATCGACTACCGACATCACGCGTCTTTGCCGCCTGCCGGGAACGTTGAACTTTCCGACAGCGGCAAAGCGCAGGCAAGGCCGTAACGAAGTCACTTCAGCCGGGGTGATCGAGTATATCGGGAACAGCAACACCACCCTCGAGGAGCTCGCCGACTGGGCCGCTCCGGTCGAGGCTTCTCGCAGGGCCAGCGCAGCCGCTGACGCAGCGGAAATAGATCTCGACCGACAGGCAGTCGAGGCCGCCTGCGCCAATGGCACCGTTTCTCCAGGGCTGCAGCTTAAGTTGGACGATCTACGGGAGCAGGATCGAAAGTTCGACCGGCTATGGCTCGGCGACAAATCCGCGATCGGCGGATCCGATACGACCCGATCAGCCTTCCTCTTCGCCTTGGCCGGACGTTTGAGGCGCACAGGGCGATTTACCCCGACCGAGTTCGCGCAGCTGGCAGCGATCTGGGACCACGGCCCAGAGGACGTCGATGCTCGCCAGCTAGCCCGAGCTTGGCTCAGAAATAACTCGGTTGCGGCAGAGGAAGAGTTCACAGCTGCACCCGAAGCCGCCGTCTCCAGTTTTTCTGCTAGTTGGGTTGATGCATTTGACGTCAACGAGCTCCGGAAACGTGAGTTTGTTGTTGGACGCTACGTGGCGAAGCAATACGTCTCGGCTCTGATCTCGCCACCCGGCGTGGGAAAGACCACCTTCTTGCTGATGATGGCAGTCGCGGTGGTTACGGGACGGAGCGATATCGTCGGGTTTGAGATCCCAAGAAGGGAACGTGTCCTCCTTTTCAATCAGGAGGATGAATTCGCCGAACTCCAGCGCCGCCTAGCGGCCGTAATGGCGCAGTTCGACGTGAAATGGTCGGACCTCGTGATAGATGACCGACCGGCTCTAGCGATGGCATCAGGCGCCGAGCGCGCATTGATGTTCGCGAGGAAGGACGGCGAACAGGTCATCAGGTCGAGAGATGCGATCGACGTCGAGGAGTTCATTAAAGCGAACAGCATTGGTCTCGCGATCTTCGACCCGTTCGTCGAGCTCCACCCGGTCGACGAAAACAATAACGTGGAGATTGCGGCCGTCGGCCGAATCTTCCGCCGGATCGCGGTCAATGGGCGCTGCGGCGTCGTACTTGCCCATCACACTCGAAAGCCCCCAAACGCAGCGAACAGGGATTCCTATGCGGGCGATATGGACGCCGGCCGCGGTGCCGGCGCTTTGAACGGCGTCGCACGAATGGTCGCCACGCTCTACACGGTAGATACGCCAACCGCGAAGAAATACGGACTTCAAGAGTCTGAGGCTCGCAAATACGTGCGCTTCGATGACGCCAAGGCAAACTTGGCTCTCGCCGCTGGTGAACCGCGCTTCTACCGCCGCGAAGGAGTAATCATCGGGGGCACAGGTGGTGAAGAGGTTGGCGTGCTCGTGCCGGCGAAGCTCAATCGGGCTAGAACCGCCACCGAGACTACATCCGACGAGAATGCTCGCCTCCGACATGGGGTGGCCAGCCTACTCCGAAGAGCCGACGGCCGGCAGATGACAGTGAAGTCTGTTGCCGACGAGCTGATCGACACGGGCCTCGCCGAGCTCGTCTCACCGGAGGCACTTCGGAAGCGATTGGCTCGGATGTTCGAACAGCCGCAGGTCTATGGAAACGGCGACAGAGTCCGGAGCGAAAACGCCCGCGAGAAGGGCAAACAGGGCCGAGCATTGCACCTCGTTCTCGAGATTGCGGACAACGAGACATGATGGCCCCGTACTCGTCCTCGAAAGCCAAAACGCTCTGCGTTTTCAACGACATCCTAAACATTGCGGACATCAGGACACGCGTTATTGCGGACACCAATGTCCGCGAAGTTCAAAACATCCAATCTTCCCAGCGGCTTGGCGTTTTTGCGGACATCAGGACAACTCCACCCCTACGGGGGGATGCGTTGTCCGCAATCCCCCAGCGGGCGGAGATGCGCGCGGCGCACCGTGCCGCCCCGGGACAGCAATCATCGCGTAAGCCGCTTGGCCGCCGCCCTCTCGGGAGGATTCCATGAACCGCTTCACCCCCGGCCGCCGCTTCAAGTCTCGCGGCCAAAGCTACGAGGTCCTCGGAACGAAGGACCATTGGACCCGGGATGACCGCTACGTTGAAATGATCCGGTACCAGTCGGTCTGCGCCGAACCCGGGTCCAAGCGCATCTTTACGGCCATGACCACGAAGACGTGGCTGCGACGCGGCCATCTCAACAAACGGTGCGATCGCCACCACGCCCCGGGCGTGCCGGTACCGGTCAAGAAGCCCAAATCAACAACTGCGAAGAAGGCCCGCGCGAAGAAGCGTCGATTGATCGCTAGGATGCCGCCAATGAGCCCGGAGGCGCGTGAGCGTGCTCGGCTGGCGTGGAAGGCCGCCTTAGCCGTGCAACGGGGCCAGCGGCCCTCGTATCTCGATTGAGCGGCCTTCTGGCGGGCTTGCAGGGTCCTTCCAGCTACGGCAATCTGGCGTTGAGCCCCAGAATGGAGACTTCCGGATGCCCCGCGGCCAGTTCTACACGGTGTTCACACTGGGATTTGCCAGCGCTGTCGGGCTGCTCGGTGTCGTCGCGGGCTTGGTGCTGCTCCTCTGGCAAGAACCGTATCGTCAATTCATGGCAACTTCGTCCGGCTTGGACTGGATGTCGCCGCTATGGTTTGCGGTGATCGTTGCCAGCATCCCTATTTTCCTTGCGTACTGGATCGTGCGGATCCAGCAAGCGATTGTCCGATGGTCCAGCGATCGCCTTATCGCGAAGCTAAACCGGCAATACAACATGATCGCGCAGCTTCAGGGTCGTGAGTACGCCGACGAGTTCATGAGACTGCAGGCCCAATCGATGATCGAGGAGAGTGAGGGCAAACCGTTCAATCTCTTTGGACGCGAGAAGATGCTGCATGCTGCGGCTGCCGCCGGCGTCCAAGTTCGACCGCCGGTCTGATCAAGCCGCCAGGCACTGCCGCGAAGCGGCCACGTGAAAGGGCCGCGCGCCCAAAAGTCATCTCACCAAACCGGCCTGCGGAGACGTATCCCGGATGGCCCGTGGTCGCAGAGAGCAGCTAGCCCCGGTCGACGAAGTCGCTCCTCCAAAGCCGCTAAATCACGCAAAATCGATAACGCAGCACCGCCAACCCGACCTGATTCGGAGTGACTCTCTGTCGCGAGCCGACTTTTGCGATAACTAACGACCAGACAAAGGCCAACGATCACGGCGATGAGCTGTCAAATTGCAGGCAGTTCGCGCAATGTCGACAAAGCCAACAAACTCTCACCGTTGACCGAGCTCGGTTTCAGTGATCCCAAAAGCATGCTGGGGCTCACAGAGAGCAAAGCATGCGCAACGAACAGGAAGTCCTCAACGCCGCAAAGCCATTCACCGGCATTCCGGATGACCGATTTCCGACCCCTCTGCCGCACGATCGCTCCATCGACCGGTCTCACTCGCTGCAGCCGGACGCGCCGCCTGCCCCGGAGCTCAGCGTACCTCACGAACCTCCCCCTGAGATCAAAAAGGCGATGCTCGCCGCGGCCTACGCTCAGCTCATGATCGATCGACTGGCCGCGCTTCAGAACGAAGAGGTCACCAAGTACACCGGGATCTCTCGAGTTGAGCTGGGCCTGCGCGTCTGGAATGCGCCGATGGCCGAGGTAGCGAAACGCCTTGGGATGAAGAAGCACGTGCTTATGCGCATCTGCAAACTTTTCGAAGTGCCGACGCCCCCCAAAGGCTACTTCAATACGAGCTTTGCTAACCGCCCGATCAGATGGACGCGCGTTGTCGTCGGGGCTGAACGCGATGACCACTGAATGGCCCCTCTACGACGAACACGAGGTCCTTGAGCGGCTCCGGCTAAAGGGCTACGAGCTCGATGGCCTTCTCAATATCGGCATCATTGCGCCAGTGGCCGGCGATCCATCGGGCCGCCCCAGATACTGCGCCGAGACGGTCGATCGCTTGGCCACTCCGCAGCAACGGGTCCGACTCTCGGATGCCCTGTGGTGGGACTTTGAGCTGAACAGGCCCGGCTACATGCCCAACGGAGCTCCATGGGCTCGCGCCGTCGACCTGCCCCTCTATCCGTTCGACGACAAAGAGCAGCAATCCTGGGCCCGGCGGTATTACAAGCTGAAGAAGGCGTGCGCGCCGTTTCCATATCCCTACCCCGAGCGGCTGGCGCGATACCGATCAAGGATGGAAGACCGCGCCACCAAGGCATTCGAGCGGAAGCACGGGATCAAACGGCCGCCGAGGACCCGCGGTATCGATGTCAGCATTCGCGGCATGCAGGTCAAGATAAGTCGGGCGAAGCTCCGAGACTTGGTGTGGAGCAAGACGATGATCCGCGCCGGCGCCGATCTCGGGATCACCGAGACCGCCCTCCGCAATCTCTGCAAGCGTTACATGATCCCGATGCCGACGCGTGGGCACTTCAATTACAAGGATCCGCAAAAGCGGCCGCACAAGCCGACGCTACTACTGAGGAACAACCCGATGGACTGAAACGATGCTTCGGCGGCGGAAGGGGTGTCCATCTATGTGCATTTGATATTATTATGATTTTTCAGGTATTAGCGCCTCCTCCACGACCTACCCCACGTCAGCACTTGAAGACGTGGTGGCAGGTTATTGCCCCCGTAGAAACTCCCGCTCCGCGCTTAGCCAGAATTCCAGATCCCTGCCCCCGGGCCGCCCCGCATTCTGCCACAGCTCGTACGCCCGTCTCCTGATCGCTTCCTCGCGGCTTGCCGCTTTCAGTGTGCACAACCTTTCTCCGATCTCGTGGGCGAACGCTTCGAGACGATGCGCGGTCTCTCTATCGGCTATGAGCCGCACAGCCCGATGCGCCAAGTCCAGCTGATGCTCAAGGCGCCGAAGTTCGGGCAGATAATCCATAACGCACTCCGCACAGTCAGGACCCGGATGTTTATCCCTTTGAACGCTTCGCGGTCCGAACGACTCCGGGCGTGCGAGCCGGGTGGCTTCTGTAGCGAAGCAAACACGAACCACCGTGAGCGGTTCCCGATTCCCCAAAGCATGCAGAGCCGAGCCCCGAGAGCTGGCGGCTTCCCGCGCTAGCCTTCGAAGGCCAAGGGACGGTTGATGCGAAGCCTCGGCGTGGTTAACCCTGGGAGGACGGTTGTTCACAAGACCATTTGACCACTCGCCCCCGCCGTTCCACACTGTTGCGGGGAGCCAAGCAAATGGACTGGAAAAGAGAGCTGGACGCGCTCGTTCGCGAAACTGCCGCCCTTGTCGAGCGCACCGCCACGAATCGGCAAGCGCCCGTAGAGCAGTCAAAGGAGACGATTGCGCCGCCGAAGCCCGCTCTTGCGGAAGCACCCGCCCCGACAGCCCGCCCCCTGAGTTGGAACACCTCGGAGCGGGAGCACATTGCTAAGCGCGTTCAAAACTTCAGGGCGCATCAGGAGCGCATACGGCGCGAGCGTGAAGACTTCTATTCCCGCATGATGCAGCGGGCTCGCGATCTTGCCGAGGGACGCTTGGACCCGCGATCTTAACGCTCGCCAAAAAACTCGTTCAGCACGTGCCGTTTAATCGCCGCTGGCTCCCGCTCTCCCTGCGACGGAAGCCACAGAATGCGCTCCGCGATCTCAAGCGCGGAGCGATGCCGCTGCTCGGCGAACGTGGGGCTAGTAAGTAAATCGCAATTGCAATTGCCGGAACCAACTGGATAGCACGTTTTGATTGCTGACCTATGACGCTGACGACCAGTTGAATAATACGTCTAGCACGCCATGAAGTTGTCAAGCTCTTCGGGCATGCGACCAATCAGGCTCCCTCGCACGACGGTGGGCGCACACACTGTCTGAACGAGCCTGACAGGTTGGCCCGCCGCAGCCGGGTACTAAATGGGTGTGTAGCACTCAGCCTGTCTTTACCGCCTCCCGCCCCCGTGCCCGGTCCGCCTTTCCAAAGTCGCTCGGTAGTGGCATAGAAGTTCCTCAACCGAGGGCGAGCAATGGGCATTGTTATCCGAGAATCGGTCTATCGGAGCGCAACGAAAGTGCTCCGTGTTTTGGGCTTTACGGTCGGGCTCTTGGTTCTCGCCGTCGTCGGCCTCACGATCTGGTGCGCAACACCGGAGAGCGGATTCGGCCCGGAGAACATTGAGCGGGTACGCCAAAGCATCCGCGACTACTACAGCCAGAAGAGCTTGCAGGTCGCGGAAATCAATTTGATCCGCGAGAACAAGCAAAAGCTTTCAGGCTATATCCTGGTTCGCATTCCGGACATCACGGAGCCGGTGCAAAAAACCTGCACAGCAACGATGGATGACAAGTTCGAGAAGTTCATTTGGAGTTGCGGGTAGCGCGAATCCGACCAACGGGATGGGATCAGGAATGAAAACTCTTCTTGCGTTGCTACTTGTTGTTTGGATCACAGAAGCCAAAGCCGCAAGTGTTTACGTTTGTCCAAAGACGGGCTTCGCTTCGACGCCTCTGGAAGCAGCTCGCTCAATCGACGGCAGCGCGCCTTGGCAAATTTATCTCCCTACGGGCGAGATCAACATGTTTCTCAAAGGCACTACACTCTACTGCAAATACGAGGGGATGTTTATAACCAAAGAAGTGGGCGAAGGTTGCGTGCTGGAATCGAATGAAGGCGCAATTGTCACCAACCCAAAGTTTCGAGATTCAAAATACTGCAAGTTCGCCGACGAACTTGGCGATCAGAAAGCACCGTGCCTCGTCACGTGTCGCTGACAGAATGCACATGATGGTCTGGCAATCATAGATCGCATCGTCGGAACAATAACCGGCTTCCCGTGCCCCTTGTCCTGTCTAACGGCCTTCCGCGTCCAATTGCTGATAGAGGGGAGCGACTATGGCGATAAGAGGCTGTTCAGGGTGTTGACGACACTGGTCGAGCACCGAACGAACGATTTTCGTTTCACCAAGCGACCAACCCACATTCTTCATGTGCTTCTCGTTGGTAATCGCAAAAACGGTCATCGTTAAGGTCGAAGCACGCTTCTCTGTTTCAGGCGTGGAGAGCCAGAACCGACAGCTACTATGAATTGTCTCAGTCACCTGTGCGAACGCGCTGGTACTTTGCCCAGCTACAAGTAATGTCGCAACGACCCATGGCCTCAGTCGCATTCTCTATCATTCCCGAAAACGTGCAAATCGATTGCCCCTAGCGCTGCGCTTATAGTCGAAGGTCCGAAACACGCAATCTATTGAAGATGCGGGTTCCCTTCGTCGGAACAGCCTTTCGGTTGACCTCCTTGCTTAATGCAGGCCCGGTACAGCCAGGGCACAACATAACTGCCCGCCCACACTCCCCGCCCCGCGCGTTCGGCTTGGCGTTGAACGCTGTCGTATTTGCCCTTGGAGCATCGGGGCCAATCCAACGCTAGCCCGTTACGGACGAGCCATTCCGCAAGATCAACGTCGCTCACTGAGCACGCTGCGACTGTCCGCCCGTACCTGTCAGTACTGACAGGCTCACAGCTAACAGCCCTCCCCGCTATGAACCTGTCCAGCTCATTCGCCGCCTTCGCTCCGCAACGATACAGTAAGCTGTCGTCACCCCGGCAGAGCTGCGAACTTTCGGGCGCATCAATGCCCCACAGTCGAATTCGCGTGCCGTGAATTTCGAGGGTGTCGCCGTCGATGACGGTGGCTTGGCCTGTGATATCACTCGGAAGCGCCGCGCCGCTGAATGCTGCAAGCAGCAAGCCAGCAAGAGCAGGACGGACAAACTCAAACATCAGTCGTCTTTCTGCGCAGACGTGTCGTCGATGTAGTTACTGAACGCGTCCGAGCCGAACATCTCGACATCCCGGTGCATCGCTCGAAGCAGGCCCGACTGCAAAAAGCGCTCGGGGTTCGCGCGGATTGTGTCAGCGATCTTTTGTTGCTGAGTGGGGGATATAGATTCCAGTGCGCGTCTGACGTGCAGCGCTCTATCGTTCAGATAGTCCTATAGCTGCTTCGGCACAGTAATAGTGTGCGGCTGAAACCAGCCGGCGCCATTAGGAATTTTCGTGCCCCTCCACTGCCCGGGATGGGATTGCACGAAGCCAAAGATAGCGAACGGGCCGAGCTTGGAGTAGCTAAAGCATGTCGAGCTATTGGACGCTAAGTCCATATCAATCGCGCGCGTAAGATACCGATTGATGTTTGGCGTGCTCACGGAAAGGGACGTGCTTTCGATCTCACCAAACGTTATGATGTGCAATTCGAATTCGCCTGCATGCTTGTAACGTCCCAGAAGAAAGCGCGACCAAGTTTCTAGCGCCCTTTCACCCAAAGCCGCTTGTTCTTCGGTCAGAAGCTCGAATTTGCCGTCTTCTTGCAAAACAGAAAGAGATCGCCATGCAACGGAAGCGCAAAATTTCGCCATCCACTCACCGTGGCGGACCCTAACTGATCGGTCGAGGTCATACGGGTGAAATATCTTGGTTGCGAACGGCGTTTCGAAAGAATTGAAAAGCTGCTCACAATCCCAGCAGAGCCATTCTCTTTTTTCTCCGTCCTGTGCACGCCGATTGGGCAAGCCGGACTTTCGAATGTGTCCAGCTTGCTTCATCCATTTGAAGGCGAACGACGGCAGCACGTGGCTCTGTTGTAGGTCCCGACTCTCGCCGCAAAGCTTACAATTCCCCTTCACCTGCTCGCCTCTGAGTGCTGATTCCGCTCGATGTCGCCCACCATTCCGGAATGATCTCGCCCACCGTTCCGATTTGATCTCGCCCGCCATTCCGAGATGATCTCGCCCACCATTCCGGGATGATGTCGCCCGGGGTGACGAGGCCTCTTCTGGCTCCGATACGGTCCCGCCTTTCGGCTTTGCGAAGGGGGACCTGGATGCCGACGGAGAGGCTTGCGATGCGCCACGTGCGCGATGTGATCAGATTGAAGTCGGCGGGAATGTCGACCCGTGAGATTGCGCGGCGGGTGGGGACGGCCCCATCGACGGTGCGGTTGACGATCCGCCGGTTCGAGGCGGCGGGGCTGAGCTGGCCGTTGACCGACGACATCACCGACACGGAGCTGGAGGCCCGGCTGTTCGCCAGCGCGGGAGCCGGGCCCGGCACGCGGCGGGGCCATCGCCGGCAGGCGGAGCCGGATTGGGCGGCGGTGCACCGCGAACTCCGGCGCAAGCACGTGACGCTGGCGATCCTGTGGGAGGAGTACATCGCGGGCGAACCCGGCGGGTATCGCTATTCGCGTTATGTTGCGGCCAGATTTATGTTGTGCAAGGAGCGATAATTGCGGGGAGCCTGAGCTCTGCGGGCATTGTTCACGCAACATAATTCGACGTCTGGGTAGCGAACCTTTTGTCCAATGGAGGCTCGCTATGGATCAGACGATATATTCCATTCCCTTGACCGTACCCCACCGTGATGACGCGCCATTCACCGACGAGCGGTACCGGTACCTTCGCCACTGTGCAGAAGCCGGTGCGACCGCAGCTTCTCTCAAGATCAAGCGCAACGAGCTGTTGCGGATTGCCGCACGTCTCGGTCCAGATGCTTCGCAGGGCATCGATATCGAGGCACTCCAACGGATCGCGACCGAGCGTCTGCGCCTGACGGGGGCTGCCACCGCAGCACGAAGAGTGGTCGACATCGGACGGCCTTGGCTTCGATTTCTCGGTTGGTGGCGTGAACCAACCGTCGTGTTTCAGTACCAGAGCCAACTCGACCAGTATGTGACATGGATGCGCAATGAGCGCGGATTCTCGCCATCGACGGTGGAGCAATGGAGCCGGATAATCGGCAGGTTCCTGCGCTGGTGCGACAAAACCAACCGGCAACTCAGGGACCTTCAGCCTGAAGACGTTGACGCCTATTTTGTCGCCCAGGCGACGGGACGATGGTCCCGCGTTTCGGTGGCCAACACAGCCTCTGCCTTGCGGGGATTTCTGCGCTACGCGGCAAAGCGGGGAATGTGTACGGACCGCTTAGCGGCCTCGATTTGCCGGCCTCGGCTTTATCGTCAGGAGTCGCTGCCGTATGCCCCAGATTGGTTCGACGTGCAGCGCATGTTGGCCGACGCCGAGACTGACAACCCCGGGACATCCGCGATCGTGCGATCCTGCTGTTGCTCGCGGTCTACGGGATGCGCAGCGGCGAAGCGGCGGCATTGCGCCTTGATCAGATTGACTGGGCCGGTAGGACGCTACGGCTTTTCCGCCTGAAGCGCCGGCAGCCGCAGATCTATCCCCTGGTTCCCTCTGCGGCTGAGGCGCTCGCCCGCTACATCGACACGGTGCGGCCGCTATCATCGTGCCCGGAAGTGTTCCTCTGCATGCACGCGCCCCGTCGACCGTTGAAGGCAGGGAGCATTTATGATGTCGCCAACCGCAGATTTGTTGCACTTGGAATCGACGCTGCCCACCGCGGTGGCCATGCGTTGCGCCACGCCTGCGCCTCCCGGCTTCTCGCCGAAGGTCTGTCGATAAAGGAGATCGGGGACCATTTGGGACATCGCAGCGCGGCGTCAACCAGCATCTACGCCAAGGTGAACATGCAGGCGCTTCGCGAGGTCGGAGCGTTCGACCTGGGAGGCCTCCAATGAGGCTGACCCATGTTGTCGACGCCTATCTGGCCAAGCAGCGCTCACTGGGGGCGCGTTTCGAGTCGGCTGAGGTTCTGCTCCGTAGGTTCTGCCGAGCGATGGGCAATCGAGATATCGGCGAAGTCACCCCAGAGGCGGTAGCCGAGTTCCTCCAAGGCAAAGGATCGCTCAGTGCCACCTGGATGCTGCGATATAGGGTTTTGAGCGGCCTTTATCGATTCGCCATCAGTCGCGGGTACGCAGCATCCTCCCCACTGCCGACATCGTTTCCAAAGCTGCTGCCGCAACAAACGCCCTATGTTTATTCCACGGAAGAACTGCGCCGCCTGTTGGACGCGACCTCGATCCTGGAGGTTGGGCATCGCCCTCATGTGCCAGCTATGTACCGTACGCTCCTCTTATTGCTGTACGGAAGCGGCATGCGCATTGGCGAGGCGCTTCGTTTGGTCCTGCAAGACGTGGATCTGACTGATCAGGTCATCACCGTCCGTGACACGAAGTTCTTCAAAACGCGCCTCGTGCCTATCGGACCAAAGCTCAACCAGGAATTGGTCGAGTACGTCGAGCGCCGTCGCCGGCTCCCTCTGCCGCGCGGGCAAGAATCTCCATTATTCACTACGCGCGGCAGTCGACCGTGGCACTATGTGCGGGTCATCTCCTGGTTTCAGCATGTCCGCCGGGCCGCCGGAATCAGTTGCCCTGTCGGCGAGCCTCGACCTCCACGGCTGCACGATATTCGCCACACAGCCGCGGTGCACCGGGTAATTGCATGGTATCGCTCCGGCCAGGAGGTGCAGCGACTGCTTCCGCAACTCGCCACCTACCTTGGCCACATCGATATCCGTTCAACCCAGCGCTATTTGCAGATGACGCCAGATCTCCTCCAGGCGGCCAGCGAGCGCTTTGCCCTGTACGCGATGGAGGCCGACCATGAAGGATAAGAGCCTGCTTGGTCCGTGGATCCGGCGGTTCTTGCTGGAACATCTGGTCGCCGAGCGCAATCTTTCCCGCAACACCCAAGCCAGCTACCGCGACACGCTGACATTGTTGCTGCCGTTCGCCAGCAAGCAGGGAGGCTGCGCCATCGATCGCATGACCGTGGAAGAGCTGACGCCGGAAGTCGTCCGCAAGTTCCTGGACCACCTGGAGCGCGATCGCCGGTGCAGCGAGGTTACCCGCAACCAACGGCTGGCGACCATCCATTCACTGGCGCGCTTTATCGGGACGCGTTCGCCGATCCACCTGGCCTGGTGTTCCGAGATACGGGCAGTGCCGTTCAAGAAGACGGCCAAGACCGCGATCGGATACCTCGAAAAGGCCGAGATGGACGCGTTGCTAAATCAACCTGACAGACGCACGAGTCTTGGGGTGCGGGACCATGTTCTGCTGCTTTTCCTATACAACAGCGGTGCTCGCGCCGATGAGGCAGCAAAATTGACGGTCGGCAATCTCCAACTGGGTGCGTCTCCGTCAGTGCGACTTCACGGTAAGGGCAACAAGGTTAGAATCTGTCCATTGTGGTCAACGACCGCAACCTCGTTGACTCGTCTTGTGGCCGACCGGAACAAAAGTGAAGCGGTCTTTCTCGGGCGGACGAACCAGCCTTTGACGCGCTTCGGAATACACCGTCTCGTGACGCAATATGCCGCCATGGCGGGCGAAACGGTGCCGACGTTGGCGACGAAGCGCGTAAGCCCACATACGGTTCGGCACACAACGGCGGTGCACCTGCTGCGCGCCGGCGTCGACATCAACACGATCCGTGCTTGGCTGGGCCACGTGTCATTAGACACCACGCACATCTATGCTGAAGTCGACCTGGAAATGAAAGCAGAGGCGTTAGCCAGGGTCGACATCAGCAGTCTGAGGCCGCCGCCTCGGCAACCCTCTCTCCCGTCGTTGATGGCATTCCTGAAGGCCCTGTAGGTCGAAAGGTCACACTCTTATGTTGCGGAGCGAGCCGAGGAAATTGGCGCAATCCTTGGCTCGCTCCAGCAGCGACAACATAAATCTGGCGGCAACATAACGCGAAATATGTTCACGATCACATATTTCGCGCTTCTGCGAGCTTTACCGCGCCTGGGAAGGCCGCCTGTCGGTGACGATGCGCCAGTCGCATGCGGCCGGCGACAAGCTGTTCGTCGACTATGCCGGCGACGGCGTGCCGGTGGTGATCGACCGGTTCACCGGCGAGCGGCGCGCCGCGCAGATCTTCGTCGCGGTGCTCGGCGCATCGAGCTTCACCTACGCGCAGGCGACCTGGACGCAGGGGCTCGCCGACTGGATCAGCGGCCACGTCGGCGCCTTCGAGGCGATCGGCGGCGTGCCGGCGCTCTTGGTGCCGGACAACACCAAAGTCGCGGTGATCAAGGCCTGCCTCTACGATCCTAGGATCAATCGCAGCTACGCCGACATGGCGGCACATTACGGCACCGCCATTCTGCCGGCCAGGCCGCGACGGCCGCGGGACAAGGCCAAAGTCGAGCAGGCGGTCCTGATGGTCGAACGCTGGCTGCTCGGGCGGCTGCGCCACCGCACCTTCCACAGCCTCGCCGACGTCAACGCGGCGATCGCCGAGTTGATGATCCGGCTCAACGAGGAGCGACCGATCCGGCGGCTCGGTGTCACCCGCCGCAAGCTATTGGAGGAGATCGACCGGCCGGCGCTCAAGGCCTTGCCGGAGAGCCCTTACGTGTTCGCCGAGTGGCGGATCTGCCGGGTCAGCATCGACTATCACGTCGAGGTCGAGGCGCATTACTACAGCGTCCCGCATCGCTTCGCCCGCGCCGAGGTCGAGGTCCGCTTCACCGCCCGCACCGTGGAGATATTCCACAAGGGTGAGCGGATCGCCGCGCATCAGCGCATGAGCGGCAACCACAAGCACACGACCGTGCCGGAGCACATGGCGTCCAGTCATCGGCGCCACGCCGGCTGGACCATCGAGCGCATCCGCAAGGACGCCGCCTCGATCGGACCGGCCACCGCGGCGCTGTGCGACCTGATCCTCGATGAACGCACGCACCCCGAGCAGGGCTTTCGCGCCTGTCTCGGCATCATCCGGCTCGCCCGATCCTACGGGCACGAGCGGCTCGATGCCGCCGCCATGCGGGCGATCGACATCGGCGCGCGCACCTACGGCTCGGTCAAATCGATCCTCGCCAACAATCTCGATCGGCGGCCTTCACCCAAGCGTCCCGCGGACGACGCGCCGATCCTCCATCCCAACATCCGCGGGCCGCGCTACTACAACTAGGAGATCATGCCTTGCTCACGCATCCGACCCTCGATCAACTCCATCAACTCGGCCTTCACGGCATGGCCAAGGCCTTCGCCGACATCGAAGCCGGCGGCGAGGCTGCCAGCCTCGGCCACGCCGAATGGCTCGCGCTCCTGCTCGAACGCGAAGCCTCACTGCGACGCGACAAGCGGCTCTCGAAGCGGCTGCAATACGCCAAGCTGCGCCAGCAGGCCTGCGTCGAGGACATCGACTATCGCACCCCGCGTGGCCTCGACCGCAGCCTGCTGACGATGCTGGTCGAATGCCAATGGATCGATGACCACGCCAACCTTTTGATCTGCGGGCCATCCGGCGTCGGCAAGAGCTGGCTCGCCTCCGCGCTCGGCAACAAGGCCTGCCGCGACAACCGTTCCGTGCTCTATCAGCGCGTCCCGCGGCTGTTCACCGATCTCGCTCTGGCGCGCGGAGACGGCCGCCACCCCCGTCTGTTGCGTGCCCTCGGCCGCGTCGATCTTCTCATCCTCGACGACTGGGGCCTCGAGCCGCTCGATGCCACGGCCCGTCACGACCTCCTGGAGATCCTCGAGGACCGCTATGGCCGCCGCTCCACCATCGTCACCAGCCAACTCCCCGTTGATCAATGGCACGCGCTGATCGGCGACCCCACCTACGCCGACGCCGTTCTCGATCGCCTGGTCCATAACGCCCACCGGATCGACCTCAACGGCGAGAGCATGCGGCGAACCCGCAAACCCGGCCGGAAGGCCTGAGCCCGTGGCGCTGTGGACATGCCGCTGCACTTGGACAACGCGAAGGGCGTTGCCCACATGCCCACAGCAGGAGCAGCAGAAAACAACCCCTTCGAGCCGCGATTCAAGATTGACCACGCGGCTCCGCCGATGCCAGAAACCAGACTGCCAGAACGCCTCCCGCCCCGGGCGACATCAAATCGGAAAGGTGGGCGAGATCATCTCGGAATACTGGAGGGTTCAAATAGGTCCCGCGTCACAGATCTCGCCGCAAGTCCAGCGCGGGACCTATTTGAAGCTGGATTGAACGAAGCCGCGTCTTGTGAGCGCGGACCTATGGGGGTTCGATCTAGGCGCCGGTAGGCGCGATTGACCCGATGTCGGGCCCGCGAGCGAGTGTGGCCGCAGATTGTCGCTGATGTTGGCAGCAAAGGATGCCGCCGTCGATAGCGTCGAACGGCGCGTCAAGCCCAGGCGGCTGACTATCGCCCGTTCGGCGGGCGTTGTGAGCGTGCTTGATCGTTCCGACGGAGAACGTCGGCAGGGCAGCGCGTGCAGTGGGAGCGGACAAGTCGAGGTCGTCGGTCATGATGTATCGCAGCGAGGTGCTGCGCGTCGCTGCGCTGGCGCACGCGGCACAGGTCCAATCTCGACCATGCGGCCTCCGCAGATGGGGCACAAGTCGAGGCGGTGACCAAGGAGGATGGCGCAGCGCTCACGATAGTTGACAGCTTCGGCAGGCGGAGGTGGCTGCGGCGCGTCAAGCGCCGCTCGGATGCGCGCGAGTTTGGCGGCGCGGCAGGCGTTCGCCAGGAAACCAAAATGACGGATGCGGCGGAACCCCTTCGGCAATATGTGGAGCAGAAAGCGACGAAGGAACTCCTCAGTGTCGAGTGTCATCACTTTGGATTTGTTGCCAGCGCGATAATCCTTCCACCGGAAGCGGACGTGGCCCTGGTCACAGCTAAGGAGCCGGCCGTTGGCGATCGCAACGCGATGGGTGTAGCGCCCAAGATAGGCCAGAACCTGTTCTGGTCCGCCGAAGGGACGCTTGGCGTAGACGACCCACTCGACCTTGCGGAGGGCGTTTAGATGGCTGGCGAATGCCGCTGGCTCGACGAGGTGCGCGAGATGGCCGAAGAATTGGAGCTTGGTGCCATCGAACGCCGCCTGCAGGCGCTCCAGGAATAGCCGACGATACAATCGTGACAGGACGCGAACGGGAAGGAAGAAGCCGGGGCGACAATGAACCCAGCTTCCATCAGGGGCGATCCCGCCGCCTGGCACGAGGCAATGGGCATGTGGATGATGCGTCAGGGTCTGGCCCCAGGTATGGAGAATGGCGATCATCCCGGTCTCGGCACCGAGATGCTTCGGGTCGGCGCTGATGAGACGGATCGTCTCGGCTGCTGCCTTGAGCAGGATGTCGTAGACCACCGCCTTGTTCTGCAGCGCGATGGCGGCCACGGGCGCCGGCACGGTGAAGACGACATGGAAATAGGGGACCGGCAGCAGGTCGGCCTGGCGCTCGACGAGCCATTGGGCGCGCGCGAGCGCTTGGCACTTTGGACAGTGCCGATCGCGACAGCTGTTATAGGCGACGCGGACCAGGCCGCAGTCGTCGCACCGCTCGACGTGGCCGCCGAGCGTCGCTGTGCGACACGCCTCGATGGCCGCCATCGCACGGCGCTGATCGGAGGACAGCCGAGGACCCTGCGCGGCACGGAACGCGCCGCCGTGGCGGCGGAGGATGTCCGCCACCTCGAGCACGGGGCGCATATGCGCAGCTCAGTCGGGTGGGATCACCCTGACGGAGAGTCCATCGAATGGGCTGGTCGTGCGGGCGAGCAGATTGGTCGCGACCTGAGCGTAGCGCGCGGTCGATCCCAGCTCGGCATGTCCGAGCAGAACTTGAATGATGCGAATGTCGATCCCGCTTTCCAGGAGATGGGTCGCAAACGAGTGCCGGAGCGTATGGACAGTAATCGGCTTGGCAAGCCGAGCGCGGCGGCGGGCGGCGCGGCAGGCCGCCTGGACGCAGCGGACGCTGACATGTTCACTGGGGTCTTGGCCTGGAAATAGCCATAGCCCCGGTCGGGCTCGCATCCAGTACGTGCGCAGAATCTCCAGCAGTCGCGGAGAAAGCATCGCGTAACGATCCCTGCCGCCCTTGCCGTTCTCGATGTGGATCAACATTCGTTTGCTGTCGATCGAGCTCACCTTCAGGCGGACGACTTCACTAGCCCGTAAGCCAGCCGCATAAGCCGTCGCCAGCACGACGCGATTGCGCACCCCTGTAACCGCGTCCAGGAAGCGCTCGATCTCTTCGGCACTAAGCACGAGCGGGAGCTTGTCAGGCTTCTGGCCACCGATGATCCGCTCGAATGCCTCCGTCTGCCCGAGTGTGACGCCGTAGAAGAACCGCAGCGCGCAGGCCACCTGATTGATGTGGGACCACGAACGCTTTTGGCCGATGAGATGCAGTTGATAGGCGCGGACCTGCTCGAAACTCAACCGGTCCGGGGCGTAGCCGAAATGGCGGCTAAACTTTGCGATCGCATAGATATAGGATTGTTGAGTCGACGGCGACAGATTGCGGACCGTCATGTCCTCGATCATGCGCTGCCGAAGAGGGCTCATGGTAGCCATCTGGGTCTCCTGTCTTGAGAGGGGTGGTGCGAAGACCAACATCCTCTCAGACAGGACACCTCAGTTCACCAGGCTTGCCCCCACTCCCGCGTAGCGGGTTCGTTCAATCCTGGGCGAGATCAAATCGGAATACCCGGGCGAGATCATCGGAATCGGCACCTCTGAGCCCCTCATTCAATCTTGACTTGTCTAGAACATAATGCGAACATTGCCTAGCTAATCTGTTCGGTTCTTCCCAATGCCTGAAGCGCTCGCTCCGAAGCTCCAATCAGACGCGCAGGCTTTGGAGACGGCTGCCGATCAGGCGATAGCAGCTTGCGGCGGTGACGCGCGCGAAGCTGTGAAAGCGCTGTTGATCGCGAACGAGTTTTTAGAGCGCGAGATGGAAGAGCGCGTGTCGCGCGGATACGTTCGCGGCATGAAGCACGGCCGGTTCTCTACCTATTCAGGTTGAGCCTCGGATACTGATGCAAGATCATTTGGGTTCCGAGTGCCTTCTCGCGATCCCGAGCAGCCTCCGCCGGACGACGGCGCTCTATAGCCTGGTCCACCGTGATTTCTTCATGGTCGAACCCAACCTGATCAGCCAAGTGTTGGGATCATCACCCATTGGCGCACCATGACGACGGCGAGTCCACCTTACCATAAGCTTCTGTCGAGGTCTGCAATGTGCCGCTTCCGAGACTCTCATTTCGCTGCTCCCTAGCATTTCTCACACCAAGTTTGAACTGTGAACCAACTCACACGTCAGGTGAATGTTGAGAAGTATGCTCGCTGTGCGCGCGTTACTGGAATGCGAAACAATGGAGCCAACCGATGAATGTTGCGATCGATAAATCGAAACTGGCTAACACCGAAGAAGAATATAGAGCGCTGGTCAACAGCGATGCGAACTGGATAGCGAGAACACCGGAAGATGTTCGCAAACTCCGCAGTTCGCAAGAAAGTCCTCTCTCTAAGCTATCCGATGCAGATTTCGAAGCGTTTTTCACCTCCCTTACTTACGGGAACGGCGGCATCTCTGGTGGCTCCTATCGGCCGCTTATGGGAGGTCTGACCATCAAAGAAATCTTTGATGTGTTCGCCAGCTTCGGAATGGCAATGAAGTACGCGCTGGATAACCAAGAAGCGAAATGCCAGAACGGCTCATGTGTGTATGAATGGGGCAGCTTTTGCTCTCATGTCACATGCATACCGCAGAAGAAGCCGCCAAATTGAGTGCTGGGGCTCGTGATTTCCCCATCACGGACTTCGGCCTATCTAAGACTGAGGTCGCTTGTTGGCGGCCTCTTTCTATTCCTGCCTAAATCGTCAAGGCTCTTAGTGACGCCGGTGGTCACCACAGCCCCTGGTGGAGCAGCCCCAGCCTACCCTCAAAAGCCATCCTGTAGCCGTCTCTCCGCCCTCGGCAGTTTCGCAGTAAGCGTAAACGTTCCTCGCCTTAATGGTGCCGCTGGACTGTTTGGACCCCGATATCTACTTTCGCTCGGAAGACTTCGGCGCGCGCGGGATGCGCAGGGCGCGTATAAATCAGAAACCGCGTACCCGTATAACTCGAAGACGCGGCATAGATCCAATCGCAAGCGCAACCTCAGGAACGCATCGCGTCGATGGTGTGGGCGATCAGGATCGCTATGCTGACGCCGATAAGAATAACGAGAACCCAATTTAAATACACGTTCGCCTCCAATCTTTGGAATTGAACGCGCGCAATTGTGCACAGTCAAAAACAACCGGCCGAGATTATTAATTTCGGCTTTGGGCTGAGGATTCAAGGTAACTGTTGCGT
This sequence comes from Bradyrhizobium zhanjiangense, assembly GCF_004114935.1. NCBI lineage: Bacteria > Pseudomonadati > Pseudomonadota > Alphaproteobacteria > Hyphomicrobiales > Nitrobacteraceae > Bradyrhizobium > Bradyrhizobium zhanjiangense. Next base: position 5,333,087 of record NZ_CP022221.1, read on the forward strand.
CCGCTGTCGGCCCTATCGATGGAATGCCATGAACAGAAGAAACCCGACAACGCACGCCGCGAGTGAGAGCAAGTAAACACCCACGACACCCCCCGACTCACCTCGAACTAGGGATTTAATTGGGAAGTCGCACTATCCGATCGTCAAGCCCAAGCTTCCAAGAAGCGGTTGATATGCCCTATAACCCGGCCGGTCGCAGCGCTAATGGCTCGGAGGGATAGCCGGCGGTCCGTCGGGCAGGCACGGGGGAGTGTCTGCGCTGATAACGATCGCTGATAATGATCGCTGATAACGATATTCTAGCTTCAAATAAGCAAAATAAAACATTCTGTGATGGAGATTAAATAAGACTTCAATCCCACTCTCAAGACCTCGGGGTCGCAACCAGCGCATTCGAACCGAGCTTCGCGCTCGCCTTGCCGCCGCCGTTTTCCACACTTATAGGCAAACGACCTCGGTTTGGGAGCCGAGGTCGCCAACCCTTGGGGTAGGTTTGCTCCCGACGGGGGCTTTTGACTTGGGGATTGGTCGGGAGCTTGGATTCGACTCGGAATCGGGAAAGTCGTTCCGCTTGCCACAAAATAAAACGGCCCCGGCGTCCGTTCGCTGGGGCCGCTGCATTTCTGGATGCCAATCCGACAGCTTGCGGGTCATTCCGAGGGCTCGCCATTGCGAACCGGCGAGTACCGCTGTTATCCCTCGAGGGTGCTTGCACAGGAACGTTTAGCCCCGCCCGGCGTCGAATGGCGACAAAACCCGCGGTTCGCCCATGGACAGAGCGGTTGCTTATGCGATTTCGACTTTAATCGTCCTCTTCGGCGTCTGGATCATTGCTGCCGGCCTGTCCTCCAGCTCTGATCGTCGTCGGGCTCGTCCCCATAGTGATCGGGCTTGTAAGCGCTTTCGGTCCCATCTGATGGGTTCGTCCCCTTCCCGAAGCGGAACGGCACCAACGCCCCTCGAGTTGTCTTCAGAGAGGCGATCGTGGATCTAACCGAGATTGAGCGCGCGTTCTTAAGGCAGCTGTCTTCCGAACCGTGGATCAGCACTCCGCTGTTCGATCACGATCTCGTCGCGCGGCTGGTGGAGCTAGGTATGGTTGATGCAATCCCCCAAACATCGGGCGACACCGAATACCGCATCACCGCGGAGGGTCGCGCGGCTTTGAGCGGATAGCGGTGCCTCTCACGAGCTGCCTGCGCTTCTCTCTCAAAAGCTTGGTGACATTCTGCCGTTAATTCAGCGCGTCGTCCCTTGCCCATGCCTCGCAGAATCCGGTCGGCCATCCGGTAACCCTTGCGCCGCGCTCTCTGGCGTGACTGATTGCACTCTACTGGCATGGTCCTTGCCAATCCCAGCCTATCTCCGTCGGTCCTGGCAGGGAGCCGTTTCGCGATGAAACAGAAATCTCGAGTCCCAAAGCCGCGCAAGCCTACTCTGGCACACATGGTCTCCGATCTGGTGAGATTGCGTAAAGCCATGGAGGACCTTGAGGGGCTGAGAGAGAAGGTCCGTCTAGCCGAAGCCGCTCGCGTATTGCACTAAGATTGGCGCGTTTGAGGCGAGTTGAGAAATCCATTCGCCTCCGGGGCGGTTCGGCGTGCTTTAGTCGCTCGCCGCCACCCGTAAATTTCCCAATATCGCTCGCATCGAGCTCATTCGATCATTTCGAAATGAGATCGTCGAAGCCAAAGGAATGGACTGACGCTGAGCGGAAGCGGCTTGCATGGCTGGCGCGTCGTCGTGTCGTGTCGGAGATAGCGGCGGCGCTCGGTCGGCACACCGGATCCGTGAGGCGAATGGCGCGCGCAATGGGTCTCATTCTGAAAAAATAATCTTGCCCACCTCTAGCCTGATCTCTTGCGCTCGCCCCATGGTCTCGGCCAGCATTCGCAATCTGGTCGACCCGGGACGGAAGGCAGAGCCGGATGAGCGCGATTGATGCTAATGACGAGGAATGGGACGAGATCGCCGGGCTTCTCGTTTGTCACCGATCCGGGAAGCAGGTGCATTGGAATGAGCACATTCCGGGCCGCTGGAAGAGGCATCATTCGCTCAAGGCTAAACGGCGCTGCCAGAACTCACCCGGCGTCTACCGTCTCGTAGCTCTCAGCGAAAATGGAGAGCCTGCCCCGTTGTTCCGCTTGTGCGGCAAAGATCTTACCGGCACGCTTTATATTGGCGCGGAGGGAAGGACGTTTGCTCTTGGTAGTAGAGTGCACGCGCTCGTGAACTCTCTACTTCCGAAAAGGCGAGGACAACATGTGGCGGGCCTGCGACTCCGACGGCACGCAACGCTTTCTGATCTGTTTCCAACGCACCAGCTCGCGGTGACGTGGTGCTACTCGCAGCTTCCAATGTACGCGGAGGGGCTCCTCTTCGAGACCTATTTCGCTTCGTTTGGGGATCACCCGCCTTTGAACTTTCGTGTACCCAATCGTTAGACCGACGCAGATTTCATCGCTCATCGTCCTGAGAGCGTGGCTACTACGCCCTGGGTTGAATAACTACTGCGCGCAAAATCCGCTGAACTATCTGATGCAAGCCACTGTGGCGCTCAAGAACGAACTGACCGCCCGAGCGCGCTGACCGAACATGAACGGCATCGGCCGACGCACCGCGATCTCCATGCTCATGCTGTCGGTCGTGGCAGTCGTTTGGAGCCTGACGCTTTGAAGCCTTGCTCTCGCTCTCCGATTGCGCGAGCATCATCGCTGATGACTATGCACATCGAGAAACTAGCGTGGGCCGTCGGATTGCTGGAAGGCGCGAAACGCATTATCGCGGCCGATCCGTCCGCCACAATTCAACAGATCGGTCTCTCTCTCTACCTCCTTATTGGCTTCAGCATAGAGAATGCGTTGAAGTCCGTTATTGAAGAGAACGGACAGCTCAGCGGAAAACTCAAACACTCTCACAATCTCACGGATCTACTTACGAAGGCGACAGATTGTGGATTGTCTCTCACGGCTGAAATCGACGAATTTATCCGAGATGTGTCTCGCTACCACGCGGAGTTCGCATTCAGATATCCTGAGAAAGCTGGGTGGGTGACCCTCTACAATCCCGAACCAGCGGTGCGAATGCTTGAGGACTTTCTCACGATCGTCACCCGCACGAAAAACCTGGCCGACATTTTTGGCTGGAAGCCAAATATGTCCGATTTCCTTCGTGGCCAACGCTGATTGCTTTAGTATCATCTTGCGCTCGCCTTGCGGTTGGGGAATCGTTGGCGAGGAGAGAATCAAATGACGGCCGAAGTCTGCCTGATGAACCGGCTCGCGATCGTCCTGGCGGCCGACAGCGCGACAACCGTCACGCATTGGGCGGAGCGAGGCAGCGAGCAGCGATACTTCAAGGGGGCAAACAAGATTTTCCAGCTATCGGACCATCATCCGGTAGGGCTGATGATTTTTGATTCCGCCGACATCCTGCGCGTGCCCTGGGAGATTGTGGTAAAGACTTTCCGGCAGGAGCTCGAGAAGAAGTCGTTCAATTCTCTCGCCGACTATGCTGCCGAATTCTTTTCTTTCCTTGAAAAGAGCCCTCGCCTCTTTCCGATAGAGGTACAGAAGTTAGTTTTCTTGGATGCTGCGCGCTCCGCTGCGCTGCGCCTGGTCACCAGAGCTGACACACCGGGGCAGTCGCCTGCGGACCGGCTTGCAGAGACTGACGCGATGATTTCCGCGCGGTTGGTCGAGCTGAGCGCGAAAAGCCTCCCCGCAAACATTCCGCAAGAGCATGTCGACCAGACCATCGCGCTTTGGCGCGATGACTTGATCAAGCTGTTCGACGAATGGAAGGACGCCTTTGCTTCAAGCTTCCCGAGCGATCTCGCCGCGTTTGCTGAGCTCGGCATTCTGGAGGTTTTTAAGAACCCGGAGCAGCAGATGGGCGCGACAGGCCTGGTATTTGCTGGATTTGGCGACCACGACATTTTCCCAGGCTTTGCTGAATATCGATCGAGCGGGATTCTAGCCGGCAAACACGTCGCGACCGAGACCAAGCGGGTTAGTATCACTCATGACACTCCAGCTTGGCTCGACTCATTCGCTCAGACCGATATGAGCGACACGTTTTCGCTGGGGATAAGCCGCGACGTCTACATCTCGGTTATGAACACGGTCAACAGCGGGCTTCGCGAGTTCGCAAACGACGTTTTCAACGCTGCCGGTGGCAATGGCCCCATCCCGAATCTTCAAAACCACGTCAGTAAGGCACTGGACGCGATGGGCGACTCAATCATGGCTAACGCGCGGCGCGAGCATGCTATCCCGTTGCGTCGCGTACTTGGCGTGCTGCCGGTCGACGAGATGGCAGAGCTGGCTGAAACCTTGATCAACCTTCAATCGTTGAAGGAGAAGGTGACCAGGAATTCGGAGACCGTGGGAGGCCCTGTCGACGTTGCGATCATCACAAAAAACGAAGGCCTCCTATGGGCCAAGCGGAAGCACTTCTTCGATATTAATTTGAATTCTAGGTTCGCCTTGCGCCAACAGGCCCGGCTGGTCTAAAGGAGTTCCCATGGCACAGACAGCGCTTAAGGAACCGGTTGTGGACAGGCCCGCTCAGTCGCCGCGTGCCCGCGACCCTGAAAGCGAACGCATTGCCCGCGAGAGCGCGGAACGCTACCAGCGATATGCGAATGAGGTAAATCGCACTCGCGATTCGGATATTGAAAAGGCTCTTCGGAGCTAAGCCCTCATCGGCACAACGTTGTCGCCCTTCTCCGTGGGCGGGCTGGCGCAATAGGTCGCCCAGTCGGCCATCATCTGCCGGCGCTTCTACCGCATGTCGCCGCGGCGATAAGCAGCCTCCACCTTGTCGGGGACGGTGTGCGCCAGGGCCATTTTGGACATCTCGTTCGGGTAGTCGACTGCTCGGTGCACCAGTCCTTGAAGGTCGACCGGAAGTCGTGCGGCACGGCGTCTCTGTGGAGCTTGCGCGGCCGCCCCTGCCCGCCAACGGGCCCCGAAAGCGTCTCCAAACTCGCCTCGATGGCTGCGCGATGTCCTGCTCGACTCGGGCGATCGACGAGCGGTCTTCGAAGTCCGTGCTTGAGTTCGAGCCCACCGCCAAGCCCCGTGCCGACCGCCCCCTCCGGCCTCCGCCTTGCTGCGGCGCACCTAAAGCCTGCCGCCGGCGCTGGACACGAGGTGCGTAGAGGTAGCCCGCGGCCGCCTTAGACTTTTTGCCTGAGGATCGGGCCTAAGACGCGCAAAGTGCCCTTGCTCTCGCGCATCGGTTGCGCTTGCATAGCGCCTTTCGACGGGGGCATTTCAACATGCGCATTTTGGTGATTGTGGCGGCTTGCGCCACGCTGGCTGGCTGCATGACAGCCGGCGAGACTGTTTCATTCAAGGCGTCCAATCCGCAGCAACAAGCTCTTATGCGGGATGGGCAACCTGCCCTTGTCTCTCGACAGAAAAGCTCTGTGGTGCTCGTTCGACCGGCATCCCGTCAGCTGCAAGCGAACGGACGGCCCGTGTTCGTGGTGGGCATCAATAATTTGAGCCGACAGCCTGTCGAGTTTCGAGTCGGACAAGTAGAGGCGATCCAACACGCCGCCGGGTCGGACTTCGAAATGAAAATCGTGACCTATGAGATGCTGGTTCAGGAGGAAAAGAACCGGCAGGTTGCCGCCGCGCTTCTAACCGGCGTGGCCGCCGGCGCCAACGCATACAGCGCCTCTCGCGCTGGTTACGGCAGCTACACGACACCGAGCGGCCGAACCGGCACGTTCTACAGCCCGACAGCAGCGGCCATTGCTCAAGGCAACGCAGCGGCTCAGAATGAGGCGATGATATCTGCGACGATCGAAACTGGTCAGCGCAACATGGCCGTGCTCGAGCAAGCGGTGATCAAAGACAATACGCTCCTGCCCGGCGAATGGTATGGAGGTCAACTGCACCTTGCGCCGCCGACCGACCAGGGCGGAGCTCAAAAGAGCTACACGATCGTGATCACTGTTGGGCCCGACCGTCATGTCATTGACGTCGCTCAAGGGCCGGCTGGGGTGTAGCCGGCTCCGTCTGGGAGGCCTTAGTCGCGTCCAATTGGGGGGCGTTTCGGCGTCCTATCTGGTTGTAGGTCTTTGATCCGGGTTAGCCTTTGCCCAACGCACCGCGCGCGTGGGAGCCGTCGCCGAAGGATTGCAAAGTACGATGCTTGAGAACGACCTAACCTTAGCCGCCATGGCCGAGGTATTGGCAAGGTCCAACGACTATCGCGTCCTTCGGCGTTTGGCGCGTAGAGAGACTTTTACCCCATCCAATGGAGCGCCGACTAGAACCGGCATTCTCATCGACGTCGAAACTACAGGTCTGGATCACCAGAAGGACGAAGTCATCGAACTCGGGATGGTCAAGTTCGACTACTTGGCCGACGGTCGCATCGCCGGCCTCCGTGATGTATTCTCCTCGTTCAATGAGCCATCCGCATCAATACCGTCGGACGTCACTGCCCTAACGGGCATCACGGACGAAATGGTCGCTGGACATCAGATCGACGGGAACGTCGTGTCATCGTTCGTCGAGGACGCCGTGATCGTCATTGCTCATAACGCGGGGTTCGACCGCAAATTCGCGGAACGCTACTGGCCAGTCTTCCAGCGCAAGGCCTGGGGATGCTCTGCAACTGAGGTAGAGTGGCGGAAGCACGGCTTCGAAGGTTCGCGGCTGGGTTACCTGTTGAATGGCGCTGGCTTCTTTCACCAAGCCCATAGGGCCGTCGACGATTGTCATGCTCTTCTCGAGATACTAGCCTTCGAGCTACCGACTGGGTGCTCTGCACTAGCTGTGCTGCTCGAACAGGCTCGCAAGAAGAAGATGCGAGTTTGGGCGGAGCAATCGCCGTTTGATTTAAAGGACGCTCTCAAGCGGCGGGGCTACCGATGGAGCGATGGGAGCGATGGACGGCCACGATCCTGGTTCATCGACGTGGATGAGAGCCAGCTTGACGCGGAAATTGCGTTTCTCAGGGGCGAAATCTATCTCCGCGATATCGAGCCTCGCATGCAGGTCCTGACGGCATTCGACCGATTTTCAATCAGGTCGTAACGAATGGGCTCGCAATGCCGGAGATCCCGCTAATGCGACTTGGGTTGTTCGCAGCTCTGACTCTCGCCTTATCGGCGCTCGCCTCCCCTACCTTTGCCGCCATCGATCCGGCGACTGGACCTAGGTACATGGGTCACGCCTCAGCAGATCGCGACCAATGGCAGAGAATTGATTTCCGTTCGGAGTGGCTCGCCGTCCGAACGGCGCCGCACATCAAGGTGGCAATCCAGACCAGAGGCCCGAGCATGCAAGGTCTCATCCGCATTCCCGGCGCGCCGGCGTCCAACTTCGACACTGGAAGGGGGCTGACAGTGGTTGACCTAATCAATGTCGGCGACGAGACCAGGGGTTATGCAGAGATCGTCGCATTGGAGATTGTGTTCACGCAGACGTCGCCGGGCCAATACTACCAGGTCTTCGCGGTCGACTACGGCAGAGGAAATTAGGCTCGCCGAGCGATGATTGTGACTGAAATCCAAGACCAGGCGATTGCCGCCCGAATGGCGCTGATCGTCGGTGCAGATCGGTTCGATGGGCTCTTCCGAGCTGTCCGGTTCGACGAAGTGGACGGCGATATCCTCTACGTCTATGCACGAGACGAGGATGCCGCGGCCGAGATGGAAGACGAGTTCGCGCTGCCGATTTCGATCATCGCCTCGAAGATCCTTGATCGCCCGATCAATGTAGTACTCGTTCTTCCTCGGCAGCTCATGAAATCGGGACAATAGCTGTCCAAGCCCTCACTGGAACAGGTGGACAAGGCTAAGCCTGCACATTTGCGAATCCCTGCTGTGTGCTATGCGCCGGAACGACGGGCCTGGATGGCGATTCCTTCCGCGTCAATGGAGTTCGTGATGTTGATGTTCCGGGAGCGACGCCCTGCTTATCGCACGATCGAAGGCTGGGCTCGGTCGGTGTTGTTGGAAGCTGGCGCCATTCGTGAATGCGAGGAGCACGATTGGATGCAGGACCGCACTGATCCGCATGCTCGTGATCGCGCTTTCAAAATTGCTGGAGAGACGCCGCCGCCCGGGGTCTCACCAGAGGCGGCTGCCGTCGCCGTAGCGGAAGTCCTGGACGGGATCGGTGACACTTGTCCCGAGTGTCTCTCCTAAGAGAGGCACTGAAGACAGCGACTAATCGGTTCAGGATTCCACCTCGACTGCGACGAGCACCCATCATGCCAGCCCATTCCGTGCGGCCGTAGGATCCATCTCGATCAGAGACCGAAAGGGGCCGCGTCAGAAGTTGGACCGTCAAGCCGTGAAGAAGGTCACCAGATATAACATGGCGGCCAAAGCAACAGTGATTCCGATGACTGTTAATGCGGCCTGTTTGGTTGAAACATCCCGCATCGCAGGCCTCCTTCAGTTGGACACGCCCAGCACCGTCAAGGACCGCTTGTTGTGGCCCGGCGTCTGAAATTCGATGGCTTGGCCAACCGACAGGCCGATCAATGCAGCGCCAACGGGCGTAAGAACGGAAACCCTCTTTAGGGTTATGTCTGCTTCGTGCGGATACACCAACACCACGTCCCGGACCTCACCGGTCCTATCATCGCAGAACCGGACTTGCGAGCCCATGCGGACCACCTCTCGCAGCTCGGAATTGTCCGCCACCACGCGTGCACGCTCCATCTCCTGTGCAAGAAAATGGGCCACACGCGGGAAGAGTGTCGCGCTCGAACGCGCCAGCGCATTTAGCCGCCTGGCCTCATCCTCGATCACCGTGATAGGCGGCAATACGATTTCAGGCTTGCTCTTGCGGTTGGTCTTGCTCATCTTCTTGTCTCTCCTTCCTAAGCGGCCGATGGTCCCGGGTCATCATCATCAAAGAGCTTTTTGCTCTGCATCGGATTGCTAAACAGAACCCGGACAACATCATTCGGATCAGTTCGACTGACGCCTTCGATCCTGACGACGTTGGTCCGCCCAGCGGTGAAGAAAGGGATTTCGCTTCCGACCTTCAGCCCCACCAATGCCGCGCCCAACGGCGACATCACGGGGATTTGGGTGCGCTCGGACGTGTAGTCTTCGGGGTACACCAGTTGCCTCGTCTCAAGAGGGAAGCCCCAGTTGATCCAGAATGTCACCCAGGAACCCATGGTGACAATGCTGTCCAATCGGGCCGCACAATCAGGGACGATTTCCGCACGCTGGATCTCACTCAACAGAAAAGGTGCATCCACGTCGGCTTGAGCTGCGCCCACGCGCGCGAGCCGTTCCAGGCGGCGGTGCTCAGAGACCGACAGAGTGACCTTGGGGATAGAGGGAATGCTCATGACATGATTCCTTGTTTGGCTTCCCACGGGGAAGCCACACTCCAAATCTGGTTGATGAAGGAAGATGTATCCGGACGACACCAATTGCCGTCCGGCTAAGCTCCTGCTTGGAGCCGCCCAGCGCGCAAACAACGCCGCGCAATGCGCGGGTCGATTTCGAGGACGTGGATCATGTCATCTCCAACATAGGGCCTTCCGCCCGAGCCTGCATCGCGACCAAAGCGCGCACTCTATTCCGCGTGGGAGAGCGTCAGCGCCAAGCATGCAGCGGTATTGAAACGTGCCTAGTGAAGGTCTGATCAATGTCCGCTTCACGCAACAAGCAGCGCCGGAGTGCCCGCTATTAACCTCCCGCCGATTCATTCGACCCTCATCGCAGCGTGAGGACGAGCACATTCGGGCCAGAATGGCCAGAATGGGAAGTCTCGCGCGTTCTGTAGTTTCATTTTCTCGGGAGCACCCACATCGTTTTCTCGAGAACACATGGCCGGTCATTGGAGCGAAACCGCAGTCGAAAGACGACTAGGCCAAGTTCGTCATGTTCGATTAGCCAATCGCATTGACCGATTCCGCTATGGCCACAGACCGCATTATCGATATCGTGCGCGGGCACCTAGCGGCGCAGCTACGGAACAAAGTTAAACTGCGGGATTCGCGGAACGAAGAGGCTCGTCAGTCTTTCTCTGGCTTTCGGGAGGTACCCATGACTTCTCAAGCCAGAGAAGGCGCGTGTGCGTTCGCTTGGCGAAATTACTTGCTGCTCCATAGCGGCATCAGCGAGAACGATAACAGGCGCTTCGCCCTCTATCACTACGTCGCCGGTCTGCGTGGTGCCGGCGAGGATGATTTTGATCTTTTGCAAATAGCGGCAGTCGCTTACTTGAACAAACTAGACGAATTGCACGACGACCGGTGCGCGAGACTCGCCGCGGACCAAATTCTGGCCGGCTGTTTAGAATCACGGAGTCCACAACCCGGCACTCAGCTTTAGGCGATAACAACAGAGCGAAGGAGCGAGCAGCATGGCAGACGATATCGCTAACGCAAACCGTTCCGTACGTGATCCACAAAGGCGCGTCGCCGCAGCGACAGCAATCGGGATGAATGCTTTGGATCCAATCATATGCTTTCAAGTCTCGTTGCTGAGGATGTGGGCCGATAGTATTGAGAGGTTCGCGGGCAATTACGAAAAAGGGCTGGAAGAAACCGCGATCGGCACAAAGGAACAGTCGGACAAGGAACGCGCCGCGTGAAATTAACGGGAGTGGCCAGGTGAAGTCCACTCCGGGTCACAAGCAGTCTTCGATCCACACCCTACGAATTGTCGGCATCCGGGGCCTAAAGCAGACATGCGCCGGCCGTGCGCATGTCGCCTCTATCGTAGTATCCGGCGCCGTTGCCGCACGACGTTTTATCGACCGCAACGATTCACTGGGTGCTTCACGCCGACTTCCGGCGCGTTCCTGCCGCGGCCTTCTTGCCGGCTGCCTCTTTCGCCGGCTTCTTCCCGGAAATCGGCATCAGCATCTCTTTTTGGCTGGCCGCCGCCTTACGAGGCTTTTTGGCAGGCTTGGCCGCCGGGGCAGCCTCCTTCCCGACGCTTCGCCGCAGCGCTTCCATCAAGTCGACGACGTTCTCACCTTTCGGCCGATCCTTCGGGCGGATGGTCTTGCCGGCACGCTTTTGGTTGATGAGGTCAATCAGCGCGCTCTCGTAGTGGTCCTCGAACTTCTCCGGCTCGAAAGTGCCGGCTTTTTGGTTCACGATGTGCCTGGCGAGGTCGAGCATATCTTTGGTGACCTTCACGTCCTGGATCTCATCGAAATACTCTTGCTCGCTACGCACCTCATAGGGGTATCGCAGCAGCGTGCCGACGAGACCTTTGTCCAGCGGCTCAAGCGCGATGATGTGCTCGCGGCTGGTTAGCACCACCCGCCCGATCGCGACCTTGTCCATTTCCCGGATGGTCTCGCGGATCACCGCGAAGGCATCGTGGCCCACCTTCCCGTCCGGCCGCAGATAGTATGGCCTGATCAGGTACCGGGGGTCGATATCCGCCCTGTCAACGAACTCATCGATCTCGATGGTGCGCGTCGATTCCAGCGCGATCTCCTCGAGCTCCTCCTTGGTCACCTCAATGAATTGGTCCTTCTCGAACTGGTATCCCTTGACGATATCCTCGTTGGGCACCTCGTCGCCGGTGTCAGCGTCGACCTTCAGGTACTTAATGCGGTGACCGGTGGCCCGGTTGAGCTGGTTAAATGCGATCTTCTCGCTCTCCGACGTCGCCGGGTAGAGCGCGACAGGACAGGTGACTAGGGACAGTCGCAGGAAGCCTTTCCAATTGGCTCGCGGGGCCATTTACGCGCACTCCGTTCGGGGTTTGCCGGATTCAAGACGAATGGGGAGGGCAAGTTCCGACATCTCGGCGGCCGATACGATGGAGATTCATTAAATCGTCAGAACAAACGGTGCCTCGCCTCAAAGAGGGGCGCCCTAGCACAACATCTGGTTGATGCGCGAAGTTCGCGCTCGGAAACATAGCCACAAGAACTGGAGCGCGTGGAGATCAGCTTCTTCGGCGCTGTCTCCCACGTACGACGTCCCCGCTCAAATTGCGTGGCTGCCGCCGCTTTGGATTTGCCACCAGCCTGTAAGAGAGTGCCGATTAGATCCCAGGCTCCGAGACCGTAGTCGCCACCCTCTGTCCGCCGGCGCGCCCCAGGCGCCTCTTCGTAGCCCGTGCGACGTCATCGATGCGATTGAACCAACGCAGGCCGTAACGCTTGGAGCCATGTTCGGTGAACCTCAGGCGATCGACAAGTTTCGCTGCCGGCATCAAGAAATAGTCGCGCACTACCCGGTTTGAAGCGTCGAGCCTGATGCCCACGATCAAGCCCGGAGGTAGATGTCGGCCACGCTCAACCGTCCAAGTTGGAGAATGCTTTTCGTTGCCATCATGAGTGCTGCGCGCTACTCGCAAAGAGACGACAGTGCCCCTTACCTCTAGAGTACGGTAAACCGGATCGAGTTTGATGTCTTCACCGAGGGCTGATAGAGCCGCTCCGAGCGTCACAACGTGATCTTCAAGCATGGCATGGCGGTCCTTGCGCGTGTCGATATATTCGCAGTTCCGCCTCGAGACGTAGCCAATCAACCGGTAAGCGTTTCTCAAGGATCCAAACCGGAACTGATAAAGACCGGGACTCGGTACACTTGGCGCGTCGCTAATGATAGCGCTGCTCAGTCGCCCCTTCCTCTTCAACAAGATTCTGAGCCGCTTTAGCATTTCCTCGTTGGAGAGCCCCTTAGTGCTCTTACGAGCCGCGATGATCTCTCGCGCTTTCGCGAATAGCTGGGGACTGATGACTGGCTCAAACACGCCGACCTTCCGAATCCACTGCTCGGGTGGGTTTGGTTTGTTGTACTCTCGAAGACGACAGGTGTGTCGATCGTACAGCAAATTGCCGACGTAATTCTCATTCGCCAGCATGTAGCGGATTATTCCCTCGGACCAGGGTCGGCCGGTCGGGCACCGGATGCCGGCGGCGTTCAAGCGCCGTGCAATTTTGGTCTCACCCCTTAAGTCGATTACAAACTGCCGGAAGATAGAGCGGACAAGTTCGACCTCCTCTGGCGGCCCTGGCCGCAGGATAACTCGATCCGTCTGGAGGCATTTTCGTTCACCGTTTTGCATCACCCCGCGGGAGCGTCCGGTCACATCAATCAACTCCCTGCGAAGACCGACGCCGGGGCGTCCTCCTTGCCGAAATCCCATGCGAGCGAGAAGACACGCACCAGCATAGACCTTTTCGGACCGCTCCCTGCTCCACTCGGCCGCCATAACGCGCTTAACGTTCTTTCCGATGCTCGACATGAGGCTGCCGTCGTTCGCGAACAGTTCGGCGCAATAGATGACCTTCACACCGCCCCGTTTGCAGATAAATTCGTAGTATGCGCTTTCATCGACATCCTGAAATCTCCCCCATCGGCTAACGTCGTAGACGAGGACGCAACCGAAATCCGTGCGCCCGCATTGAACGTCGTCGATCAGATCTAGCAGGCCCGTCCTGTTCTTAATGTGGAGGCCGCTCTTGCCATCATCACGATAGGTTCGCACGATCTCCAACTCGAACTTCCGCGCGTAGGCGGCAATCGCGGCCATCTGATTTGCAATGGAGTATTGTTGGTAATCCGTCGACATTCTGACGTATTGCGCGGCGCGCCGAGCCCGCTGTGCTTTTGGCAGCAAGCTCTTGTGCGGAACGAGCGCATTGACCATCGGACCGAGCCCTCCAACCGATCGCGCGCTTGGAATTTAAACGGCTAGACGAGGTCAAGAAAATCACGCCTTCACGAGGGGCTGCTTCATGACCACCAATACTTTGCCATCCAGGTCAAAATGGCTGTCGCAAGAGCCACGACCAATCCACCCCAATGGGATGTCCGGCGCACCGCACTAATCGAACGCAGATACAAAATTGCGCCAAGCAATGTGCCGTAGTTCTTTCTGAAATCTCCGTTGAGCTTCGCAATTTTGGACAGCTCGGGAGAGACTTCAACTTCATTCGCCATAGTGCTGGTTCCTCTTAGCACAGTCAGAGCCAGCGCCTTATGAACCACTGTTTTGCCCGACGGAGCAAGCGAAAATTTCGGGATATCAAAAGTCACTCAAGCCTGTGTGATCTTGGCGGGCGATCGCCATGCCTTATCGCCTCTTCTGACTCCCGGGGTCGGGCGGCGGAAATGTGTCATGGGCGGGTTCTCCGAGAGGTTGGGCGAGGCGTTGGTTTGTGCGTCGAAACGAAAGGCTGCATATAAAGTCGGCGACCAGATTGCTCGATTAGAAGTTGTCGAGTAGTGTCCGCGCCTCACCGGCATTCCGCATGTTCAATCTTAATCCCGCTAAGAACAGCACATCGATCACGCTAGACGCGCTCCGCGCAATCGCTGCGCAGGCTGTGTGTATCGGGCACGGAATCTCGTTCTTTATGCCGCAGCTACGGGGCGGGAAGTTCCCTCTTCCGCAAAACGTCGGTGTGCTGCTCTTCTTCGTGCTGTCCGGGTTCTTGATCAGGTATACGCTGGTCGAGAGATCAATCAGGGACCCCCAATATGGATTTTGGCAGTTTTTCGTTGAACGTGTCGCCCGCATCTATTCCGGACTGCTTCCCTGCCTGATCGCGATCGCCGTGATCGATGCCGCCACACTGCATGCAATCGGAGATGCGACTTTAGCCGCTAGCTACAATTTCAGAGCGTTTGTCGGAAACGTGTTTATGCTTGAGACCTACCGCGGGCCGCTTGATCAACTAAGCTTCCTGCGGTTCCCGGCATTCGGATCGGGAAGCCCCCTGTGGACACTCGCAATCGAGTGGCACATCTACCTCTTCGTCACTGCGCTTTTCTTCCTGGGCGCGCGGCCTGCGACGGCCCTGTTGCTTGTCCCGGTCGCTCTTGTGTTCGGGCAAATTCCTACGCATTACATCTTTGGCGCGCTTCAGGAGGATGGGCTTGGCCAATCATTGTTCCTTTTGTGGCTCGGAGGAGCTTACGTCTACCTACTCGCGCGACGTGGATGGCTGCCTCGGCTCAGTGTATCGCTGGCGATCATCATCGCATCGGTCGCGGCCTACCTGGTGGTTGTTCGCCCCTATGCCGAATACCAGCCAAAAACGTATGTTCTATTGATACTATTCTTGTTCGGAATCGTGGGGGCGACGCAGGCGATCCGCCCCACCCACTCAGCCGCACTAGCGAAAGCTATTCGGTTCTTTTCCGGCTATTCCTTCACTCTATACCTGATTCACCACACGATCATGTATCCAGCTTTCCTTCTATGGAAGGATAGTGGTTGGCTCGTTTTCGGATGTACCGTCATTCTCGCCAATGTCGTTGCAGCAACTTTGGCAGTATTTACTGAAATGCGCCACAAGCAGCTTGCCAGCTATCTATTTGCCTTGGGCAAGCAAGGTCCACCTGGTGTCGAACGGCTTGGATGAACTGACAGTCCCGGCGCCCGATGGTAATTGGCCTCTTCGGTCTTAGCTTTTCTCCGACGCTTGGCCCGCCTTGTCAAAGCCCAGGCGCTTTTTCAGCTAAGCGCGTAGCCTTCTTAGGGCCGACTCCGCATATTTTTTTGCGTCACGCTTTCCTCCGCTATGACCGAAAAGTTCCGCCTCACGCGAACCGGCCAGTTCGGCTCCAGCGGCATCACCGCATCAATCAAATCCCAATCGTCCAGGCCGCTACGCGCCGCCTGCCCGCATGAACGCAATGGCCTGCTATTTCATCCAGGAGGCAACCGTCCACTGTGCGGGTTCTACACTGCAAGGCGTATGCTTAAAGCACGCTGGTTGAAAAAGGTGGGGAGTCGATATGAGCTGACTGCGGAAGCTCTGCAGCAATTGCGCTGATCATAAGATCGGCGCGAGCTTCGAGCGATTCGCGATGCGCCTTCTCATCTGAGGAACGTCGAGGTCACTGATTGCATTGAGCTGGGCGCGGCTTCAAGCAGCCGCCTCCACCCTTAGGAGCGAACGGTGTCCAGATCACCGGTGTCGAAGGATGAGCTCGAGCGAATTGCGCGGCAGGAGATCCGAAGTTTTCCAGGCACAGAAAAGGTCGTGTCCATCGAAGTTGAGTTCGGGCCCGATCCACGACCCGGCACCTCGGACTGGAAGCTGCATGTCATCGCGCAGGAAGGCTGCGACCTTGCACGCATTCAATACGCAGCAAAGACCACTAGCGACCGGCTCAAACGTCGTTATGAGATCCGGTTAAACTAGTTTCCGATTGCTCTGCAGCGGCGCCTGCCGTCCGGTCGGCAAACGCCACTTCATCCGCAGAATCATCCCCCTGGACTCGAATTTGTGAATCCGACGCAACAGGAACGCCCCAGCCCGCCGGGGAACGAGCTGGAGCTTAGTTGGCAATAGGTCTCGCGAAAGGATGAGCACGCAAGACCGATCATTGAACTGGCTGCGGGGGCGCTCGTTCCTAAGAATCGACGCCTGAGCGCCACGGCCCTCATCGGCCCAAGCGCCGCTCAACCTTCTTACGGCTGCTGCCCACCTTCTTGACCGCTTTTTTCACCGCGGAAGCCGAACGGCGCGTCTTCTTCGCCTCGTAGCGAACCTCGTAATCTTGTTCGCCCGCCACCCGCGCCCGATCCTGCTTGCGACCGCGCGCGGTCTGCTTTTTCGACGTTGCCATACTCATTCCTCCATGTTGGCACGACGCCAACGCGAGGAAGATTTCGCAGTTCCGATTCGCCTTCAAGCCACAGGCCACCTAGATTTGACTCCGGTCAGTGGAGTTCTCGCGTA
Source organism: Bradyrhizobium zhanjiangense (assembly GCF_004114935.1). Taxonomy (NCBI): domain Bacteria; kingdom Pseudomonadati; phylum Pseudomonadota; class Alphaproteobacteria; order Hyphomicrobiales; family Nitrobacteraceae; genus Bradyrhizobium; species Bradyrhizobium zhanjiangense. The sequence continues at coordinate 5,349,754 of NZ_CP022221.1, forward strand.
TGGCCTCACCGTCAATCATCCCGAACGATCGCCTCGACCGCGATATCTACCTGGTGCTTGTGGATTTCGGCGCGCGTGCCGGATGCGCCTGGCGCGAGACTGACGAAGCCGACACGGATCTCGAGACTGTCCTGCAGGACATCCTCTCCGGCCAATACGCCTATCCGATCCGGATCGTGTGCTTCAATCCGGTCGAGGGCTGGTCGCGCGATGCCACCCCGGACGTCGCCGAGGCGCTGGCCGAGCGCGCTGCCGACACCGACGCGGAGATCTCGCCGGCGCTGCAGGCCTTCATCCAGGCCAATGCCACGAGGCGCCTCGACGTGCAGCTCGCCCTGCCGCTTCGCGGCACCGCGTGAGGCAGGCCGCTCGGCTGGACGCCGTGGGAGCGTGCGGCCAGCGAGCCGTCATCCTGCGCGCCGGCAGCGAGGGGACGATGATGGCGATTGGACGGCCCCGGCCCTAGGCTAGAGAGGGGGTCGTGAGGCCGGGGCCGCTGGAGGTTTGCCTGATCCTCAAGCATATCAAGGCCAGGCGAGAACGAGCCTATCAGCAGATCACCGCAGTCCTCTGTTCGCTTTAGCACTGTTCCGGTTAGGAACTTGCGCTATCGATTCGGATTCGTAAATTCGCGGGTGAGTGCCTGTCTGCGCTTCATGCCTATCGCGTACGAGCTCTGCCTGGCGACCGCCGGCAAGCAGGTCCCCGATGGGCCGGACTGGAAACGAAGTAAAGCATGATGGCTACCGGATGCTCGTCATCCGGGAGAACGAGCGCGTGCGCCTGCTCTCTCGCAACGACCTCTTATTTGCGCTTCCTTACCCTCAATCTGTTTGTCGGAGTCGGGCATTGAACGTCCTCCGAATGAGTGGACACCTGTAGTAGGCTCATTGAGCCCGGAGGTGTCGAATGGAACGTCAACGTCGGTCATTTACCGAAGAGTACAAGCGCCAGGCCGTTGAGCTGGTGGTGTCGAGCGGTCGCTCGATCACGTCGGTGGCCAAGGAGTTCGGGCTGCGCGACTCGGTGCTGCGGCGCTGGGTGGATAAGGCCGGGCAGCAGCCGGCATCGGCGGCGTGGCGCCCCACCACGCAGGCGACGCCGATGTCGGCGGACCAGGCTTCGGAGATCGCCCGGTTGCGCCAGGAGAACGATCGGCTGCGCATGGAGCGCGACATTTTAAAAAAGTCGATCGCGATCTTTGCCGGAACCCGGACATGAGCTTCCGCTTCATCGAGGACCATCGCGACGCCTATCCGGTACGATTGATGTGCGCCGTGCTCGAGGTCTCGCCGGCCGGCTATTATGCCTGGCGCGAGCGCCCGGTGAGCGAACGGACAAAATCCAATGCCTCTCCTGGCTGCAATCCGGCAGGCCCATCGCGCCAGCCGCGGCCGCTACGCCAGTCCCCGCGTCCATGCCGTGCTGCGGACGCAGGGCCGTGGCGCCAGCCGCGGCCGGATCGAGCGGATGATGCGCCGGCACGGTATCCGCGCCATCACGGCGCCGCCGCGCCGCGTGCGCACCACCGACAGCCGTCACGACCTGCCGATCGCCCCGAACCTGATCGCGCGCGACTTCACAGCGGAAGCCCCGAACCGCGTTTGGCTCGCCGATATCACCTACATCCCGACCGCGGAGGGCTGGCTGTATCTGGCGGCCGTCATGGATCTCTTCAGCCGAAAGATCGTCGGCTGGGCCATGCGGGATCACATGCAAGTCGAACTCGCATCCGCGGCGTTGACGATGGCCATCCAGCAGCAACGGCCGCAGGCCGGATTGATCCACCACTCCGATCGCGGCGTGCAGTATGCCTCACACGCCTATCGCGACGCTCTCACGGGCGCCGGCATCGCCGCATCGATGAGCCGCAAGGCCGATTGCTACGACAATGCCCCGATGGAGAGCTTCTTCCATACCCTGAAGACCGAGCTCGTTCACCATCGCGACTACCAGACCCGCGCCGAGGCCCAGCGCGATATCTTCGCCTTCATCGAGGGCTTCTACAACCGCACCCGGCTCCATTCCGCGATCGGATATATCGCCCCGATCGAGATGGAGCTAAAAGCCGCTTAAACCCGTCCACTTTTTCGGGGGAAGATCACATGTCCTGACGGACTGCCCCTAGAGGCCAGCGCGCCTTGAGCTAGATCAAGAGAACGGCGTCCAACTGAGGCGGCCTTGAGCAAAGCGGGCCCCGTCGCCCAGCCAGCCCTACTCTTCGGGCTCGAACGTCTCGATCTTGGTCGCGCCTTCCCAGAGCTCTACTATGTGCCCATCGACAAGCTGCTTGGCGCTTTCCCTTGCAGCTGCTTCGTCGCGCACATCGAGGTCAATCCGCAGTTCTATGTGTCCATCGGTACCGATTATGTAAGCTCGGTATAAGCTCATGATCCTGCTCCAAAAGCGCGGTTCCGAAGCCGGAACCACCTTAGAGCCGATCTAGAGTCGCGTCACCATGGGATATTCACTTCGGGGACTGGGACTGCGATCTTTGAGCTTTCTCCGCCATCGCCAACCACTCTTCCCTCAGCTTTAGCCAAGCCTCTTTGTCGACCGGGCTTGTCGCCTTCTCTGCCTCATCGAGGCAGACCTTCGCTTGGCGGAAGTATCTCGCGGCGGCGTCGCTCATTGCCGAATAATCTGCCCGCTAAAAGAAGGTGCCAAACGGAAGCCGCAGGCGCCGATCTGGAACGGCCCCTGCGGCCGGTGCCGTGACGTTCCGCACGATCGCCACAGCACCTCCTGGCTATAGGTCTACCAGCGTGAACCGGCGGGCCTTGTGAGTGCGAGCCGTAGATGGCTCTAACGGGAAGCTCTCTCGCGCGCAGCATTCAGGTCTGCTTTTATGCCTGAGATTGCTGCATCAGCCGGCTGTCGACTAGGGGGCGGTTCATTGAGGTCTCGCGCCCATGGTGCCCCCGTTCGAACTGTCGAACCGGAAGTGACCCGATCAGAACTCACGCAAGCAGAGGCAAGTAGGACCGGGAGGCCGACCAATACCGCCCGCATAATCGCCTGGATGTCCATGCTGGCCTAACCGAGATGCCTCCGAATCGATCCTCCATATCATCGCCATGAAACCATTTTCCCTGGGCTGCGAAGTCGGCCTGAAACAAACGAGGCCCAGCCTTCCCTCTTCGGGCGCATGTCCCAGAAGGGGAACTACCTCTATGATCAGCCCAACGTGGACCCGCAAAGCACGCAAGCTCGTAATCGCAAATTTGCTGATCGGCGCGGCCGCTCTGTTAGGATTGGCGGCTTACGAGCCAGTCTCAAGTGCTGCCCTCGGTAATGAATGGCAATGCAGCAAAGCGGCATTTGTCGTAACAACGTGTCATCACGTGGCCGACGAAGTTATGACCCAAAAAACGGCCGCTCTCGATTAGCTGGCAAGCCATTTGCGCCAACGCTTGTTGTCCGAGCCCAAATCCCAGACTGAGCGAGCCGGGACCATAGCCCCGCGTCCTTATCGTTCACCGCCTCAGCCGGCGGCGATGTGCCGCCAGCCCCTGTCGACTTCGAGCGCTCTGCAATCGCCTTTTCCACACCCACGAGCGGCAGTAGCTCGCACGCGTTCCGCGGCCCAACGGATTGATAATTTGCGAGGTACTTATTATGCCGCTTTGATGTCGGCATGCCTCGTTCTGCTCGACGCCATATGCCTGCCCACGTTGACGGCCGACCCGTGAAGATCACCTTTGGCCAGATGCGCGAGATGGGGCTGCGCGGCGTCTTGGTCTACTGCCATTGTGGTCATCACGTTGCGCTGAGCGCCGATCGCTGGCCAGACGATGTTCGCTTGTCTGATTTCGAGCCGCGCTTCGTGTGCGTCGCATGCGGCAATCGTGGAGCTGAGGTCAGGCCGGATTTCGACAGCGGCAAGCCGCCGCAATTTGCGATGTCGAACGCCCGTTAGCGCTGCCGTCGATTTCCCCGATGAAGGCCCGCAGGGGGCGCCATGCGCAGCGAACAGATGATGAGCATCTTTGAAGCCAGAATCGCGCTAAGGCTGGTCCATGAAGCTCACCGCCGAACGTCCCTTCGCCAACCCTGAAGCCGCCGCCCGCAAGCTAGTCGAGCTCGCCTCGGGCATCGAGCCCGTGCAAGACGGCCGCATCCATATCGAGAAGATCAACGCGCCGTTCCTCTACGCGCTCACGGCCAGCGGCGAGGAGTTCGACGCCGGCATCAAGATGGCGGTGGAGCGCGGCTGGCTCGAGCTGCACGAGAGCGGAACTTACGTCCGGCTCTTGAAGGCCGAGGCCACGATTTGAGGCGACCTCAAAAAGTGAGCCCGGTGTGCCTAGGAGGCCGGGGCCATAGCCTCAGCAACGGCTGCACCGTCGTTCGGCTATCAGCCCCTTAAGTGCCAAAGAGAACATTCGTTCCTGCTGGAAATTCGGACACTTCCAAATTCAACTTAGGATACTGAGGCTTAGATTCTGGCAGTACCAAGCGGGCGGCAGCTGAGGCGACCTTACTGCTAATGCGGGGATACGAGCGCGGCCACTGTGAACGCCACCACGCAGGCGGCGGCTAGGGACCAGAGCGTTATGGCGATCACTCTAGGCATGGGTGCCCGACGTCACGTGCCGTATCACGGGTTCCAGGGCGTTATTTTATGAAGTAGACGCTCGTAACCGCTACGGCGATCAGCAGTGCGCCACCAAACACAGCAATGGCAAAACAGACGCGTGCCGGGATCGAATACGAATCGAAGTGGGGTTCTCTGATCATGCTACGGCTCCTCCTGTGTTGGAGTGCAACCGGCAGTCCTGATGGGTGGAACAAGTGAATTCGCTTTATGGGACGGCGTCGAGTCAATTCGGTTCCGCGGTGCAGGACGTGTGTGTTCTGGCGCACATTCGCGTTCGCCAAGTGTTCTGTCGGGTTTAGTCCGTTGATCTATCTCAGTTCGCGAAACGTTCGGCTCCGACTGAAACCACAGGGCGGTACTAGCGTTGGGCACAATGGATGACGACGAACTCAAGGCCCACAGTGAACAAGCCCTTGTCGTGGTTACCCTCAGTACGGCAACGCTGATCGCGTGTGTCACCCTCTTGGTTTCGCAATTGTAAGGCCGCCTCAGTCGGTGGCCTCCTTCCCGAATTTTAATAACCCCAAGACGGCCCCGGCCCTAGGCTAGAGAGGGGGTCGTGAGGCCGGGACGCTGGAGGTAGGTTGCCTGGTCCTTACGCCAGCAAGGCCAGGCGAGAACGAGCCTATCAGCAGATCACCGCAGTCCTCTGTTCGCTTTAGCACTGTTCCGGTTAGGAACTTGCGCTATCGATTCGGATTCGTAAATTCGCGGGCGAGTGCCTATCTGCGCTCCATGCCTATGGCGTACGAGCTCTGCTTGGCGACTGCGGGCAAGCAGGTCCCCTCAGGACCGGACTGGATTCACGAAGTAAAGCATGATGGCTACCGGATGCTCGTCATCCGGGAGAACGAGCGCGTGCGCCTGCTCTCTCGCAACGGCACCGACTGGACGAAGCGCTGTCCCTGGATTGCTGAGGCCGCGCTGAAGAACCGGCAGAAGCGCTTTGTGATTGACGGCGAGGCTGTGATCCTTGGGGTGGACGGCATCAGCGACTTCAACGCGCTGCACAGCCGGCTCTACGATCATGAGGTGCAGCTTTACGCCTTCGACATCCTCGTCATGGGCGGCGATGATTTGCGGTCCCTGCCCCTTCACCTGCGCAAAGCAAACCTGCAGCAGCTCTTGGCGCGCTGGCCGGACGGGATCAGCGTGGCACCGTTCGAGCGCGGCGAGATCGGGCCCGACCTATTTCGGGCGGCTTGCCGGATGGGACTTGAGGGCTTGGTCTCGAAGCATCGCGATCGGCCATACCGCGGCGGCCGGCAAAAGTTCTGGATCAAGGTGAAGAACCGGAGCCATCCCGCGATGGAGCGCGAGCTATGACAGTCTTCGTATACGTCAACACCGGCAAGCAGGCTGGCGATAAGGACCACATTAAGGTGTTCGCTACGCAGGATGCCGCAGAGAAATGGTTCGAGGAAAACGACCCTGAGGGCGTAGCGTTCGAATATGAGGTTCTCGAATAAACGCGCATCCGCCGACGTGGACGCGCCTTCTAGGCCAGTACACCGGGGTGGCCCGCCAGCGCGAGCCGGCGGGCCCGCTGTCGTGCCGCTGTACCCCGACAGCCGACACCGCAATGGCCTTCGCCTTCTTCGGCTAAGGGCCCAGGAGCAGACGAAGGAGGGCTCCATCTTTGACGAAATTCCTGTGCAGCGCACCTACAGCCGGCCACCGCCGGAGCAAGGCGGCCTACAGAAATGGGACATTGGCCGAGAGCTTCGGGAACTCAAAGTGCAGCCTGACGGTTTCGACTGAATGGAACGCCTACTCTATTTCCTCCCTGCTCATCCGCAGCCTGCCTATATCCGGTTTGGGACGAGCGCCCTCATCATGGCGTTCTTCATTCTTGTGCAAATGGGTCTGCAATCGCAAAGCGGCTTCGGCGGATTGTTCTTCCTTCTTCCCGGGATCTTTCTATGTAGCCTTCTGTTCGATCGCGGTAGCACATTTTTGGGGACCGCACTCGCCACGTTATATGCGGTGTACGCCGCGCCCGCTGCACCGTGGACTGCCCATCTTCTACCTTTGGGATTGTTCGTTGCGACCGGTCTCGGTATCGGCGTAGTTGCAGAGGGATTTCGTAACGAACTGGAGAGGATGGTTGCCGCCGAGAAAGCGAAAACGGTTCTTCTCATGGAGTTGGCGCATCGCACGAAGAACAATTTAGCTATGTTATCCGCGATGATGCGATTGCAGGCCAAGCAGGCTGGCGTGAGCGCGGCCGACGCGCTCGGCGACATGGCCTCACGTATCCAGGTGATGTCACAGGTCTACGATCACCTCACGATCAGGGCCGAGCGGAAGGTTGTCGATGCCAAGCAGTATCTCACAGAAATATGCCAGCATCTTTCCGCGTCAATCACTGGGACAAGCCCTGTGGCGATCACGGCTCGGGCGGATGAGCTGTATATTCACAGCGAGCAGGCCGTCCCAATCGCGATCATCGTCAATGAGCTTGTTACGAACAGCCTAAAGTATGCCTTCCCGGACGGGCGGCCGGGTCATATCCACGTCGACCTTCATGCCGACAGCGAAGTGGTCCTTACCGTGAGTGACAACGGCGTCGGCATCCGAACGCAGCAGCCGGAAGGCGTTGGATCGCGGGTTCTATCTCTGCTATCACAGCAACTCCGCGGCACGATCGATTACGAAAATCTGGATCAGGGTTGCCGCGTCACACTCCGAATGCCTAAGCCTAGTGTCTAGAGGCCGACCGTCAGCACGCCTTCAATCGACCTGACGACGCGCTACTTTAAGCGGGCAGCGTCATCAAAAGCGGATGTCTGCGCGTATGAGGACAAGGCATAGTTTGAAGAAAAAGCCCTAGCTGCACTACAGCCGCACGGGAAAGTGCAGAGGCAGACTCGTAGAAGCGCCGCTCGCAAGCGATGGCGGCTGTCATGCGCTTTGCTCTCACACTGTCGAGATGACGGAGCGGCTTCGGCGACACCACCGCATCCCAAGGCCCAATCCGGCAACGACTCTCAATTCAAAAGATGCATACCGCGAAATGAAGCCAGCCCAGCCTAAGGCGACCCATCTAGCCCAGATACGACACGTCCTTTGCGCGCGAGGCCAGCTCGGCCTCGATCTTGTCGATCTCGGCTTGGTTGCCCGCGATGAAGGCAGCAAGTTCGTCACGTGACATCTCCGAGAGCGATTTCTGCGAAGACGACGTCTCCTTGCGAGTGGGTGCAATGTGCCCTGCCCGATCCAATACCTTGATCGAAAGGTCGGCTCGGACACGTGCACTCACGCTTGCGTCCTGGAGCAGTGACTTCGCCACCCGATAAGCTAGTGGCGCGCCAACCACTGCGAGATCGAGCTGGATGGATTCCGAAATTGCGGCCGCGACCGCCGGTAATCGCATCGTCTTGTAGACCGATTTCGGGTGATATCCAGCGAGCTCTGCGGCTTCCTCAGGCCGCCTGCCCTCGTTGACGATGAGCCGAACTAGTGTCCGCTGCTGTTCGGACAGATCGTATGCGGCAATTGAAGGCATCCATCCCCCTCCTTTTTAATTATCGCGCGAAGCGTTCGCGGCCGCGATGAGCCGCCGCAAGTCGATATTGTACTGAGGAACGTTCGGATTCTTCACCGGCCGCTCCAGGAGATACGCGGCTACATTCGGATCAAACCAAGCCATGTGGATGATTTCATCAGCGCTCTGCTTGTTGGACGGCAGCATCTCGAGGAGCAGCTTGAACCGCTTGATCAAACCGCCACCGGCGAGATCTCCCTTGAAGTGGCGAACGGCGAGCTGGGCCCACCCTGGGATGTTGAGCTTCTCGGCGGTATCGCTGCCGACTGTTGCTCGTTTTTCTGCCTCCTTGAAATAGGAGAGTATCTTGTGCGCTTGCCGCAGGTTGTTCATTTCTTCTGGACTGAAGGTCTTTGCAAGCAGCGCCTCGTTGTCCTTGAATTCCTTGGCAAGCCGGGCGAATTGAACCTCGAGCGTCTCACCAACTTGCCGCGTGCCTTGCACCTTGTCTGCCAAGACTTCCGACACCGCGGCTTTCCAGCCTCGCATCGCCTGCGCATCATTTCGAACTAGGGCATTGATCTCGGTGAGCCTGCGCTCTGCGTCGTAACCGCCACCGAGGATTTTCGAGGCCGCATCCCGTGGATCTTCGCGGATCAGAGTACCGATGATCGATCGGTCCACCTCCGCTTCAGTAGCCTTACGAACAGAGCGCGCCGCTTCAAGGTCAACCCTAGCCTGAGCCGACAATTGCTCTCCTCGGCGAGCTTGAGCCGCAAGATCATCGAATTCGCGGCGGATGGCGGGGAATTGAGCCAAGATGTCCGCGTGGCTATTCGCCCACGAGCTCGCACGGATCGGGTTGATTGTCCCGTCGGCGTTCAGAGCTGCCATGGCAAAGCTGGAGCGGTAGTGATCGCGTAAAGCGCTTTCAGCAGCCGACATCGCCGGCGAGCCTTGCAAGACCCTCGGCAGCGTCGCGGCAGCCTCGGGCGACGCCAGGAACCTGCCGGCGGTCTCGCTAGGCGGCGTCGCGCCGCGGTTGAGGTCGCCGTCGGCATTTTGGCCGCCGCGGTCGATATCTCGCGTGAACTTAGCCATCACATCATTTCGCTCTGGTCGGAAGCGCTCCGCGAACTGCCGGTAGTTGGCATTGGCTTCAGAGTAGCCCGGTGCGTCCTCGATCGCTCGATTGATCGCAGCGCGGAGCCGGCCGAGGTTATCGGCCAGGTCAAAGTTGCCGGCTTGCTGCGCGCGCTGCTGAGCCGGCCCGATGAACTTGCGGAGGTCGGCCAAGTCGCCGCCGAGCGCCGTGCCAGGGCCGCCGACGTTGACCATTTGGCCGCTCTCCGGCGGGTGTTCGACCATCCGAGGACGCAAGGCGTTTAGCCGCCTCATGAAGTCTTCGGGAAGGGTCCCGGGCGCTAGATTGTTTGCGCCAGCCCTGATTCGGTCGATTGCACTAAAGACTTCATTCGCCGGTAGCTCGTCATTGCGGCCCGGAGCGGTGTCGAACTGTCGATTCTTTTCAGCTCGAGCGGGAATGTAGGTCCGATCGACCAGCGCCTGGTCGAACCTGCGAGAAGCGCTCGCTCTTGCTTCGCTGTTGGCCACGGCGCCTAGCGGAAGCGCCTGATCTTGGCGAATCTGGTCGATTGATCGAACCGCATCCTCTCGCTGCATCACGTTGCTTTCTGCGGAGTTCATGCGCTCGGCGCGAGCTTCCGCGGCTCGACGCATTACTGAACCCAAGTCGGCCTCTGGGTCGCGCATTGCCTCGACGCGCTCGGCGGCGGCAGCCTTGACGTTTTGATCCCGCTTCACGAAGTCGGGCGATGATTTGAGACGAGCGCCCTGCTCGGCAGCAATCAGGCCGGGATCGCGCGAGAGCAATCCCGAGGTCGGCATCGCAGATGCCTGCAGCGCCAATCCGCGTTCCTCAGGGTGCGTAAGCGCCGCTGCGTTTTCGCGGATGTCTTGGGCCAAGGCTCGTGGAGAGCCTGTCGCAGTTGACTGAAACCTTGCCGCGGCTCGGTCTACGTCGGCGTTGCTGTATGGCGCCTTAGTGGTCGGATTGAGCGGGATCGGCGCCGGCGCGGATGCAAATGTCTTGGATGCAAGGTTACGGATCATACCGCCGAGGCCTTCGACGCCTGCCTGCAACGTGTTGGCGCCGGAAGCACCGACCAGCGGGGCGACCAGGTTGGTGACATCCTTAAGGCCGTGACCGACGTAGTGGCCGAAGACGCTTGCGTCGTCAGGAACGTAGTTGTCCGCCGCATTGACTGCGACGCCGGCGCCCGCTCCACCGATCGTATCGCCAACCAGCGTACGGGCGGGGGCCTCCGTGTATGGCCGTGCCATGTGATCCAGAACCCGCTCCGGGACGGTCTCAGACCGGGTTGCCGCGGTCGCGACACTCGGCGCGCGCTGCGCCAGCATGGCACCGGTGCCGATCGCCTGGGTGCCGAACCGGTTGACGTCGTAGGCGAGCTTCTCGCTGCGCGACATCGTGGCTGGGTCGATGACCGGGATGCCGGTAGCGTCGACGGCCTTCTCAACCAGCTTGGACGCCGGCGTGGCCATCGGGATGTTCGTGCCGAACAGCTTATTGATGCCGCCGACAGCCGCATTCTGCGCGCCGGCCACGAGGTCGAACGGGCCGGTGACGATGTCGGTGAGCCCCTTGCCGACGCCCTGCGCGCCGACCTGGAAGTCGCGCACAGCGCCGCCGACGCTGCTCGGCAGGACCGAAACAGGGCGCTCGATCGGCTTCGGCGCTTCGGGGGTGACGTAGAGACGGCCTTGCTGCGCGGCGTTCTGCGCGCCCAAGCCGGCCGGCGCGACGGGCGCTGCGGCAGCCCGTGGTGCGGCCGGAACGTCAAGCGAGAACCCGAGCGGAAGCGGCGGCATCTCCGGCGACGCGGCGGGCGTATCCAGCTTAAATCCGGGGGGAAGCGGAGGGACCGCGGGCTGTCCCGGCTCGCCAGAGTGCTTTTGGAGCGCCGCGGTCATCTGCTCGTCAGTTGTGCCCGCCGGAAACTCGACGAGCGCTCCGTCGGGTCCTTGCACGCGCTTCACCGGCCGAGAATAGCTTCTCAAAGCACGTTGAATGTCGGCCTGCGTGAAGTCGTCGGGAAATTGGTGGCGTTCGCCTTCGAACTCGATGAGTTGAGGCATGCTAGTTGAGCCTTGATGATGGGGTGACGACGGTCATCAGTAGCGCTCGTAGAACGTGAGTTCGCCGAGCCAGGCGTTTCCACCCGTCGTGCCGGACTGATAAATGATGCGCCAGTAGCGATGTGCGCCGAAGTCGCCGATCTGCTTATCGCTCAGTTGCGCCGTTCCAGCGTTCACCGTGATCGTGTTGGCCGTCGTGAACCCGGACGCCAGGCCCGTGTCGCTGTATTGGATAGCGAACACAATGCTGGCGCCAAAGCCGTTCGCCGACGCCGTGATGGCCCGCATTCGAGCGATGCTCTTCGCTGCGCCAAAATCGTACGCAGCATGGGTCGACGCAGTAAGCCCCCCGGGATCCGCCGCCGGCGTCGCATCGTTGCCGTCGTAGAGTTGCGCTTGCGCCGCGCCGCCGGTGGCCAGCGTGAAGGACGTATCGACCGCGGACGGCGAGACGGCCCGTTGCGCGCGCCCCTCACCTCCGATCAACTGCGTCAAGGCGGTCATGACAGCCCTGATCCGTAGATCATCCACTTCGTGGAGGTGATCTTGATCGCGGTAGCCATGCCGTTCGCAGCCAAGGTGCGGCTTCCGGTGGACCCGGTGCCGGCCTGGACCATAGTGTCCGAATTGATCGCAATCGTGACGGTGTTGATCTCGTTGATGAACGTGATGGCCGAGCCGATCGGGTAAGCTACGTTGGCGTTGCTGTCGATCGTGAAGGTCCGCGCATTGTTGTCCGAAGCGGGATGCAGAATCTGCGTCTGCGCGTCGGCCAATACCGTGGTGTATGCGGCCGACTTGATGCTCTGCGGGATGCCGCTGTACGACTGTGCTTGCGAAGCCGAGGTCGCGGCGTTGGTCGCGCTCGAACTCGCGTTCGACGCGGAGGTCGCTGCCGCGGTGGCGCTGGTCGCGGCATTCGTTGCCGAAGTCGCAGCGCCAGATGCGGATGTTGCCGCCGCGGTGGCGGAAGCTGCCGCGTGTGTTTCGCTCGTCGCCCCGGCAGAAGCTGCTGCCACTGCATCGTCGCGTGCTGCTAGAATCTCATCCGCCGAAGTCGTGTCGCCTATGCTGGCTTTTACACTCGTGGAGAGCTGGTCGAAGCTAACGACGCCGTTCATGATCGCGCCGTCTGAGCGCAAGCTGGTCTTCAGGAAATCGACGATCTCGCTGGTCGAGCTCGCCACCGCGTTGAGATCGGCATGCACCTGATTGGCGGGTAGCGGCCGCGCCGGGTTGGCGTTCTGGTAGCTGACGTAATCGTATTGGCGCGTGTATTTGGTGGGATATGACATCTATCGCCGACGGGGTGAGAGGAAGTGCGCGGGATTGCGCGGTGGGTGCCGTCGGCGAAGCGGCGTAGACGTCCGTGGGATGAATTATGACTCTGGAGTAGTAAGCGGAAAGTTACGGCGATACTTCTGCCAGGTCGTTTACTGATTTGGGCGCCCGTGCGTTGGTCGCTGGTTTGCACATCGTTGGTCTGATTTGAATTTCCCAAGTGCCGTTAGACGCTTAAGCTTGCAGGGAGGGCAGCCCTACTCTTATGCGGTTTTAGCACTGCGAAGGTGCGGCTTGATGCGCGGCACCGAGCCCGCCACTTTGCTGCGTTGCGCCTAACGCCTCTCGCTTCCAAAATCGGCAACATCGGTATGCATTCACCGTTTGCCGCCACATGGAATCGTGTTCAGGAACACGCCTCAAAAGATCGCATTGTCCCTCCGCCCAACGATGTATTGAGGCCGACCGTGCGTCTTATTTGTAGAATAGTTGCGATCGCAACAGTCCCGGCGTGGATATGGACAGTAGACTCTGCTGCAGCACAGGACTTCAACGATAGATGGTCTGTCATTCCAAAGGCACACGCCGAGCCCACTCCCGCAGCACCGGAGCAGACAGTTCAGAGTCCACAGACGCAACCTGCTATCGAAGAGGATCCAACGCGGAGCTCGGGAGATCATCCAGCTACTCAATCTTTCAACCGAGTGTTCTCTGGGAAAGCTTCCTACTATTCATATACGAAACGGAAGACGGCGAGTGGCGCAACGTTCGATCGGGATTCGCTAACTGCTGCTCATCGCAACCTGCCGTTCGGTACGCACGTACGCGTCACCGAAATTATGAGCAGCAAATCGGTGGTCGTTCGTATCACCGATCGCGGACCATGGGTTCGCGGTCGCGTGATCGACCTCTCACTTGGCGCCGCTCGCAGCTTAGGGATTACCGATCGTGGCATCGCCCAAGTTCGCGCAGAGGTGCTTTAGCGGGACGGGCTTCTGCCCTGAGAGGACAGCAGCCGTTGGCCGGGGACGCCCTGCGCTCGCAGAGCTCCTCGAAGCGAACGTCCGGGTCTGAGCGCAACTACACCAGCTCACATTGAATCACTTCGGGCTCAGCCTCACTCATTGAACGTGCCCAGGCAAGAATGTGGACCGTAAGCACCCCCCGCGGTGTTGCTTGCTCGTACGACTGTCGAGGTCCTTGAATGGAC